>CAYGEE010000074.1:0-10871 GCA_964348765.1 uncultured Planctomycetales bacterium | reverse complement strand
GCCATAACGCGACCATCAATCAATTCTTAACTGAAATGGATGGATTGCGCCAACTTGAGAATAACATTGTTGTGATCGCGGCTACAAACGTCTCCGAAAGTGATCTCGATCCAGCGATCATGCGTGCCGGACGATTTGACCGCAAGATCTATGTTACTCGACCAAATCTTAAAGAACGAGAACGAATCTTTCAATTTTACTTAACGAATGTCAAAACTGACTCATCTGTAAGAGCCGATATTCTCGCACGTAAAACACTTCATTTTTCCCCTTCGGAAATTGAAAACATGGTCCGAGAAGCCGGACTGATCGCGATGCGGGAAAGTCGAGAAATCCTTAATTTTAAAGATCTTTCGGTCGCCTATGACCGTGTGATCTTTGGTGCAAAATCAAACTTGATCTTAAATGAAAAGGACAAAGAATGGGTCGCGTATCACGAAGCGGGACATGCGATCATCGGATATCTCCTTCATCCGACGGATGATGTCATCAAAGCCACGATCATTCCGCACAAAGGAGCGCTTGGATTTGTCGCGCCTCGCCCAAAAGAAGAAATATACATTCACAACCGAGATGCTTATCTAGCTTCCATTAAAGTCTCTTTGGCCGCCTATGCCGCCGAACAGATCAAGTACGGCACAACCGGCAGCGGTGTGAGCGGTGATTTTCAATCCGCAATGGATGTCGCCTATGACATGGTTTGGAAATGGGGCATGGGAAGATCTCACTTCTTAGGAAACATTGATCAACTCGTTTATAAGGACGGCGGAGCTTATATTTCCGATAAAACAAAAGAAAAGCTTGATGACGATGTTCAAGCGATACTCCAATCCTGCCTCAAAGAAGCCAGTGATATCCTCAACAATAACAAAGATCTTCTTGATTATTTTGCGCAAGAATTGATCAAAAAAGGCGAATTAGAATATGACGAGATCGAAGCGATCTTTAACAAATTCAATCTCAAACCCATTTCCGGGCGAAAAACATTAACATCTTAAATGAAAAACTCATCTATCGTTCTAAAGAAATATCTCTTTTATATTACATTAGCCGTCATCCTTGGCTGCTCAAGATCTCATCCTCATATTTTAACTTCCTCCGAGGCTGATAAGAAATTTATCAAAACGCTCAAAGAAGAGAACAATTATGATGTCATCACCAATCGCGTTGATAACACGTTGTGGATCTATCACGCGATGAAAGAACCGATCGTCGATATCAAGGCTTCTGACGACGGTCCAAAACAATCCAATAAGGCCAAAGAATCCGTGAGCGTCAAATATGCGGATACCAATTTCAAAGACAAAACATTCTTTGTCGAATACGATATCGCCAATGAAAAGACTTACTCAAAAGATTACGGATACACATCCACCTATACTGACGAATATCAGAAAAGACAAAGCAATATTCTATCCGTGATCGGACGAAGTTATTTTGATGTTGAGAACACCGAAAAAGAAAAAACACCGGAATTTGTTGTTCTTATTATCGCGGACATTAACAAGGGCATTGAGATCGAATGTACCATCTATTTTCAAGACCTAAAACGAGCCATGGCCATCTTAGCGGATCTAACGCAAGAAGAGTTCACCAAGCGCTACGTCGTCGATGTTAAGGGCTCACAAACCATCATCAACGATACAAAAGGCGAACATATAGAATTCAAAACGATCGTTTTGCCGGAATTTCTCGCTAAACAGATCACCAATCGCATCAATTTCAAATACATGCGAAGCTCCTTCCCTCCGTCGGCGGATACCGTCAAAGAACTTTCACAGATCGCGGCGGAGACTTTTGATGCTTATCAATTTAAGGATTATCAAGGATTAGAACTTAAAGACTTAGCTAATGAAAAGATCGTGACATTAACTCCAGCCGAGATCGAGAAGATCTTCAAAGACACGCCGCAGGGAAAATTCATTACGATCAAATTTAACTAATCAGCGATCAAAACTTTTCTTCCCTTTATTTTCAATCGTCCTTCAACAAAAAGGGCGATCGCCTTTGGATAGATCCGATGCTCAAGCTTGTGGATCTTTTCGGTGAGAGTTTCAAGAGTATCGTCATCTTGAATTTTAATGGCTTCCTGTAGGATAATAGCACCATGATCCATTTTCTCGTCAACAAAATGAACAGTAGCACCTGTGACTTTAGCGCCGTAAGTAAAAGCGTCCTTAATACCTTCCAACCCTTTAAATGATGGCAACAACGATGGATGAATGTTCAAGATCTTCTGCGGATATGTCTTAATAAAGAATGGCGAAAGAATTTTCATGTATCCGGCAAGAACAATAAAATCAATGCCTGCTTCTTTCAAATGAATAATGATCTCCCGCTCAAAACTTTGTGGAGTGGCGTAATCTTTTCTGGTCAACTGAAGCGTTTTGATCCCGGCCGTACGAGCACGTTCAAGCGCAAAGGCTTTTTTATTGTCAGAAAACAATAATACTAATTCAGCCTTTATCTCACCAGCTTTAACACTGTCGATAATTGCTTGAAAGTTTGAACCATTTCCTGAAGCGAAGACTGCGAATTTCATGTATTTTCCTTTTTTCGTGAAGCGTGAAGCGTCGTTCGTGAAGCGAAAACCAACTAACGCTTCACGTTTCACGCTTAACGCTTCACTATAATCTATTCTTGCTCCAATTATGCCATTTTTCTATCCGAAAAAGCAAGGTCATCCATAAAACGCAGCCTAAACATCCCAATGATGCCGATTACACTAAAAATGACGCCGACTCCGATAAGAATCCACATTTCGTCGATCTGTTTTGACAACCAAGAACTAAAAAGCATCGCAAGTAAGAACGCTAAATGAATAACAATCTCAAGGGCACTAAAAACTTTCCCTCGCATCTCGTCGGTACTAACCATATGAGCAACTGTATTCGAAGCAATAAAGATCGGGCCCACGATCAATCCCAACAAAAGGGCAACAACATCAGCGATCCAAATATTGGCATATTGCTGAACTAAAAGAGTAAATGCCGTGAGCATCAATCCGCCGGCTAGAAGACAACTAAAGATCGTCTTAGTCGCCCCGGCCTTCTTTCCCCACCGACCATAAGCCAGCGCGCCTAAGAATAATCCTACCCCCAAGAAAACAGCAAGAACTCCTAAATGCTTTGTCACGCTATGAAAAGTATTCTGGATAAAAACAATAAGAACAACATAGATCGACCCGGCAGCAGATAAAAGGATAAAAAGGGTCAAGAGAATGAACCGAATGCTTCTTGTTTTAAATAAATATTCAAAGCCCTCTCTCATTTCGATCCAAAATGATTTCCGAACCTCTCTGACGATCTCTTTCGCCTGCGAGATCTTAAACCTATTGATCTTAAGCCGCGACGGCAGATCCATCGAGAAAAGCAATAACGCGGAAAAGAAAAACGTCGCCCCATCAACAATAAAACCATTCTTCGGGCCATACCACTCGATAATATATCCGCCCACAACACAGCCCACAACAAAAGCGATCATCCCCGTTGTAGACACAAGAGAATTCGCCATCAACAAATGCTGCGATTCGACCAGATCAGGAATGATAGACATTTTTGCCGGAATATAAAAACGACTGAAACCAAAGGCAAGGAAAACAACAATATAGATCGGCAAGTTCATTTCCTGCTGCATAAAAATGAATGGAATAGACAGGACAAGAATCCCGCGGGCAATATCACAAACAAAAAGCGTTGTCCGCCGATCCCAACGATCGACCAAAACACCGGCAATAGGCTGGATCACAAAGACCGGCAGGATAGTAAAAGCAATAACTTTCGTAAGACCCGTTACAGAACCAGGCGCGCGCGCTGTCATCAACCCCACAAGCGCCAACTGATTGATCCGGTCACCGAACTGTGAAATAAGCTGGGCTAACCAGAGCCTTAAGAAATTCCTATTTCTCTTATGAAATAATAATTTGAACATGACTATGATTTTACTTGAAAATCATCCATAAAAAACAAAAGATTACGACTTTTTTAAACAGTTTAAATCCCCGGAAGAGAAGACGAAGGAGACGAAGAACCTTTTTATATCGATCTTTAGAAAAAAAGCTGACGAGAGGAATTGAACCTCCGACCCGCGCATTACGAATGCGCTGCTCTACCAACTGAGCTACGTCAGCGCGAAAACAAAAACATTTTAAGAATTTATTTTTACCGATACCAAAGAACCCGCAAGACCTGTAACACCCAATACGCTTTAACTTCCTCGTCAGAGAATCCGGCTAAGCTTTTATTTCTTAAAAACTCTGCTTGTTTTTCCTCGGAAACAATCTTTCGCATCCACTTTTCAAGGACTTTCATAAGGACTTTTTCTTCCAGAGCTCCAATTTTGATCCGCCTAGCTCCATCCAACGAAGGATGCACAACCCCCAAATAGATCGACTGCGATTCCGAAGGTTTAATAAAAGTCTTTTCCAAGCAAAAAGAAAATTCCCTTCGTTTCCCGTCTACAATAACGACGCCTATTGTACCATCCTCGCGATACAAGACAACATTTTTTACACTGACAGGAACCTCAAAATCAAGATTATAGTGTAAATCTTCTTGAGAATAAGCATAAAATAAAAAAATACCGAAAAGAATTATCGGAACAATAATAATACAAGTTTTAAATAATATCTTCATCGGAAAATATCAGAACTCTAACGATTATTCTCGATCCTGCGTGAGATCACTTCCGCCAATTGTTCCACGATCAAACGATTTCCCTTCGCTGTACAATGCCCGAAATCCCCTGCAAAATAATCAGAAAAATATTCCGTATAAGAAGAATCTTTAAGCGCATTCAAGAAATTCTCGCGATTTTCGACAAAGATCACATCCTTAAAAGGTAGATTTCGCTTTAAAGGCTCGATCGTACGCATCGGATACTGCATCACAATAACCTTGATCCTTCTATCCAATATCTTTTTAACGATCAAACGATAATTTTTAAGCGTGCCCGGCAAAAAACGTCCTTTAAGGACCGTGCCTTTTCTCTGACCGATCTCCGATAATTTTTCTTTTTGTCCAGATTTTCGATAAACATCCTCAAGTTTTTCAAAAACAAAAACATTTTTATAATCCTGATTCACGACCTTCAAATAAGCTGTTTCCGCTTGAGCCCACAAACGATACTTCGCGAACCAATCCCCGATCTCCACATTGATCCAATAAAGATCCTGCCCTGAAGTTAAGAAGTTACTGAAGATCGCTGCCGTTTTTTCACGCTGACCATTCACATCATAAAGACGAGCTAATTCTAAATGCGGCATTATTTTTTGAGGCTCATTCTTAACAGCCTGCTCAAAAGCACTCTGTGCTAAAGCGAACAACCCGCGATCCCGATAGATCCGGCCCAGCTCAGAAAATCCGCGCGACTGCTCAGGAACTAAGGCGCAGGAATTTTTAAAATATTCTTCCGCCTTTATATCATCCCCATCCTCTTTATAAAGCAGCCCAGCATCAATATATTCCGTTGAAAGGTCTTTTTGAAGCTTTTTTATTGTCATATCAATTTTGACTCTTAGATCCTCCCGGGACAAAAGCGCTGCCCGTTTTAAATCCAATTCTTTTAATGCCTTCACATGACTTTCAATATTTTTAAGGATATTCGAAAGCGTCTCGTGGGACATATTAATACTTTCCGATAACGGATCTCGATCTTCATTACCAACAAAAGGATTCCCTTCTTTTAATTTGTGAGCCATGTGCAGTTTAATATACTTCATTAATTTAACGATCCGAAGATCGTCAAGAAAATTCCGACGGGTTTGAACATCTTGCCCGAAAGTATAATAATTATATTCATCGTTGATCCCGATCATCAGAACGACCACCTGAGGATTATATTGATCAAGCTGAGATTCTAAATTGTCTAGGATCGTTTTTGTATCGATGGAAGGGATGCCTTTATTGATAACACTGATCTTTAATTGCGGATCATGCTTCTGAAAAAAACGCTGGAGCATTGAGGGGTAGGAAAATTCGCCTCCTAAAGCCGTTGTAGATTCTCCAAGACACAAGACCTTATAGGATCCACTGCCTTTATTAAGCGATGAAACATTGCGCATGTCTTGCCGATATAGAAACCACGAACCTCCTATCCGCAAAACGGTCTCGAGAAGAAAAGCCGTCAGAAAGATCCCAAAGACAATAAGCGCGACTTTTTGTTTTAGTATCGTCTTAGGCATGAAGAAAAGAGCTTTTAGAGATCAGAAAATATTTCTTAAGGAGTCAGCGCTTTTTCAACTGGGGTAGCGTCAAGAACAGGCGCAGGAGCATCCTTAGCCGCCTGATTGATCTTCTCCTGAATCTGAGGCAAAAGATCCTGAATACGTCTCTCGCTCATGGTCATAAGCTTTTCCGTTACTTCAGGGATCTTAGAAATATATTTTTGTCCTATTTCTGATTTATAGAAAGCAACTAATTCGTTTAATTCTGCCTCACTAAAAGCGCTCGTATATGTTTCAATATAATCATTCTTGATCTTATCCCAAGATAAAGAAGTCTTTATGGATTCCATCGCATCTTTGGCGGTCTTATTAACTTCCTCTGCCTTATCTGCCGGGGCCATTGACTGGAGCTGTTCTTCCTCCATGGCCATCATTTGGGTATAAAATTCATCCAATTGTTCAGGAACTTTCATTAACAATAAAAAATCTTCAGCGGCTTTTGAATGCGAAGCTTCGTCCGCAGCAACATATTTTGTAAAAGAGAAAACAGACAAACATAAAACAGCCAAAATAACACCAAGACTTTTTTTCATCTTATCCTCCGGTTTTTAAATCAGGGACAGACCCCATTTTTTATTGTCCTCCCCGCACAAACGGGAATGACCGAAGAAATTAGAGTCTGTCTCTAATTTCTTCACATAGCAGAATCCTGCTACGCCAAAATACCTTTGTGTTGGAACTTCGCAGCAACTTTTTAACATTGCTACGAAGCTCCAACGTGCAGCCCCGACTTTTTGGTCGAGGCGTAAACATTGGAGCGAAGTAGAATTCTGCTACGCCCCAATATTTTCATGTTGGGGCTTCGCAGCAACTCCTTCGAAGCTCAAACATGAAAATTTTTGAGCGAAGAAGAGTGCCGAGACCCAGAATTGAACTGGGGACGCAAGGCTTTTCAGGCCTTCGCTCTACCAACTGAGCTATCTCGGCAAAAATTAGCGCTACCAATTCCGACGTTCTCTAAATCTTTTTGGAAGTCGGAACCCCGACTACATTATAAAATCTAGCAAGCGTCGGGGCTGAGCTATCTCGACAATAATTATTTGGAGCACATTCTATATAAGCACTTTATAAAAGTCAATATCTTCGTAATCGTCCGTGCTCAATTTCAATATGAATATTTTCTATCAGGAAGGACCTACTCGTTTAATTGATTAACAATCTTTACGAAAACATCCTGTGCAATAGAGATCTTTGGAATAAATGCTTTTCTCGCCTTAACGGTCAACTTAACAGTTCTATCCCCCATCGAAAAAATACTCACGGTCACCTTCGCATTATAAACCTTCGCAATGATCATCCCGCCAGCCTGGTTCTTCTCACTTATGGTTCCCATGATAGAAAGCATATCAACCGCCGACTCAAAAACAGATACCGCATCATGCCCAGTGATCCCCTCAACTGTGTCGGGACTGACAACGTAGCCTCCCACAGCCCCAAGCCCGCCGACAACAAGATATACGCAGCCTGTCAAACCCATAGCACAAAACACCAGCAGCAATATTTTAAAGCGCTTGAAGATCACCCGTTTCTCTCCTCATAGATCCCTCTAAAATTTAAGAAAATACACGTGTTTTCTAACCACCACGATTAGGCTTCGTGCCATGATTTGCCTTCTTAGACCGCCAGTTTAATTTACCTCTTCGTTTCCTTTTACCCATGATGATTCTCCTTTTATGTTAATATTTCAATTGATAAAGTCTTTTACTCTCAAAATATCATCGATCAATTGATACGGCTTAACCGATGCTAACTCATTTTTAGTATTTGATCCGGTCGCAACGGCAATGGTCTTAACCTTCGCCCGCTGACCCGTTTGAACATCAATAATCATATCACCAACATATAAAACTTGTGAAGATTTTAATCGAAAAAATTTAGCCGTTTCAAGCAACAGATCCGGAAAAGGCTTTGGATGCTTAACTTTATCGGCGCACAACACAAGATCAAAAAAAAGATCGATCTTTAAGATCTTTAAAATAAAACACGTGAATTCTGTCGGCCGATTACTCGCCACAGACAACTTAAGACCTTCTTTTTTAAGATCTCTAAGCAGATCCTTAACACCTGGCAAGACTTTAACCTTTTTCCTTAAGATCCTTTTATGGCAATCTCGATAGATCTGCAACACTTCTTCAACAGACTCTTTCGGAGCAAGAGTCTTAACTAAAGCCTGCTCTCCCCAACCAACGCTTCGTTTAACTGTCTGATAGTCGCTCTGCGGAAGTTTTAACTTTTTAAAAGCCGTATTCAAACTATCCGTAACCGCCGCATAAGCATCAACAAGCGTTCCATCCAGATCAAAAACAACAAGTTTGATATTCTTTCTATTCATAATAACTCAATGCTGAAACAACACCAAGAGCACCAAAACACTTTCAAAGAACTAAGATCACTTTAATTTTAGGTAATACAATATCATTAATCCTGAAATTGCCAAGATAATTCCTGTGCCGCCCTGAAAAAGCAAAACGACTGCCGGCCACCACTTTAAGATCAGTGTAACGCCAAGAATCAAAATAAACGTCCCGATTAAAAACAAAACAAATTTCTTATATTGATCCATGGCGACTCCTTTTTGATAAAAATAAAGAGATGAAAAGTAAGAAGTATGAAGTAGGAAGAAAAACCCATTCTTTTTTTCTTCTTACTTCCTACTTTTTACTTCCTACTTCTTTCGTAAATAAACATAAGTTAGCTAACAATTCGGCACAAATTGCATCGAATACGGTTTATACTTCCATCTTCTATGCATCCAGCTCCATTCATGCGGATAGCGACGGACATATTGCTCGATCAAGGCTGTGATCTTTTGTATATTATAAACTAGTGTTCTATCCATATCTTCTTTTTCTTCCAAAACAAGCGGTTTCTCAATAACGATCTTGTGCCGGCCATCACTTTGACGGATAATGAACATCGGCAAGATAGAAGCTCCTGAACGCATAGCAAAAATGACCGGCCCTGTTGCCGTCGCGGCTTTACGGCCGAAGAACTCCACAAAAACACCAGCTCCCGTTCCAAAGTTCTGATCCATCGGGATAAAAACGATATTATTATCTTTCAGCGCTTTAAAAGTATCTGAAACACATTTATTCCGAGGAAGGGCATAAATCGTACTTAAACCGCACTCTGATCTCTTCTTAAGAAGAAATTTTTCAAGATGCTCATCACGCATCGTCCGAACGATCGCGCTTGTTTTATAACCAACACGTGCGCAATAAAGCATCATTAAAGGAAAATTACCAAAATGCGCGGTTACAGCAATAACACCTTTGCCTTTCGCCAGAGCTTCATCCAAATGCTCCTTCCCCTCAAAATAAACATTCTTGGAGACAACCCCAGGATTCATCATCCCATAAACTATTTCGATCAGCCCATGCCCTAAATTCTCAAAACATTGATGAAAAATACGATCGATTTCTTGCGGGTCCTTCTCGTCACCAAACGCAAGGCGAAGACTCTGCCGAGCGATCTTACGTTGACGAATAACAAGCTGCGAACCAATGGCTAATACTTCCTTGGCGATCAAATGGACGAATGAATACGGCACCCAAGAAAAGATCCAGCAGAAAAAATACAAAAGCCACCGTGCAAATGCTCTTTGAGTTTTTTTAATAATATCTTTTAATAACATCGATGAAGAATCAGAAATTATTGTTTAAGATTACGAAAGGATGATCGAATTATTTCGATCGCAGCTTTAACACATTCTCAACCGTTGAAAGTAAGATCTTTCTATCAACCGGCTTCGTTAAATGTGTGACCGCTCCTGCTTCCAATTCAGCTCTAACATCGTCTGAAGAATCCTTAGATGTTAAAAAGATGACCGGAATATCTTGAGTTTCTTTATTGCCCTTGATCTGTCGGCAAACTTCTCTGCCCTTGATCCCCGGAAGGATCACATCCAAAATGACCAGGTCAGGCTTAAACCTTTTGGCAACATCTAAACCTTCCTCGCCAGTCATTGCGACCAGAACAGAATATCCCTGTGAGATCAGGATCGGCCGAACGATCTTGATGATCGTTTCATCATCGTCAACCACAAGGATCGTCTTCCAAGTAACAGTCTTTCCAGAAAATTGCGCACGCACTTGCGGCATATTAAAATACAGAAACACCAAAATATTGCTCAATGCATATCGTATTGGAATAAGATCGATCTTGTAAAAATAAGAAGACAATATTCCCAGAAGCATAAATGCGCTAAAAATAAGTAAACCTCTCCTGCCCCATTCCTTAAGGAAAATAACGCCGATCGAACTTACAAAAAGTCCGGCAAAAAGCAATAACGGCCAAAATCGCCGCACCAGATCTTCCTGAGATCCGCCCGGAAGATGATGAACCGATAGAACATCTGCCAAAGAAATAATATAAAGAAGCGCTAACGCACTACCGACAACCCTCACATTAAAGAATTTAGTCATTTTTTCTCCTTGAAATTATTATTAATTTACAACCATTAAAATTGTAACAATTGTGTCATTGCGAGCGAAGCGAAGCAATCCTTTTAAAGATTGCTTCGTACTTGATTACAATTAAAAAATTTATGGAAAATCAAGTACAGTCCAGTTTTCATCTGAAATATTAAGGAAAAACAGGACGGCCTTTCGGCCTCGCAATGACACAATTAAAGCAGCAATTCCACCAC
>CAYGEE010000073.1:0-10887 GCA_964348765.1 uncultured Planctomycetales bacterium | reverse complement strand
GAAAAGAGCTGTCACTTGAAAGCTCTTTTCTATGAATTTTTTCTATGTTAATTTTTAACCATTCATTAAAATTTTTTAATTTTCTTTTAACATCCCTTTAATCTTTCTTTTGGTATAACACATTCAGTGAAAATGATTTTAAACCTTTTTAAACTAAACTATGATTACTGATCATAGAAGGAGGAGGTAATCATGATGAAGGCAAGCGTCTTAGATGATTTGGCATCTTTTTCGGAACAAGATATGACTTACAGCGATACCTTTTGTTTAAGGGATACGCTTCATGCTTTAAGAATCACTTCCCGACGGATAGAAAGAGAGATCATCAAAAGAGACATGGCGGATTTTGGTAAAACAGATTTGTTGGGATCGTTCTAATTATTTCTTACGGAATAAATTCTTTTAAAGGAATATTTTTCGGGGCGGCGCTATTTCGTCCTATAACAAGAAAGTGTGAAAATGAGGAGGTCGTTATGGAAGAATGGAAAGAAGATGATCTGATCGGTTTAAAGAGTAAGTATTCTTTTTCTTGGGATGAAGCTGATGAATTGGTGTAGCCATTGATTGTTGAGTAAGCATTTAACCCGGATTTTGCAATAGAAATGATAAGCAAAATCCGCCCGAAGGGCCGACTGAAAAAATCTCGCCGAGATTTTTTCAAGCTTGTCGGGGTTAAACCCACCTTTTGCATGCAATATTTTGTGCTGGGATGATCGACGGTTCGTCGTTTCCAATGCAAAATTTGGGTTTAAAATGTTTTCTCCCCCTCCCCTAAAGGGGTATGTGGCCTCAAGAGGGTTAAAACCCTTGGGTCCTGGTGATCGCTTTGGACATCACAATCTCTAAAGCCACAAGTTACTGGGACCCTTTTGAGGTCAATAAAAATATTGGGCCAAAAATCCTACCGCCTTGACAGGTATCAATTGCATGTTATCCTTTCCTAGAATTTATCTTAAAAAGACATCTGTGAAATAATCTGATTTTGTGTTGCAAGCCATTTTGTTCAGGGCTATTATAATTCCATCGTCGAGATTGAAAGGATTCTTTAAAATGTTTAAAAATATTGTTCGATCTGTTCTTTTTGCCGCGTTTTTATTTATCTTATCACCCGCACTTTGGGCCGCGACGGATCGTGAAGCGGCTATGGACCTTCGCATGCACTGCCTTCAAATGCAGATGGATCATTCCACTGAGATCGGCTGGCAGGATGTGTGTTATATGGCATCCAACGAATCCTCCTCGGGATTTGATTCTTTTAGTGGTCAAAGTGAGAATTTAAAACGCGAGAAAATGATCACCGATGAATTGGACGGCTGGGAACAGTCGGCGCATCCGTCTAAGCAAAGAATGATGATGGCTAGAAATGAAAAGATCGAAGAGCCTGCTCAAGAAATAGTCCTTCCGCCGATGAAAGTTATTGCGAAACCAATTGAACCTCGACCTATCAAACTAACAAAAAAAGATGACGACGACTTTGATTCCGACGCCGCTTTGCGGGAGAATGTGGATCATAAAAAGATCCGAAAGCATCTTTTTAGCTTGGGGGCGGAATATTTTTATGCGAAATATGAAGAGCCTGGCCTTATTTCACAAGATGGAATGATGTATGGCTTTAACGGTTTGTATCAATATAGGCCAAGTTCTGGGCAGTTCTTGCATAATCCTATTGCCAATGTGATGGGCATTGAAGGTATGTATGCCAAGGGAAATCTTGATTATAGCTCGCCTTCACAGAATAATATTCAGGTTGATAAGCGTAATTATATGTTTGAAATAAGAGGGATTTTGGGACAAGAATTTGTTCATGAAGATTATACTCTAATGCTTTATTCAGGATTCGGTTATCGATATTTAAATGATGATGATAACGGCGAATTGCATAGCGGATTTTATGGATATGAGAGAGAAGAATCTTATTATTATCTTCCTGTAGGTTTTGAAACAAACCATGATTTTAATAACGAAAATTCTATTGCCCTTAAGGGAGAGTTTGATCTTTTTTTAGCAGGCAATCAATTTTCTCACGCATCAGACGGCAATAAGTATCTAGATCCCCTTGCCCACCCTAATGATGATCTTAGTTTTGACCAGAAACATGGTTACGGTGTTAGAGGCTCCATCGCATTTTCTCATCAAACGGAATTTATTGGCATTGTGTTTGAACCGTTTGTTCGATACTGGCACATTGAAGATTCGGACATTGTTTATGGTTATGTCGATGGTTCCTATGATCCTTACATAGAGCCAGAGAACAAAACTACGGAAGCAGGCATAAAACTAGCCGTTCAATTTTAATTCCCCTTCCACAAAGTTGTCTTAAAAATAAAATTTGTCAAATAGTCAAACATGTGTTATATTTCGTTCATCTTCGAGAATGTGGATGAATATGACTAAAAAACATTTTTTTTGGCTTGGAATTATTACCATTCAGTTGATGTTTTGTCCTTTTGCCTGGGCAAAGCAAGCCGTGCCTGTTCTCATTGAAAATCCTCAGCCCGCTGATCCCGCACAAACAATTGAAAAGAAGGTTTCTCCTGAAGCTACACAAAAAACCAGCGAAGTAAAAGCATCAAAATCAACAAAAGATCAAAAGAAGTTAGATGTTGAGCCTGCTGTTGAGCAATCACAACCTTCCAGCGAAGCCAGTAAGAATCCGCAGATTAATGACTCCACTCAAAGTGAAATACAATTTCCCAGTTTTAATTCTGTTTCTGTCCAAGTAGACCCCGGAAGCGGTTCCGCTTCAACGGGAATCCCAATTGTTGTGTCGTCTGGCCGCGGTGGGATTCAGCCCAATCTTGCGCTTACTTATAACTCAAATTTGCATAATGGGCAGTTAGGAGTCGGTTGGATGGTTGATTTCGGGACGATACAGCGTTCGACTAAAAAAGGCGCACCGAAATATGACAGCACAGATAGCTTTGTCCTCATGCAAAATGGCATTTCGCAAGACCTCATTTATGACGTTTCAACAAACGCTTATCATCCCGAGATTGAAGGGGCTTTCTCTAAAATTGAATTTAATAATCAATATTGGACATTAACTGACAGAAAAGGGACCAAATATTATTTTGGGCAGACATCAGCTTCTCAGCTCTATGATCCTTCCGATTCAAGTAAAGTGTTCAAATGGTTTTTCAATAAAGTTGAGGACATCTTCGGCAATTATTTAACGGTAGAATACATTGCCGATAGTGGGGATGTTTATCCTCAAAATATTTATTATACCGGCAATTCTTTAAACAGATTGCCGACGTTCGCGCAGGTTAAATTCGATTTAGAACCACGATCCGACGCCCAGTTTAGTTATACTGCAGGCTTTAAAGTGACAACTGCCAAACGCATTAATTTGATCTCGGTTTTTGCTAATCAAGTTTTGCAAAGTAAGTATGCTTTGACTTATACCGCGAGTCCGATCACACAACGGTCGCTTTTATCGACAGTAAATCAATATGGTAGTGATGGGTCGGCTCTTCCGGCAATTAATTTTACATATGAGAATCAAGAATCGTACGAGGTTAGATCCGACTGGAGTATTCCAACGGATATGGTTTTCGGGCAAAATGGTGTATTTTCAGATGCAGGCACTCGAGAAGTTGACTTTAATGGAGATGGATATGCAGATGCATTACGTCGCTATGTAAGTGGAAGCACTTCTACAATCGGAATATTTGAAAATATAAAGAATAATGGATGGATTACAAGTACAGATTGGACATTTCCGTCGAATTTAGGTTATATAATTGGGATATCATCAGTTAAGTCAGGTCACACTATTGGGTTCTCAGCTTATGAGAATGGAGTGCGCTTCGTTGACATTGATAGTGATGGATGGACAGACATTTTAGAAAGTTGGCATAATATAACCGATGGATCATTTAAAAGAAAATGTTATCTTTCCAATCGCCAAAATGGATGGAATGAATCGTCTCAGTGGGATCATCCCACTCAAAGTACAGATGTTACTGAATTGAAAACGGTCTCAAATTTGATATCAAGTATTTTTCAAGGTGTCTTATATGCAGATATTAATGGGGATAGTTTTGTAGATATTATTAACTACGGAGAAGCTTATCTTAACAACTTGAGAATAGGTACGACTGGCTGGAGTCGTGACATCACCTATAATCCTCCGGCAAATTCCTATACTGACTTTGCTCATGGAGCAACTCTCATTGACTTAAATGGAGATGGTTATCCGGATATCTTTTATTCGAAAGGAGGAACAAATAAATTATATTTAAATACTGGACACGGATGGTTAGAAAGCAATGATTCAGGCTATTTAAATACTTTTGGGTTAGGTGATTTGAGTGATGGTTCGACAGAGTTAAGGGATATTAACGGTGATGGATTGACGGATGTGGTCGTTCAAGGTGGCACGATTTTATTTAATACAGGAACAGGTTGGAGCATTGATCATTCGCTAGAAGGCTCTTTTAGCTCAATAGGTGGAGATTTTAAAAATCTTGGAACACGTCTGCTTGATGTTAATGGGGATGGGAAAATCGATGTTGTTAAGAATTTTAGCGGACAATCACAAAGCGTTATTCTTAATAATAGCCACAATGCAGATTTATTGACGAATATAAGTAATGGCATTGGTGCCGTGACGTCTTTAGTTTATGATTCATCTGCGCACTATTCCAACACATTTTTACCTTTTCCTATTTCTGTTGTTAAAAGTTCAACTGTTTCTAACGCACAAGGCGACAGCTACACAACGCAATACAGTTATTCCCAAGGGCTTTGGAGTGCCACAAAACGAGAATTTAGAGGCTTCGGTGATGTCAAAGTCATCGATCCCGATGGAAATTACAGCGAAACGAAATTTTTGCAGAATGATATTTATAAGGGAAGGATCTCTGAACAGGCCAGTTATGCGGCAAACAATCCGCAGCCATATGCCAAAACGGTCAATAAGTGGAATGTTCAATCGATAATTCCCGATGTTAATTTTGTTTATTTAGAACAAACGGATAATTACGTCTACGACGGCGATTCAACCGGCCGGCGGACTTCTCAGGAGTTTCATTATGATGAAAGCCCCCAGTTAGGCAATCTTACGAAAACAGTGCAATGGGGCGAAGTTCAGCTTCAAAATGATCAATATGGGAATATAGTTGATATTCCCGGCGACAGTCGAACAGTTGAGACTTCCTATCTTGATAACACACAAAACGGTGTTTATTTATTAGGGATACCGAAGCAAACTTTAAGCAAAGATAATGATGACCAGATCGTCCGACAGAGTTGGTTCTATTATGACGGACATTCTGATAATAATGCGTCTCCCACGCAAGGTCTTCTGACCAAAAAAGAAGACTGGGTGGGGGATGGGAAAGAAAGGCCTACGACACAATACACGTATGACAATTACGGCAATCTATCGACGACGCAAGATCCGTTGGGCAACGTCAATCAAATCACATATGACGATACGTATCATTTCTTCCCTGTAAAAACAAAAAATGCTATCGGCGATGAAGTCAGCTCAATTTATTATGGGGTTAATGATATCAATGATAACAATCAAGACGCGAGGTTAAAAGGCCTTTGGGGACAAATAAAATCCACGACGGATCCCAATGATCAAAAAGGCACTCGCAGTTATGACGGCTTAGGCCGGATGGTGATGTCTATTTCTCCGCTGGATTCTGCTGATTATCCTACATCCACAACAGAATATCTTTTAACTTCAACCTACGCTTCCATTCAAACGCATAGCAGAGTTCAATCTGGCAAGACGGATACGATCGATTCCATAAGTTTTTCTGATGGATTAGGGCGTTTGATCCAAAGCAAATCGAAAACGGAAAATTCAGGAGTATTTATTGTCGGCGGGCAAACAGAATACAATTCTCGCGGACTGGCGATTAAAAAATATCTGCCGATGTATTCAACCGCTTCTTGGGGAGCGTTAATAAATATTGACCCAACAATACCATCGTCACAGATCACTTATGACGCCATGGGCCGAGCTGTGCGGACGACCAATCCTGATGGAAGTTATGCGACGATCAAATATGACGACTGGGCCAGCGAAACAATTGATGAAAACGGCCACAAGATGCGTTCCGTTGCCGATGCCTATGGACGTTTAATTGAAAAGGATGAATATTTAGGAGCCGACGGGCGAAGTTCAAATTATCCTTATGAAGATTACACGCTTTATGGCGCAACAAATTATAAATATGATTCCTTGGGGAGTTTACTGCAGGTTACAGATGCCAAAGGAAACGAGACAGTCATTGATTACGATAATCTGGGCCGAAAGATCGACATGCGTGATCCCGACATGGGCTTTTGGCAGTATGAATATGACCTCAATGGGAATTTGAAAAAGCAAATTGACGCTAAAAATCAAGAGATTGATTTTACCTATGACGCGTTAAACCGTCTGGTTACAAAAACTTATCCTGTGGAGTCCGAAAAGAACGTTCAATACACTTATGATAAGTTCCCTGCAGGAGGAGGGAAATTTAAGAATCCTTATGGAACAAATTCTATTACACCGACCTTTGCCAAAGGACGGTTGCTGGAAGCCGCGTATTTGAATAATGATAAAACGCAATTTAATTATGATGAGCTCGGCCGCGAGAAACAATCGATCAAAACTGTTGATGGGGTGGCGTATGAAGTTAACCGAACGTATGATGCGTTAAATCGCTTGGTCAGCGTTCGCTATCCCGACTCGAGTGAGGCTTATTACGCTTATAATCAAGCCGGACAGATCGAACAAGTGGCCAATCAGCCGATCGATAATCCTCTGCCGCCGGTGACTGTTTCTGCGCCGCAGCTGCATTTTAAGCTCAATGAGAATACTGGTAATACAATTGTCGCTGATTCCGGACCGTATGCAAAAACAGGAACAGCTACAACGAATACTTCTAATTTAAGCCAGCCGGGGAAAATCAATCAATCGTTAGAATTTAATGGTGTTGATCAAGCCGTTGATATCTCAAGTATCTTGTCTCCGATCAGCAATGATCAAACAGGAAGTTTTAGTATTTGGGTAAATGCCTCGTCTGCAACAGGATCGATCTTTGCGCTTTCCAGTAATACTTATGACGCGAGCATTACTCTGCGGAGTATGGGAGGAGGAAACGGCCTGTTTTCGCTTCAAGCGTATGGAAAAGCCGGCATACAGCGGGACATCAGCGTTAATGCGGGCTCCCTGTTTGACGAAAATCAGTGGACGCATGTTGTTATTACGCAGGATGGAACGGGTATTAAAATCTATAAAAATGGAATTTTGCAATCGTTAACCGAAAACGCGCATCAAGATGATCCGACCGCTTGGATCGCGGACGCGACCAAAGACGGCCCGCAATATTTAGATGCTGCAAATATTGGCCGGAATTGTCAGCAAGCCCCGCTTAATGACGACCGATGTACAAATTATTTGAATAGCAAAGTGGATGATCTTCGTTACTACAATTTCGCTTTAGATCAGAATGAAATCAATGTTCTTTATAATAACGGCAATGGTACCGAAGAGGAAACCCCTTCTCTTGATAATGGATCAGGCCATGGTGATGCTAAATATTACATTTCGAATATCGACTATAATCAAAACGGGCAGATGATCTTGGTTGAATATGGCAACGGGGATACGACGGAATATGAGTATGATCCGAAAACTTTGCGTCTTACTAAGATCACAACGATCAATGCTCAGAATGAAATCCTTCAGAAGTTAAGCTACACTTACGATCCCGCCGGAGATATTTTAACGATTACCGATGGTGTCGACCCAGCGAGCAGTCAAAGTTTTGCGTACGATGAATTAAACCGCCTGACGCACGCGATCGGGCGTTATGGGGATAAATCGTATGAATATGATGCGATCGGTAACATCACAAAGAAAGACGGATTATCGTACATTTACGGTGAGAACGGCGCCGGGCCGCACGCGGTTACGTCGCTTTCTGACGGGTCGAAATATTATTATGATGCGAATGGGAATTTAAGTGATGAATACTCTGTAAGCTCGTCACTGCATAAAGTTTTTACGTATGATGCGGAAAATCGTTTAAATAAAGTTGAGCAGGAAGCTTGGAGTCCGAAAAGCGGCGATTATAAGGATCCGTACAGTTTAAATTCAAGCAATTTAACGGTCACCGGCGAATATTTTTACGACGGCGATGGCGGACGGACGAAGAAGATCGACCACACGACGAATGTTCCTAACGGCAATAATGGTGGCGGAAAGAAGAATATCTATGAAGTAGGAAGTATTAAGCCTTTTGACCTGCATGATTTTGTTGATTATGCCCTAAAAAATGCGGATTCACTTTTTGGCGTCACGGAAGCTGAAGCGCAGGTCGTCACGCCCGTTACCACAACATTTATTGGTAATTTGTACGAAATTACAAGCGCAAATGCGATCCCCACGCGATACGTTTTCATGGGCAGCTCCCGCATCGCCGGATTAAATAGTGACAGCATGTTCTATTATCACGACGACCATTTGGGAAGCACCAACGTCGTGACTGATAAGGATGGCGCCAAAACAGAAATTTGCGAATACGAGCCTTATGGGAAATTCTCAAGGCATGAAAAATATGGGAACAATGATTCAGTTGCTAGTTTCTATTTTACAGGTAAGCAGTTAGATAATGAATCGGGATTGATCTACTTCGGAGGAAGGTATTACAATTGTAACTTGGGAAGATTTATTACCCCTGATTCTTTTACGCCTGATCCTAAAAATCCTCAAGCCTTTAATCGTTATTCGTATGTTTATAATAATCCGTTAAAGTTTACAGATCCATCGGGTCATTTTCCATGGTTAGTTATTATTGCGATACTGGCAACCATGGCTAAAGGGGCGATTATAGGAGCTGTAATAGGCGCGCTAACAGCAGCAGCGACAGGTGGGAATATTGGGATGGGGGCTTTGACAGGCGCCATTGGAGGTGCGCTCTTTGCGGGCGCGGGAGAGATTATAGCTGCATCAAATGGAACAATGACTGCAACAATGCAGGCGGTAACTCATGTCATGGCCGGAGGTCTGTCCGGTGGAATAAATTCTGTTCTTGAGGGCGGAAGCTTTGGACAGGGAGCCCTTATTGGCGGACTGAGCGCTGGAGCTTCGAAATATGCCGGTGAAGCAATCCCGTTCTTAAAAGATGGATCAAGTAAAACATTTCTACAGTTTTCGGGAAATGCCGTCCGCCGATCGATAGTTGGAGCAGTTATCGGTGGAGCAACTTCCGCAGCTATGGGGGGCACGTTCGCTCAAGGCGCAAAAAATGGAGCCATATCGGCGGGGATTGGATATGCGGCGAATGACTCTTTGCATGATGATGGTTTTATACAGAAAACATGGCGTACTTTTACAAGAGGTATGAATAATGTGATTGGGGAGATAATAAGAAGTGATTTTGGAGAGACGGCAAGTAAAGCTTATAAGAGAGGGTTTACTGCTGTTAAAACAGTCTCTGATATCAAAGCAACCTGGCAAGACTCACAACTCAATAATTTTGAAAAAATTGCTATTTCAGCTTTGCAGGTAGGATCATCATATGTTACAGTTCGAGCATCTGGATTTGGTTTTGAAGCCGGTTTTGCTTTAGGAACTCCCTTTGAACAAGGCCCCCTATGGGGTGTTGTAGGCGCTACGTTTACAGGTGCCGTAGCAGCTGAAGGTGGAAGAATGGTGATTGAATCTACCAGAACTTATTTTAGAAATAATGATTAAATTTTAATTATCTAAACTTATGACGAAAGAAAATATAATTTGGATTATCGTTTGGCTCCTATGTGTATATATCAATGGAGGAGAGGTTGCCCTTGCGACAAAGCCAATTTCTTTAGTGCATTATATAGAGCCGATATTATGGGGTACTTTAATTTTTGTAGTAATTTATTTTGCATGGAGAAAAGCTTATCAACCGAAATTTAATAGTGGGGAAAATAAAAATTTGTCTAAAAGGACTTCTTTGGTTTTATTGATTATCCCAATAGTTGTACTCTGCCTATATTTTTTGGGTAAGATTGACTTTATTTTGTTTTTTGTTTTCGCGGTAGCGTGGCTTATTGTTACGAAATACTTAATAAGTAGAAAAACGTAGTACCGGGTCCCCAGAAGTGATTTCGGGCGAGCAAGATATGCGTTAAGTGTCCCCTGTCAATAAGGTTTGCCCTGGAATTGGGTCTTTTTATATAGAAAATCTTCAATTTCAACTCTTGATAAGTTCTTCAACTTAAGGTACACTTGTAGTGATGAAAAAGATAAAGGTTTTTACAATCCCGGTTCTTGTTCTGACGCTTCTGGCGGCGAGTTTGCTTTGTTGCTGTATGGAGCGCGCGGCTGTTGCCAGTCAGTTGAGCGGTGCTTCGAAGATGAGCGATCATTGTAAACATAAGGCGGCACAGGCTCAGAAATCGGCAAAACAGGATGATTGTCAGTGTCAGCAGACATTAAGTATTGCCGAAAGGGCTGCGGATACTTTTACGCATTTAGCCCAAGTCAGTTTCACAAAATTTCCGATCGCTTCCTTAATTATCGTCCGCGATAATTCTGTTGATCAGCAGGTTAATAATTTTTTCAGTATTTCTCCGCAAAAAAGCCATGCAATTCCGCTGTATTTAACCTTCCGAACGCTAAGACTTTAATCTATAATTACAATTAGGTTTTGTGTTCCAGTCAGTTAATGATGGATTGTTTTTATTTTGTAATAATTGACTGTATTCCCCTCCCCTTGTGCGAGGGGTAAGGGGAGGGGATATTAAGAAATCTCACTTAAATTGACAATGAAGAATCACCCCTCCCTAACCCGCCCCCTCAAGGGGAGGGAAGTGGGGAAGAGGAGGAAACTTCCACAACAACTGAACCTATTGTTGAAGATTCAACAGCCACTTCAACAGCCACAACCACTC
>CAYGEE010000072.1:0-10901 GCA_964348765.1 uncultured Planctomycetales bacterium | reverse complement strand
ATAATCCCGGCATATCCTTCCTGTGAAATCACAAAATTATTGTATGTTATTAACCAATTCTTTTTGTCTAAAATTGATTGTCATACGACTATTATTATAGACATCTGTAACTAGCTTAAGGTAATGGGTTTACGGATTGTCCGGGTTTGTCTAGGACAGAGATGTTCATTTAATTAAACACCCACCATTACCCGGCCGTGCTTAGAAACGCAACTAAATTTAATTTGCAAAACTGTAAGTTATTGCAAACAAACAAGATATGATTTTTTTTACTTGTCTTATTTCCCTGTGACAATATTTTGGCATGCTTATTGCTACATAAAAAGTGCAAAATATTTAAAATTTATCAGGAGGATAAGGGTGAGTAGATTAACGATAACAGAAGTGGCAAAGCTTGTAGGCGTGAGCTCTAAAACTTTGGCGCGTTGGGAGAAAATCGGAAAAATTCGAAAGTCAAAGCGTGACTGGCGGGGATGGCGCGTTTACGATGAGAACGATGTCTCTCATATTCAAGAATTTCATGAAACACTTTTTGAAGTTGAAGTTTAATGTAGGAAACAAGGAGCACGTTATGAAAAATTCAGCTTATAAATTAGTTATGATAACCGCAGCGCTATTGGTTGGATGTATTTATTGTAATGACGCATTGGCGCAAAATTTTGATCCATCCCCGGTATCTTCCGCGGATGTTCAGCAGCAAAATATGGCTGACGATTCGACAAAAGTTACTGCCACAATTAATCCGATGGTTAATAGTGGAAAGGATATGGGAATAAATTCTGAATTAAAAAAAGAAGTCACAATTGACCAGATGCCCTTAGAAGACAGTAAATATACTCTAGGGATTAATGACGTAATTGAAGTGACAGTCTCGCGCCATCCTGAATTAAGCAAACAATATGTGATTAATAATGAAGGAAATATTCAGTATGAATTTATTGGTGATATCCAAATCTCTGGTTTAACCAAAAAAGAAGCTAAAGAGCTGATCACTGATCGTCTTTCAACTTATGTCGTTTCTCCTGAGGTGAGTATCAAGATCACCGGATATAACAGCAAGATCGTTTATGTTATTGGGGAAGTAGCGAGCCCGGGGAAGATTTTTATGAGGGGAGATACAATTACTGTTCGCGAAGTTTTGCTGCAAGCTGGATTACCGGTTGTGAGTGCTTCTATGCGCAAATGCCGATTAATTACTTCAGCTGGTGGCGGGCAGGCAAAAGAAAAGATCGTCAATGTCTATGCGCTCATGTATGAAGGAGATTTGCGTGAGAATCTTGAGATGAAGCCGGGAGAAACATTGTATATCCCATCAACGGTGATGGCGAAAGTTTTGCGTGTGATTCTTCCTGTCACTCAACCTATCACTGCGACAGCGGCGGCCGCTGTTCCGGTTGCGGGACTTTAAAAATGTTGAAGAAAAAATGATTTCAGTGAAAGGATAAATAATGAGCGAATTAAATCAGATGACAGTAGCTCCCCTGGGGTACCTAAAAATATTTTTTAGACGGAAATGGCTTCTTTTAATTCCTGTCTTTGCGGGGCTTATTTTGGGAATTTGCGCCGGAATTTTACTTCCTAAAAAATACATGTCATCAACAATCATTTTGGTTGAGGAAGGCAAAACTGACAACCCCCTCTTTGATAATTTGACCGTTTCTACAACGATCATTCAGCGTATTAACACTATCCGCGAGTCGATGTTAAGTTGGACCAGCCTCGCTGAGTTAGTTAAACGTTTACATTTAGACAAAAACACAAAAAGTCAGCTTGATTTTGAAAAATTAATTTTAGGGATCCAAAAAAATATTATTATTAAACCCAGAGCTCAGAATATCATTGATTTTTCATACATCGCCAAAGATCCAGAAGAAGCGCAGGCGGTTGTGAAAAACACGACGGACATTTTTATTGAGAAAAATATCGCCACGCAAAATAAGGAAACGACAGACGCTATCAAATTTATTGAAGAGCAGTTACGTGTCTATAAAGGAAAAATCATGTCCGCTGAGATCGCGGAATTGCAGGATCAGCTTAATACATTGCTTTTAGATTCAACCGAAAAGCATCCGATGGTCCAACAGCTGCGAGGTCAGATTGCAAATAAAAAAGAAGATTTAAGAAAGCAAAATCTGGAATATACCCCCGGTGACACTTTAAAAACGGAAACAACAAACCCCGTTATTAGCCAAATAAAAAAGACACTCGACACCATGCAGCCGGCTGGAAGTTCAACTAAAGCTGTTGCGGGTGAGGATAAAGACCTTTACAAGGTCATGCTTATTGACAAACTTGATAATGTGATGGCCCGAGACGTCCAAGTTAATGAAACTATTTACAACATGCTTTTACAGCGCTTAGAAACAGCGAAGATCACTCAACGGCTTCAATCATCCAAAGAAGGCACGCGTTATACTGTTTTAGATCCGCCACGGATTCCTTTGGAGCCTTTTTATCCCAACAAAATATTAGTAGCGATCATGGGATTAGTTTTAGGACTGTTTGTGGGAGTTGCTTTAGTTTTTTTAAAAGAGTTTTTAGATAATTCATTTTTAGATGTTCAGGAAGCAAAAGAATTTCTGGGAGTGCCGCTTTTAGGCGCTATCTCAAGGATTCGAACAAAAGACAGCATTCGGGAAGAAAAGATCAGGCAAGGATGGTACACCGGATTAACGCTCACATCTGGGATCCTGATGGTCATTTTAGCTGTTTTTGTCACTAATCTTCTTAAATAAAAGAAACACTGAAATTAATCTTTAATTTGAAAGAAGAGGGATCGATGTATAACCAATTTTATGGTTTCAAAGAAGTGCCTTTTAATATGACGCCGGATTCTCAATTCTTTTTCCCAAGTGTTAAGCACGCGGAAGCTTTGGACAGTTTAGTCTATGCAATTTCTGCGCGTAAAGGATTTGTCGTTATTACCGGTGACATCGGTTCAGGGAAAACGACGGTGTGTCATTCTCTTTTAAATAAATTAGATTCTAAGACAAAAATAGCGCTTATTACAAATACTCATTTAAACAGAAAAGATCTTTTAACGACCATTTTGGAAGATTTGGAAGTGGAACACTCCGCGCATTCCAAGGCGAAACTTCTTTCTGTCCTTAATAATTATTTAATTGAGCAATTGCGTGCCGATCGTAATGTCGTTTTAATCGTTGATGAAGCTCAAAATCTCTCGCCTTCTGTTCTAGAAGAGATCCGAATGCTTTCTAACCTTGAGACGGAAAGGGAGAAATTGATTCAGATTATTTTGATGGGGCAGCCGGAATTAAAGAAAAAATTATCGCTTGCTCGTCTTGAACAGTTACGTCAAAGAATTACGATCTTTTATCATCTGTCTCCGCTTAATTTCTCCGAAACCAAGGAATATATCATTCATCGGCTCAAAGTTGCCAGCGGCAGCGATCGAATTTATTTTACAGAAGAAGCGCTAGATCGTATTTTTCAATTTTCAAAAGGAACCCCGCGATTAATTAATCAGATTTGCGATAGTGCTCTGTTAAGCGGGTATATTTCGGAAGCGTCAATAATTGACGATAAGATCATGCTGGAGGTTATTTTTGAATCACCATTAGAACAGATTTTTCCCAATACGCAATTTATTGATAACAACAGCGATGTGCTCATATCTAAATAATGCGTGAACTTATAAAAATATATTGATTTTTAGAGTCAATACAAATGGTTTGATGATTATTTAAGAAGTTTAGAAAGGATAGCGACATGGGTAAAATTACTAATGCACTTCATAAAGCCGCCGAAGAGAGAATGCACCATATCGAGCGGGTTAGTCAAATTAAAGAACAAGATGAGATCGTTATCGAAAAAATGAATGATTCCCAGATAGATTCTCGGATTATTTCTTATTTTGCTCCAAAAGCGCAGATCACTGAACAATATAAAACATTAAGAACCAATGTTCTTTCCCTCGACAATGGCAAACCAACCAAAACAATTGTCATTACCAGTTCCGTTAATTCCGAAGGAAAGACAATCACCGCCCTTAATTTGGCCATTTCGATGGCTCATTCGGTTCATAAGCCTAGAATTTTATTGATCGATGCGGATTTACGAAAGGGAAGGCTCGCTAGATATTTAGGCGTGAAACAGCATGTGGGTTTATCTGAACTATTATTGGAAAAAGCAAAATTAGAAGACGCGTTATTTAAAATTGATTTGGAAAATTTGACCTTTATCTCTTCGGGAAGCGTTCCGCAGAATCCGGTTGAATTATTGGCTTCACAAAAGATGAAAGATTTGTTGGCGGAGCTTAAAACTCATTTTGATTATATTCTTTTAGATACGCCGCCCTTAGTTTTAGTCACGGACGCGGTAATTTTAGGCTCTGTCGTTGACGGTGTTCTGTTAATTATTCAAGCGGGAAGAACGCAGCGCGGCATTGTTCGCCATGCCGTGGAACTTCTGCAGCAGTCCAAGTCCAGGTTATTAGGATATGTCTTAACAAACATTGAATATCATTTGCCGGAATATATTTACCGCTACTTATAACAATAAAATATAAATTAATCACATCAAATACTCCAATTGAAAGGAAGACATCAAATGAATAAATATCTTATTACCGGCGGAGCAGGATTCATTGGTTCTAATATTGCAAAACAATTGCTGCGAGGCGGGAATTTTGTCAGGGTCTTAGATAATTTTTGTTCTGGGACAGAAGAGAATCTAGAGTTTACCCAGGGGATGGGCCAAGACGCTTTTGAATTGATCCGCGGCGACATCCGCGATCAACTGACATGCGATAAAGCCACCCATGGGATGGATTATGTCCTTCATCAAGCCGGCTTGCGATCTGTTCCTAAGTCACTGGTTGATCCGCATAGTTACAATGAGGTTAACATCGATGGGATTTTAAATATCTTGCAGGCTTCTTCTAAAAATAAAGTCAAACGGTTAGTTTTTGCCTCATCAAGCTCTATTTATGGCGATGTGGATATTTTTCCCGAGAGAGAAGATTTTTTGCCGAAACTTTTATCTCCTTACGCCTTAAGTAAACTCACCGGAGAGTATTATTGCAAAATTTTCTCTGAATTCTTTAATTTAGAAACAGTGGCCTTACGATATTTTAACGTTTTTGGCCCCAATCAAGCCTTGGATGATGAATACGCGGTTGTCATCCCGAAATTTATCCATTGTATTATGAATGATCAAGCTCCGCCCATTTTTGGTAACGGCAAACAATCGAGGGACTTTACATACATCGACAATGTTGTTTCGGCCAATATCCTTTCAGCAACGACCCCCGGCCTTAAGCATGAAGTTTTTAACGTCGCAACTGGAACGGATAATACGGTTTTGGAACTCGTTGAGCAGATCAATGAGATCCTTGGGAAGAAAGTCCAGCCGCAGCTTTTGCCTGTTCGCACCGGGGATGTTTTCCGCACAAACGCGGATATCACGAAAATACGTACCAAACTAGATTATAAACTATTGGTTGATTTTAAAAGTGGTTTGAAAAAAACAATCGAACATTTTCAAGAAAAATGGCAGCTGGAAGCGGCGCGATGAAAGAGATCATCCTTGAGATCCTGCATTATCGGGACCTTTTATTCATGCTGACGCTGCGCGATATCCGCATCCGTTACAAACAAGCGGCGATGGGTTTCTTGTGGGCGATCTTTATGCCGATGATCGCTGTTGCAGCGGGGATCATTATAAAAAAGGCCATGTCATTAGTGTCGGGAACTTCGATGAATCTAGAAAGTGTCCTGTCCATTCTAGTTAAAGTCCTGCCGTGGACGTTTTTTATAAGCACGTTACGATTTTCCGTCCAAAGCCTTGTGGGAAATATGGATTTAGTAACGAAAATTTATTTCCCTCGGGCCGTATTGCCCTTGTCTTCTTTGTTGGCGTGTCTTTTTGATTTCTTGGTGGCGAGTGTTGTTCTGATATTATTTTTTATTATTATTCATACGGGGGTAAGTTTTTCTATGCTGTGGGTGCCATTAATATTATTTTTTCTGATCCTGTTTACCGCTGGGATCGGCCTTCTTTTATCAGCTTCCAATTTATTTTACCGAGATATTAAGTATGTCGTTGAAGCCATTTTGACTTTCGGCATATTTTTTACTCCTGTTTTCTATGACGCCAGTACCTTTGGGGCATGGCGGCCGTTATTACTGGCTAATCCGGTGGGAAGTTTGTTAGAAGCCTTTAATTCGGCAATTGTTTTGCATCAAAATCCGGATTTATTCTGGCTGGTGTACGCCGGCACGGCTTCTGTCGTAATGTTTGTTTTGGGATTAGTTATTTTTCATAAGAACGAACCGCTTTTTGCGGAGAATATTTAGGATCTTGCTATGACTATGGTTGATTTTAATAATGTTTCAAAAAAATTCCGAAAAGGAGAGAAGTTTAATTCACTTCGGGATGCGATCCCTAATTTATTTAGAAAGTTATCGGCACCTCAATCTAATAATTATCTGAAAGATAAAGAATTCTGGGCGTTAAAAAATGTCACTTTTAGTGTCAAAAAAGGGGAAGTTTTAGGGATCATTGGGGCCAACGGCGCTGGAAAAAGCACGACGCTGAAATTACTTTCAAGAATTATGTCCCCCACGGAAGGCAAGATACGAATTAAAGGAAGGCTTTCCGCTTTAATTGAAGTGACCGCCGGTTTTCATCCTGAACTCACCGGTAGAGAAAATGTTTATCTAAATGGGACGATCCTTGGGATGAAACGAAAAGAGATCGATCGGAAATTTGATGCCATTGTTGAATTCTCCGGCATTAAAGAATTTATCGACACACCCGTTAAAAGATATTCCACGGGAATGTATTCACGTTTGGGCTTTTCGGTCGCGGCGCATATGGATTCGGATGTACTTTTGGTCGATGAAGTTTTAGCCGTGGGAGATATTTCATTTCAGGCGAAATGTTCTCAAAAAATGAGGGAGCTTTTAGCGTCCGGAACGACGATCGTTCTCATTTCTCATAATCTTTCCTTAGTTCAAAGTCTTTGTAAACGGGTGATTCTTATCAATAAGGGACAGGTTCAGAAGGAAGGGACACCGTGTGAAGTCATTCCCTATTATGAAAATATTGTGCTAGATCAAGCCGAAGAAGAATTGCGAAAACAAGTCAATGGTTGGGATCATAAAGTTAAAGTAGCGGCAAACGCGTCAATGAATATCCGTCATGTTTCTTTCGGGAATACAAAAGTCTCTAATAATGAAGATTTGAATATGGAAAATCCATTTTTTATTCAAGTAGAATACGACACAAGCAAGCGTATTGAAAATCCAGTCTTTTGTGTGGATGTCATCCGCGCTGATGGGGTTCTGTGCTGCTGTATAAATTCCAAACAGGAAGGATTTCTTATCGAGGCTATTGAGGGAGCCGGGTCTGTTCGTTTGCAGATCGATGATGCGCGTTTAGCACCGGGCATTTATTTGCTTAAGATTTCTATTTGGGACAAAGAAATGCTTTATCCCTATGCGATCCGCCAGCGGGATTTACTTAAGATCCAAACACATAAGATTTCTGAGAATATGAACGCGGTCTTTGTTCCGCGAGTATCTTGGACGGTAAAAAAAGAAAAAAGATCAACAATCCCAACTTTGGTGATCACATGAACATCGCAGTTGTTATGACCGTCTTTCCGGCGATCTCAGAGACATTTATTACAAACGAGATCACAGGCCTTATCGATTTAGGCCATGATGTCAATGTTTTTGCATTTTCAAAACCCGCGGATAAAAAGAAGATCCACACAGATGTCTTGAAATATCATTTAAACAAATTAACTAGATATTTTAATATTCCTAAAAACAGATTATTAAGAGCCGTAAGAGTTTTACGTGCTTTTTTTTATATTTTGGTTTTAAATCCTTCCGCTATAAAACATTGTCTAAATTCCAAGAAATATTCTCGTTATGAAGCGCTTAATAATTTACTTAAACTGGAACCTTTTCTTTTCAAGAAATACGACATTATCCATTGTCACTTTGGGCCTAACGCGCTTGAGCTGCTTTTTTTAAAGGATATTTATTCAGTTAAGTTAGTCGTTTCTTTCCATGGATATGATGTTTCAAAGATTCCGCATGAGCAAGGTAATGACTGTTACAAAGATTTATTTGAGCGAGGAGATCTATTCCTGCCTGCTAGCCGTCATTTTAAAGAAAAATTAATGTCCTTTGGCTGCCTGGAAGAGAAAATAAAGATCCATTACGCCAGCATTGATCTAGATCTTTTTCAGTTTAAGCAAAGGAGTTTGAAAACAGACCGAATAGAGTTTGTCACTTTGGCGCGTCTCGTTGAGAAAAAAGGGTTATTTTACATGATTTTAGCGATCAGTGAGATTCTGCGCAAATATAGTGATGCGACATGCTATGTCATCGGTAACGGAAAACAAAAACAGGAACTTGAAGAATTAGCGAGAAAATGTGACCCCAGGGGGAGGATACAATTTCTTGGCAGTATGACACACGATAAGATCCTTGAATATTTATATCGATCAGATATTTTTATTCTTCCCAGTGTTACAGCAATTGATGGGGATCAGGAAGCGATCCCGAGTGTTTTAAAAGAAGCTATGGCTACAGGGATGCCTGTTATTTCTACTTATCATGGGGGTATCCCTGAATTAATTTCTGACGGACGAACCGGATTCCTAGTCCAGGAAAGAGACGTGGAAGGATTAACAGAAAAAATAAACTATGCCATCAATAATCCTCAGCTGTGTCGAGAAATGGGAAAAGTCGCGCGGATCTTTGTTGAAGAAAATTTTTGTAAAAAGAAACTCAATCATGAATTAGAGGGCTTTTATGAATACATCGTTGCAAACTAAAACTGTTAGTGTGATCATTCCGACTTGTAATTATGCCCGTTATTTATCGGAAGCTTTGGATGGTGTATTAAATCAAACATACAAAGATTTTGAGATTATCGTTGTTGATGACGGATCTGTGGATCATACCAGGGAGGTCGTTGAGAAATATCAAAAAGAATTCCCCGGCCTTATCCGGTATTTTCATCAAGAAAATCAGGGTTCCAGCACCGCTCGAAATACGGGAATAAAAAATTCTCACGGTAAGTACATCGCGTTTTTGGATGCTGATGATGTTTGGTTGCCAACTAAGCTTAAAATCCAGATAACCGAATTTGAGAATGACCCGCAGGTCGATCTGCTTTTTACAAATGCCTTCCTTGTTAACAGCAATGGCAGTGATAGCAAAAAGAAATATGTAAGAAAATATGAGTTTAGTTTTAAGCCGGATGAGATGTTTGAACAGCTTTTGCTGCGTAACTTTGTTCCGCTCTCGTCGGTCATTGTTAAACGTTATATCATCGATAAGATCGGTATGTTTGACACGGCTCAGATCTATTCCGAGGATTTTGAGTGGCTTCTGCGTGTGACACGCGACCATCGCGCGGATTTTATTAACGAATGTCTGGTGAAGTATCGGGTCCATCCGCAAAATAAAAGTCATAGAGCCGACACGAGGCACCGTAACCCTATCGAGATCCGTAAAAAGATCATGGCATTACATCCGATGGTGTCTGAAAAATTACGGCGAAAGTTTAACGGACGATTGGCCCAATGGTGTTTTTATTCCGGATACGCTTTATTTGAGAAAAATTATTTTACCGAGGCTCGAGAAGAATTCTTTACTTCAGCTACGCACAACCCTTTTATAGCCATGCAAAAATATATTTATCTGGTCCTTAGTTTTCTGCCGGTAAGGCATGTCGAAAAGATCAGAAGGGTTAAACGTAATATTGTGGGAATTCTTAAAAAGGGAGATGACAAATGCCTAACGTAAGTGTCATTATCCCTACGTATAATTCTGCAAAATTTTTGCCAGAAACAATCGAAAGTGTTTTAGGGCAAACCTATCAAGACTTTGAGTTGATCATTATCGATGATGGGTCAACGGATCACACTAAAGAAGTGATAGCGTCATATTTAAAAGATCATCCTCAAAAAATAAAATATTTTTATCAAAAGAATTCAGGCGTATCAGCGGCCAGGAATCATGGGATGCAGGCTGCCAAAGGGAGTTTTATAGCCATTATTGATTCGGATGATTTGTGGTTTCCTGGACGGTTGATGGAAGGAATGAAAATGATGGACGCTCACCCTAATGTTGGGCTGGTGCATAGCAATGTTATCAACATCACAGAGGAAGGGAAACCGTTCAACATAATCTCAAGAAACAAAAAATTCCTTTCAGGTTATATCTCTGATTATATCTTTCTAAGGAAGGCAGATATTCTCTGTCCAACGGTATTATTTAGGAAAGAATGTTGCGATCGGCTTGGCGGGTTTGACCATAATTTAGCAACTTTGGGTTGTGAAGATAGAGAATTATGGATAAGGATCGCTAAGCAATATGAGATTGCTTTTATTGATAAACCTTTGGCTTATTATCGTGTCCGTTCTGACAGTATGAGCCACAATATCCCAAAAATGTTGCAAGCCCGCCTATATGTTGTCGATAAGTATTGTCCGGCAGATGGACCGAATCGTAATTTACGCAATTTAGCTTTATCAAAGATCTATAAGGATCTAGGGGATCAGTTTTTAATAGCAAGCGATTTCAATCAAGCCAAACATTTTTATTTAAAAGCTTTATCGTTCAACCTATTTAATATTTGGCCAGGAATAAATTTTTTGAAAGCTTTTTTTAGAATGAGAGTGGCTCAGGCTTATTAATTTATAAACATTATGATCAAAACATACGTCACATTATTAATTTATTTATTTGGTGTTGTTGGTGTTTTTGCTGCTTTCTCAGGCAAGGTCAGGTGGACACTGCTATTGATCGTTCTTTTGTTGCCTTTGCAAAATATTATCGATCAGATACAGCATTTCTTCTTAGGAAAAGATTTTTTAGATATTATTCATCGTATTTTTTATCGTCATCTCATCG
>CAYGEE010000071.1:0-11288 GCA_964348765.1 uncultured Planctomycetales bacterium | reverse complement strand
GGATAAAAAAGAGGGGATTGTCATGATAACAATCCCCTCTTTTTAAAAAACCGAGTAAAAAAATTATAAGCCCGCAGAATTCAACGTCTTGATCCTGTTATTGCCGCCTTTAGCTTTTTTCTGTTTTTTCTGCCCATTCTGAACCTGACCATAAACACTTTTAAACGATTCCAACTCCGACCAAACAAGTCCGACTAATTTCTTTTTGTTGTTTTCAATATATTCAATTTTGTCCTCACGGGCAAGCCAACCAAGTGCTTGAAAAACAACTGCTGTTTCTTCGCTGACGCCCTTTGGAAGAGACGACAAACTTACTGGTCCCTTCGCTCCCAAATACTTCCAAACTTTACCCGCAGCTTCAATGATCTTATCTTTCATAACACCCTCCCTTTTGTTTTATAAAAAATTTAATAATCTTAACTTTTCTTTAAAAAAAGCATCCCCATCGGCGGGATCTTTAAGGAAATCGAATTCTCAAATCCATGCGAAAAGATCCCTTGCGATTGACGGCCGCCCATGTTCCCCTGTCCGCTGCCCCAATAGATCGACGAATCAGAATTCAAAAGCTCTTTCCAATATCCTGCCTGCGGAATACCGATACGATAATCATTCCACGTTTCCGGCGTAAAATTACAAACAATAACAATCTCATCTTTTGGATCACCCGATCGTCGAATAAAAGTCAAAACCCCATGCTCATAATTCCCGCCATCAATCCATTGCATTCCAGCATGATGAAAATCAATTTTATAAAGAGCCGGTTCAGATCTGTACATTTTATTTAGATCTTCCACCCAGCGCTGAACGCCGCGATGCCGATCAAATCCAGCTAAATGCCAATCCAAACTTTTCTCATGGTTCCACTCACTCCATTGCCCAAATTCTCCTCCCATAAACATCAATTTCTTCCCGGGATGAGCAAACATATATCCAAACAACAAACGTAAATTCGCAAATTTCTGCCAATCATCGCATGGCATTCTATTGATCAAAGATCCTTTCCCGTGAACAACTTCATCATGTGAAAGTGATAAAAGATAATTCTCGGAAAACACATAAAGAAAACTAAAAGTCAGATCATTGTGGTGATATTTTCGATAAACAGGATCCTTTGAAAAATACAATAACGTATCATGCATCCATCCCATGTTCCATTTAAGGCCAAATCCCAATCCGCCATGACTGACCGGCCGCGAAACTCCCGGCCAAGCGGTCGATTCTTCCGCGATCATCTGAACATCCGGGAACCTTTCATAAACAACTTCATTGAGCCTCTTGATAAATTGCATCGATTCCAGATTTTCCCGCCCGCCGTATTGGTTCGGGATCCATTCCCCTTCATTTCGGGAGTAATCAAGATATAACATCGACGCAACCGCATCGACGCGTAACCCGTCAATATGATATTTTTCTAACCAAAATAACGCACTAGAGATCAGAAATTCTTTTACTTCATAACGACCGTGATTAAAAATACAACACTTCCAATCCGGATGAAACCCTAAACGCGGATCAGAATGTTCAAAAAGATGCGTTCCATCAAAAAAACCAAGGCCGTGTTCATCCGAAGGAAAATGTGAAGGGACCCAATCTAAAATAACGCCAATATTGTTTTGATGAAGATGATCGACCAAATACATAAAGTCCTGCACGGATCCATAACGATTTGTCGGCGCGAAATAACCCGTTATCTGATAACCCCACGAACCATAAAAGGGATGTTCCATAATGGGCATCAATTCAACATGCGTAAAGCCCATTTGTTTAACATAATCGACTAGATCTTTGGCGATCTCACGATAAGTTTGGAATCTATTTCCCTCTTCAGGAACGCGCTTCCAGGACCCGAGATGAATTTCATAAATTGAGATCGGAGCTTCAAGAGAATTATACTTGCAGCGATTCTGCATCCATTTCCCATCGCTCCACTTATAATCAAGATCCCAGACAACAGAAGCGGTTTTAGGCGAGATCTCATTGGCGAAAGCAAAAGGGTCACGCTTTTCAACCTTGTAATCATTAACATGCGACTCAATAAAGATCTTGTATATCTCCCCTTGTCCAAGATGAGGAATAAATCCTTCAAAAATACCTGAAGAATCCCATCGTGCGGCAAGTGGATGCGACTCACGATCCCAGTAATTGAAATTCCCAATAATCGAGACTTTCTTGGCATTGGGAGCCCAAACGGCAAAATATGTTCCTTTAACACCTTGAAATTCGGTCACATGAGCGCCGAACTTACCATAAAGTTGGAAATGATTGCCTTCTTTGAAAAGATAAATATCCTGGTCCGTGATCAAGCTCGTGTCATACCAAACTTTATCTTGCCTGGCATGTAACTTGTTGCTTTGCTTGGGGTTATTGGTTTCCGCCATATTATATTTATCCTTTTTCATGAGGAATTTAATTATAGCGTAAAATCTTTTTATAGCAAAACTTTTCTTTTATTCATTTGCCTATATTTTAGCAGCCAATTTTTCCTCTTTTTTATCATCATTTTGGTCATTATTATCAAATCAGCCCTAAAATCTAAATCCCCACTTGCGCGGGGATTTAAATAAAAATGAGAATCTATTTCAATCTCGCTCAGGATTTCTTTTTCAGAGAGTTCCGCGGTTGGGAATACGGGACATTCCAGATGTCGCGGGCATATTCACGAATAGTGCGGTCGCTTGAAAAGAATCCGGACTTAGCGACGTTCGTGATCGATTTTGTGATCCACTCATCACGATTCTTAAACAAGGTCGAAACTTGATCTTGCGACTGACAATAGGATTCAAAATCAGCACAGATCATGTAGGGATCCTGATAGAAAACAGAATTAATGATCGGATCAAAGATCCCCGGTTCAGAAGGTGAGAAAAAATTACCGGCGATCAAAGGAAAGATCTGCTCAAGCATGGGGGAGCGGTGAATAAAATCTTGTGGATGATAACCCCGTTTCTTTAACTCTTCAACTTCATGAGCTTTCATTCCGAAAATAAAAATATTCTCACGCCCGACCTGCTCAGAGATCTCGATATTTGCACCGTCATAAGTGCCGATCGTAAGCGCACCATTGATCATAAACTTCATATTTCCTGTCCCCGAAGCTTCCGTCCCAGCAGTTGAGATCTGCTCTGAAACATCACTCGCCGGAAAGATCCTTTCGGCTAAAGACACACGATAATTCTCAAGGAAAACAACTTTGATCTTATCTTTAATAGCTAGATCAGAATTAATAACCTGCGAAATATTATTAAAGAATTTAATAATAAGCTTCGCCATATAATATCCCGGAGCCGCTTTCCCGCCGACAATAAATGTCCGCGGATGAATAAATGAATTCGGATTATTCTTAATACGCAAATATTGAGAAATAATGTAAAAAGCAAATAACAACTGTCGCTTATATTCATGAATGCGTTTAACCTGCACATCGAAAATAGAAAGCGTATCAACTTTAATACCATTTGTTTTTTCAATATATTTAGCGAGGATCTGTTTATTCTGGTTTTTGATCTCTTGCCACTCATCACGAAAAAATTTTCCATTAGCAAACGGCAAAAGCCCTTCCAATTTCTCAAGATCCGAAACCCAGCCATCACCGATCGATTCCGTAATAAGATTTGACAATAAAGGATTGGCTTTTAAAAGCCATCGTCGAGGAGTGATCCCATTTGTTTTATTGTTGAATTTGTTGGGATAAAACTCAAAGAAATCATTTAAAACTTTTGTCCGAAGAAGTTCTGTGTGAAGCTTTGAAACACCATTAACTGAATGACTACCTACAACCGCCAAATGAGCCATCCGAATTTTTCTCACATCCCCTTCTTCAACGATCGACATCCGGCGAAGCCGATCGGCATCTTTTGGATATTTCTTCTCAACTTCCTGTAAAAAACGACGATTGATCTCATAAACGATCTGAAGATGGCGAGGCAAAAGTTTCCCAAAAAGCGGAACTGACCAGCATTCCAAAGCTTCCGGCATAAGCGTATGATTTGTGTAGGCAAACGTCCCCTGTATAATGTCCCAAGCCGTGTCCCAATCAATGGAATAAACATCCAAAAGGATGCGCATTAATTCCACGATCGCAAGTGTTGGATGAGTATCATTAAGCTGGATACAGACTTTTAACGGTAGGTCCCTGAGATCTGAGTTTTCTGCTTTGAACCGGCGAAGAATATCAAAGATCGAAGCCGCCGTAAAAAAATATTCTTGTTTTAAGCGCAATTCTTTTCCCTGACTGACATTATCGCTAGGGTAGAGAACTTTTGAGATATTCTCAGAATAAATCTTCTGATAAACAGCCTTTTCATAGTCACCGTTATTGAAATATTCTAATCCAAAATTTTCCGTACTTCTTGCTGACCATAATCTCAAGGTATTAACAATATCATTTTTATAACCCGGGACAGGAATATCGTAGGGCACAGCCAAAACATCTTCCGTGTCCGTCCAATCCATAATAAGACGGCCATGCTTATCCGTATGTGAATTAACTTTCCCATAAAATTTGATCGTAACAGTATATTCCGGACGGCCAAATTCCCAAGGACTTCCATGTCGCAGCCATTCATCCGGAAGTTCAACCTGATAACCATTATGGATCTTTTGATTAAAGATCCCATAATCATAACGAATACCATAACCATGAACCGGAATGCCTAAACTCGCCATCGAATCCAAAAAGCAAGCAGCCAAGCGGCCTAAACCGCCATTACCAAGACCGGCATCGATCTCTTGCGCCCTAATTTCATCCAAATCCAGGTCAAGATCATCACAAGTTCCCTGAACTTGATTCTCAAGCCCTAAATTATACATATTATTGCCCAACAGCCGGCCAATGAGGAATTCCATGGACAGATAATAAACACGTTTGACATTTTGTTTGTGGTATTTTTGCTGAGTTTGGATCCAACGCTCAACTAAACGGTCGCGGACAGCGATGGAAATCGCCCAATAATTATCATTAATTGTCGCGCTATATTGATCTTTAGAAAGGGCATATTCGCGGTTAACTAGGAAAGATAGCTTTAAAGCCTCCTTAGTCATTTCTTTATGAACAATAGACCACTCAACTTTGGTTTTCTTATTAAGCTGGCTCATTGTTTCCTCTCAATCTATCGATTAATTGGCTACTTAAAAATGACATAAGTTAATTAGGACTAATATATTATGACAATATATCGAAAAAAGATAGCAAAATATTCACTGAGAATATTAAAGTGAGAATCGTAGGAATTATGCTAGGATTTTTAACAATTCCTTCGCCGCTTCTTCTGGGCCTTTACGCTCCCAGCCGTGAAGTCCAAGCCGAGTTCGGATCTGGCCGACATAGATGCCCTTGTCAAAAAATGCTTTAAAGTATGCCTGGGCAAGAGGTTCATGCAATTCCTTATACTGCGGGGGGCCAAAAATATTAGCAAAATAGGAATGGACCAATCCTGTCGATGTTGTCGTTCCCTTACTCATAACGGTCCCTTCACGGAAAACCAACAAAGCCTTTTCAACAGAATCAAACCGTTCAATGATCGGATGCTCTTCATCGATCTCATCGTAGTTATTGGCATAAAGGATATAATCGATCTTATGTCCTTTGATGACATTTTCAAATGTTGTGACCGGCAAAATGATCCTGGCATTAACTTGATTTGCGCTCATAATGATCGCACGATCGATCTGCCCCAAAGCATAACCGGGCTGAAGATCATCAAGCCGTAAAAAAGCGCCAGTTTCTGTCCCATACCCAATAATATTCTTATTTTTATCAATTTCTAAAGATCCCATATCATCCGCGATAATAATAATGTCTTGAATATGTTCTTCTCCCATTTCTCGAAGAGTCTCCAGAGTTTCTGACTTTCCGGCGCCAGTGTCGCCAATAAGCAAGATCGTTTTATCACGGTTCCCTCGCAAAAGAAGTCGAACCAATGCCCCATGAAATGGTAATCGTCCGCGCTTCATCATAATGATATTATGAAGAGTTAAAACCATCTTCTTTAAATATCCAAAATACCCAAATTCATTCCCATTGGGCACCGCACCAACAAACAGATCATTGGCAACATCTTCATAAAAAACCGTAGGAAAACTCCCAAACGGATCCAAACAATTTCCAGGAACACCAAATAAATAAACCGCATCCGGTTTACGCTCTAGATCTGAATCATCGGCAAGTTCAAACAAATTACACATCGCGTGGCCAAGCTCGGAAAATTGATTATGAAAATAAACCAAAATTAATAAAGGCCCAACCTTAGCCGGATAACACAGCCAATCTCCAGATTTTATATCAACATAATCAAGAGGATTCTTATCGATACGCTCAAATTTTCCTTTTCGTTTATTAATAGGAGGATTCAAGATCAAAGGCGGAAATAAAAGGATCTGCCTGATCATGGAGATCTTATTAAGCTTTTGATAAACTTCCGCTGGAAACGGAATATTCTTCGAGATCGCAATTGTCGAAACCTCCGCAGCGGCCGGAACCTGCCGATAAATACGCGGATGCTGACCGGTAATATTTTCTTGAATATCCCGATATATCCCGCGGATCAATTCCGTCAAGTGACCGATCGTTGAATTAAATGTCCGATAAGGCAGTTTATCAGGATCCGATCCAGCAGAATCTGAAATGATAAATCGATCAAAACTTCTCCAATAATTATAAAGGTATTCAATGAACTCATTAAGAAGATACGGATCTTTCAGGAAATTCCCGGACCCTGGAACAACATTAAGAACAAGATTTCTCTGCATTTTTGTCAGGAGCTTCAAGGTCTGAACAAATGTCTGTAATTCTTTTTCGGAGATCTCAGCAGATCCAAATACTCTAACAAGAAAAGAGTTCCTTTTGGCAAGGACCTTCAAACAGCGACGGAGAACTTCTTCGAACAATTCACTCGACAAAAGTTCCTCTTCCGTTTCACAAACCCGGCCGTTAAACCGGATAACGATTTTATTCTCTAAATAATCAAAATTCCCAATTTTCATAATTTTATCCTTTCTAAACATTTTCCATTGTATTACAAATCACTTTTAAAACAACACAAATGTTATATTAAAACACCCTTACTCTGACAAACCGATCCGGCATTAATCCCCAAAAATCATCTCCCGCTCCAGGAACGGCTTCCATATCCTTGCCTTTTCCAAGATCAGAACCCACAGCTTTTTGAGCCGCATCAAAAAAGTTTTGAACCGCTTTAACATGAGCATCCATCATTAGGGCTCTTTTAAGAACGACCACAGCATCTGAAAAATGCTTTAACTCAAAAGCAGCAACTCCCAACAGAAATGTATATGCTGCCCGATGATCAAAATTGGATTTTACAGCTTTTAAGGTCATTTGATGCATCGTCTTATAATCACCGATCATATAAGCTGATAAAGCCGCCAACAAATGACAATCTTGATAAGCTATGATCGTTGCCGATTCCGGCTTGTATTCATCACTTATATTCTTAGGAAAGAAAATCTGCCGAAAGACTCGGGATTGACTCGTCATTTTCAAATTGGCCAAAAATGGAAGATTTATTGCGTTATTAAGAGCCTTAACCGCCTCAGAGTAATTCTTTTGCTCAAAATAAACAACTCCCAGATCATATTGGAACCAAAAGAACTGCGGGGACATCGACACTGCTTTTTGATAATATTCTTGAGAATTCTTCATGTCACCGGAATAATAATAACAAAAGCCAAGCATCCCGTAGACCTCCGGAATAGCTGGCGATGCCAAGAGCATTTTCTGATAATATTCAATATATTTAGACAATAAATCCTTCTGCGCCAAGGATGGATCCTTAACGAATGCTGCCATATCATCCATAGACGGCAAACTAAAATTCAATTGCATAGCCTTAGCATTGATCTTAGTTTTCTCTCTTTCAACCATCAAATATTTCGAAACAGGAACATTCATCAAGGATTGCCGATATTGCGGACTATCTCCCCTAACGATAGAAATAAAGAATACTAAAAACAAAAATGTAAGCATTGACATGCCCGTTATGACGATCTTTCGAAACCAGAGATTTATTTTTTTCACACGAATACTTTCAACAAGAACAAACACAAAGTGTTATAATGACCCAAATAATAAAAAGAAAATCTTTATCTATCCTAAATCATGACCAACAAACAAAACGATTATAAAAAAAGTCATTCTAAAAGTCAATCACCCAAATCTGATCCGATCAAGAACCCCAGATCATTATTTCTCATCAGTATTGGGATCATTTGTTCGCTATACATCATATTTCACGCTTGCATCAGCGAAATGGTCATCGCTCACGATGCAGAAGGGTATGAACAATCAGGACAAACACTATTAAACCACGGCTTAATCGAATATATCAAGGCAGGTCCTAACAGAGAGCCCCTTTATCCGCTATCGATCGCGGCATCAATGTTTCTAGCTAAAAAATTAACTGTTTCCTATCAAACGATCCAGATCATATTTCAACTTCTTATTTTTAGCCTTACGCTTATTCTCACTCTCAAGATCCTTAAAAAACTTAAGGTCTCAGATCCTATCAGCGGATTTGTTATCCTTTACATGACCTTCTCTCCGGCTTTTTTCAACACATCCGTTTGCCTTTTCTCAGAAATCTTAACTTATCCGTTTATCCTGATATTTATACTTATGCTGTTTAAAGCAATTATTTATTTTCAGCAAAATAAATACGCCGTAAAAGAAACGATCATCCTCGGCACCCTCTTAGGACTTTCATTTACATCCTTGATCTTCATTAAGGCGCTGTTTGAAGTGCTCTTACCTTTTTTTCTTATTCCATTCGCCCTTTATCTTTTTTCAGCATTCAAAAAGAAAGATCGAAATCTCTGCAAGCATACTGCTATTTTCCTCTTAATATTCATCACGATCCCTCTTGGCACAGCCAATATTTATAAAAGTCTAAATAAGAAACTCAACGGACAATTTGTATTAGCCGACAGAGGCCCTTTACAGCTTTATGGGAATATTACGCAGCGAATGGAACCATTGACGTTCCCACGGCTAAAAGCGCGCTTTGCGTCGCTGATCCCGTCATCAAAGTTCTGTCAAAGTCTTTGCGGCAAAGATGATTGTATGTCCTGGAGCTGGTTGACAGCAGATAATTACAGTGCTCACAAAGTGGATGAATTAATTAAAGGATCTACGAACGAGCAAATCAACAAAACCCTTACCAAACTTGCATTTGAAAAAATAATGAATAATCCTATCCAATTTTTATTCCTAAGTTTGATCGAAACATCCAAATTCTTTTTCTGGGAAAACCCTTCCATGCAATATGTTTTTTATCCTACACTTGTCGTTAAAATGATCTCATTTAAACCCATCAATAAGCTCCTCTACATCGTTCCTCCAATATTGTTTATGATCAATTTTCTTTTCACCATGATCTTTCTGATCAAAAACACACAAACTAGTGAAGAAACCACCTTGCTCAAATTGATAGTCCTTTTTATCGCAGCTTTTCTATTCGGATATTCCCTTGTAAACATCCTTCCAAGATACATTCTCCCCCTTGTCCCCTTACAAATGATATTGTTGGGGTTTATGTTTGAAAAAATGAAAAATAGGTTAGGAAGTTGTTATAAATAACTGCATGAGCCCGCGCCGGATCATCATGACGGCAATGGAGGCTAAAAGAAGGGCCATAACTTTGGAAAGTGCGCGGCTGCCGGATTTTCCAAGGATCTTGATAAGCTGATCCGAAAAAGTAAAGATCCCGCCCGCCAGAAGGACATTCGCCAAAACAGCTAAGATCGTCGGTGCAAAACCATAACTATCAATGATCATCAATGAGGTTGTCAAGACTCCGGGCCCTACGATCAACGGAGTTCCGATTGGAACAGCGCCTAACTCCTCGGCAGGAACACGCCGCTCTTTCCCGGAACTTAAAAGATCCATGATCGCAATGCAAAAAAGAATGATCCCGCCGGCAACCATGAAGTCCCCCATCGTGATCCCTAAGAATCGGAAAACTATTTTCCCCAAGAAAATAAAACCGATAGCAAGGCATAAAGCCGTAATGATCGACTGAGCGATAATAACTTTCTTTCTCTTTTGATCGATCCCGAGCGTCAGGCTAATAAAAATAGGAAGGGTTCCAACGGCATCAACCGCCACAAAGATAGGAATAAAGGCAAGTAAGAAACTTTTAAACATCTTCCACTTTCCTGATTTGATTTTCGATCCCAATAGTATCCGGACCAATGATCCCCGCTGAGATGATCGTCCGCATAGCTTCTTCCACTGTCCACTTTGGATCGATCGTTTGAGACTCTCGAACAATAACAACAAAACCTGTTGTCGGATTCGGAACGGTGGGAATAAAAACCTTTAAAAACTTCTCATTTTTACTATCAACAACCGACCCGGTCACAAACGCAGGAGCAAAGATCCCCTGATCTAAATAATCAACTAAAACAACCTTTTGGAACGCTTGCTTTTCCGGCAAAGAAAAAGCCATCGAAACCTGCTTACCGACCTGATAAGTTGTTTTTAAGATCGGAATCCGGCTTGTAATATTTTCCAAAAGATGAAAAAACCTTTTCCCGATCACATTACTTGCCAATAAACCGATCAAATACAAAACTAAAATAACAAAAACAATTCCCAGACCAGGGATGCGATATCCAATAAAATTATCGATCAGATTCATGACCTGCTTGTCGATTGCAACATAGATCAATCGGACCGCAAGCAAAGATAAGGATAAGGGGATTGCAGCTAAAAGCCCACGAAGAACATAAACACGAATATGACTAATAAAGTTCTTCATAGAATAAAACTAGGGAAATGACCGCTGAAAAGAACCAACGGAAGAACTTAGTGACCACTCGACAAAAATCCTAATTAGAGGATGTCGATTGAGTAGAAACGTAATCTGAAGAAGCAGCTGGCTGCGCTGAAGTTGTTAAATATGGATAGAGTTTTCGCCATGTCTGAGCGCCAACTTTGCCATCCACCTTTAAACTATTCTGAGCCTGAAAAGCCTTGATCGCTTTATTGGTCTTGTTACCTTTAACACCATCAACACTACCTTGATAAAGACCGGCATTCTGAAGTGCCTGTTGAATATCTTTGATGGTTGGAGCTTTTGTTGGAGCGGAAGCCGTCGCCATTTGACCATCCACAGCGCTAGCCTGCATCGCAAGGCTATCCTCGTCCATAGTCGTTGTCACCGCATTATCCATATTTGCTAAACTTAGATCCTCAGGAGTCGCAGATTCCAAAGATGATTGCTGAGGTTTTTGACAACCAACTAAAACGAATGTAAGACCAACAACTAATA
>CAYGEE010000070.1:0-11330 GCA_964348765.1 uncultured Planctomycetales bacterium | reverse complement strand
ATCAAATTCTTTATCCCAACAACATCTGTTGTTGGGATAAAGAATTTGATATGAAGCTCTCAGCCTTCAGCTCTCAGCTCTCAGCTGAAAGCTGGAAGCTGGAAGCTGAAAGCTGAAAGCTGACATGAATAGAATAGACAAAACATTTGAAAATCTACGAAAAAAACGCAAGAAAGCCTTCATCGCCTTTCTGACAGCGGGTTTTCCTGATTTATCAACGACTGAAAAACTCATTCACACGATTGAAGAGGCTGGTGCTGATCTGATCGAGATCGGTATCCCGTTCTCTGATCCACTGGCCGATGGTCCGACGATCCAATATTCTTCGCAAAAAGCGCTTGAGCATCATGTGAATATCGATCAGATCTTAGATCTGGTTGTTCGCGTTCGGGAAAAGAGTCAGATCCCGCTTGCGTTAATGACCTATTACAATCCGGTGTTTCATTATGGTGAGAAGAAATTTATTGAAAAAGCAAAGGCAGCCGGTGTGGATGGATTGATCGTTCCGGACCTTCCGGTCGAAGAAGCGCGTGATTTTTTGAAGGTGGCGAAAGAAAATCAACTTTCCGCAATCTGTTTTGTTGCTCCGACAACAACGAAAGATCGTGTTAAAAGAATCGTTCAGGCATCGACTGGTTTTATTTATTATGTCTCATTAACAGGCGTTACCGGATCCGCGCAGAGTTTGCCATCAACGATCACGGCGCAGATCAAAACTATTAAGTCGATGACCGATAAGCCGGTTTGTGTTGGTTTTGGGATCTCGACAAAAGAACAGGTTCGCCATGTTTCGAGAGTTTCTGACGGTGTCATTGTTGGTAGCGCGATCGTTAAAGAAATTGAAAAAAGCGTGAACGAAGCGGAAATTTTAAAGCGTGTTTCTCGGTTGGTTTCGGATCTTAAAAATGGCTTGTACGGATAATAAGAAAGAATTGAATGTATAAAAATGTTACGTTAAAAAATGGGTTACGGATCTATAGTAACGATATTGCCGACAGAGAAAGCGTTTCGCTTGGTTTTTGGGTTGGAGTCGGCGGGCGTTATGAGGGCGATAAGATCAAAGGAGCTGCACATTTTTTAGAGCATGTTGTTTTTAAAGGAAGTGCTAAATACGCTTGTGAAGAGATCAAGGAAAAGATTGAGGGAGTTGGAGGTGCTTTGAATGCGTTTACCTCAGAAGAACAGACCTGTTATTACGCTAAGATCCCGGCAAAGCATTTAGAGCAGACTTTTGATGTCCTTTCGGACATGGTTTTCTTTCCTAAATTGAATCAAGCTGATATTGCGAAAGAAAGCACGGTTATTATAGAAGAAATTAAGATGTACAAGGATCTTCCTCAATATTGTGTGATGGAGATATTAGAGGACCTCCTTTGGCCTGGTCATCCTCTTGGCAAGAGTTTGACAGGGACAGTTGAGTCGGTTGCGGCAATGACTTCAGCTGATCTGCGAAGTTTTCACAGCGATTTTTATCATCCTCAGAATATTGTTATTTCTGTTTGTGGAAAATTAAATGATACTGATTTCTTTCAAATGGCTCAAAAGAAGCTCAATAACGTTCAATCATCAAAACACGTGGATTTCTTGAAGGTGAATAGCCATCAGAGTCAACCGCGCTTTAAGTTCTTTAAAAAGGATATTGAGCAAATGCACGTTGCGTTAGGAACAATCGGGTTTGATGAAAACCATAAAGACCGGTACGCTTTAAGCTTGTTGGGAGTTATTTTGGGTGGAAATATGTCGAGTCGGTTGTTTGTTGAAGTTAGGGAGAAACAGGGCTTGGCGTATTCGATTTCAAGTGGAATGAAAACTCTTCATGATACGGGGCAGTTTCTTATTCGGGCGGGTGTTGATAATAAAAAGATCATTCAGGCCACGGGACTTATTCTTAAGGAATTGCAAAAATTAAAAGAAAAGGGAGTGGAACAAGGTGAATTCACCCGGGCGAAGGATTATCTTTTAGGGCAGATGCTTATTGGTTTAGAGGATACGATGGAGCATATGCTTTGGATCGGGGAATCAGTTATCTCAAAAAATGAACTGCGTACCGTGCAGGATGTTGTCAATGATTACAATAAAATATCTATCGATGATATCGTTCGAGTGGCAAATGAGATCTTGGCGAATGACCGTTTGAATCTCGCTATTGTCGGGCCGATCGACCCGAAACAGGAAAAAGAGCTAAGGGGGTTGTTGAATCTTTAAATTTCGAGAGAATATTTTCAATATTATCGTTTTTTGATTTGACAATCCGAGAGCCTTCAGCTAAACTCAAAATAAATTTTAAGTCCCATAAACACACAAGGAGGAAACAATGGAAGAATTATCATTCTACGATGTGAAGACAAAAGGGAAATTTAATTCCAGTGATTATTCTGTAAAAGAAAAAAGCGGCCGCTTTTTTGCCGTTGCTAAATCTCCTAAAGGGACACATGAATGCTGGAGAGTTTTAAGCAAGGATCAGGCTGCTAAAGCAAAGAAGTAATTTGGTAGTTCTGTTGTTAAATGGTAATCATATTGTTCTAAATAGAATGTTAACGAGGTTTTCTTCTTAACATTTTATTGTATATTTAGTAAAAAGGCAGGAAACCTATTCGCAAGAAGTCCCTTCTTTCACGATCAATAGCTAAGCTAATTGCGAAATTTGCTGATGAGAAAAAAGCCGAGGATGTCCTTATCCTCGATATGCGCAAAAGTGTCACTTTTTGTGAATATTTTGTCATCTGTTCTGCAACGAGTGTAACCCATGCTCGGGCTATTGCTGAAGGGGTTGAAGACGGGATTTCCTCTCACGGGATGAGCACTCCAAAGAAGCAAGGTATAAAGGAAGCAACATGGGTTGTCCTTGATTTTGGGGATGTTGTTTTCCATGTTTTTGATAAAGACGCGCGTGGTTTTTATCGGCTTGAGCATCTTTGGCAGGATGCGAAAAATGTTTCGTTCTCTTAACTGATTTTTTTACAAAATGGAATTTTGCGGGTCGTGTCATTGCGAGCCCGGTTTTTTAGGGCGAAGCAATCTTTTTAAAGGATGGCTTCGTCGCCGATGTTATAAAAATGATAATTGCTCCTTGCAATGACACATAAGAGCATTCAATCCGATGTTTTCTGAGTTAAAATCCAAACTTTTATCATTTATGGAACAGGCCCTTGTGGATCAATTTGATCCTAAGAGCCTGTTTCCATCTTTTGAAATTGAGATCCCTTCCGATAAAAAGAACGGCGATCTTTCTTGCAGCCTTGCGTTAAAAAGCGCGAAGATCTTCAAGAAAGCCCCGATCGCTCTTGCCAATGAATGGCTTCCGATTATTGAGAAAAAGCTTGCGGATTCCGCGCTTAAGAATACTTTCAGTAAGATCGAAGTTAAAGCCCCTGGTTTTATTAATTTTTTTATTTCAGCTGAGGCTCTATCACAAAACATTATTAAGATCCTGCGAGAGCGTGATCAATATGGATCAATCAATGTTGGAAAGGGTCAAAAGCTACAGATCGAATTCGTCAGTGCCAATCCGACGGGGCCATTAAGTGTGGCGCACGCCAGGCAAGCGGCTGTTGGGGATGCTCTTGCGAATATCCTTAAGTTTATTGGATTTGATGTCACAAAAGAATTTTATGTTAATGATGAAGGCAATCAGATCAATATCTTGGGGAATTCTATTAAATTACGTGCCATGGAGATCCTTGGGCAGCAAGTTGATTTTCCTGAAGATTGTTATCAAGGCGAATATATCAAGGATATGGCGCGTGAATTTTTGGAAACGAATAAAATAAAAAATGTTGAGCAGCTTAAGTTGAATTATTATCTGGTCTTTAATAAATACGGTGTTGATCATCTACTGGCAGTGATCAAAAAAGAGCTTTCGGATTTTGGTGTGCATTTTGATGTCTGGAGCCATCAATCCGAAATCGCCACACAAAGCGAGATCGAACGGGTTGTCAAATTCCTCGCTGATCACGGGCATACGAAGAAAGAAGAGGGTGCTTTATGGTTTCTTTCTACGAAATTCGGTGATGATAAAGACCGTGTTATTCAGAAAAGTGACGGGAATTATACCTATTTAACGCCGGATATTGTTTATCATCAGGATAAATTCAATCGCGGCTTCGAGCGTATTTATAATATTTGGGGGCCGGATCATCATGGTTATATCCCGCGGATCAAGGCGGCGGCGCAGGCATTGGGAAAAGATAAAGATTCTCTTGAGGTGTTGATCATTCAGCTTGCCACGATCTATAAAAACGGTGAAGTTCTGTCGATGTCTACGCGTCGAGGCCAGTATATCAGTTTGCGGGAAGTCATGGATGAAGTTGGTGTGGATGCCGCGCGGTTTTTCTTTTTGATGCGCCACATCAGCGCGCATTTGGAATTTGATCTTGATCTTGCGAAGAAACAAACGTCAGAAAATCCTGTTTTTTACATTCAATACGCACACGCTCGGGTTTTCAGTATTAATAAAAAAGCAGATGAATCAGGGATAAAATTAAAAGAAAAAGATCTGACGCATCTTAATTCTGAAGAGGAATTAGATCTTATGAAGAAGCTGGGTTATCTTTCTGAAGTTTTTCTGATCTGCGAAGCTCAAAAAGATCCGTGTGCTTTAACAGGATATTTATTGGAACTGGCGACAAGTTTCCATCGTTTTTATGATCAACGAAAAATCATCAGCACTGATGACCTTGAAACATCGTCGGAACGATTAACACTTTGTAACGCAACACGGATCGTTCTCTCTAGCGGATTAAAACTTCTTGGTGTCAGTGCCCCTGAGAGTATGTAATGTGAAAGTGTCATTGCGAGGAGCAATAATCATTTTTTAATATCAGCGACGAAGCAATCTTTTCAAAAGATTGCCGCGCTCCCTTCGGGCGCTCGCAATGACACAAACGTGAAAGTTTTGTAATGTTTAAATCATGGATCATTAAAAATGCTGATCAGAGTCATGTTGATGAGCTTGCACAGAAACTTGATATTCATCCTGTCTTAGCCCGCCTTTTAATTAATCGAGAGATTTTAGATCCTATACAAGCTAAGCAATTTTTGAATGCCGATGCAGGATCTCTGCACGATCCTTTTTTGATGAAGGGAATGAAAAAAGCTGTTGAACGGATCGAAATGGCCCGCAGTAAAAAAGAGCGCGTTCTTGTTTTTGGGGATTATGACGTCGACGGAGTTGTGTCATCGTTTTTGCTGGCAAATTTATTGAAAGAATTGGGACTTTATGTCCACAATCATATTCCGCATCGCTTTGACCATGGTTATGGCGTTAAAGCCCATATTCATGATGTCGTAAAAGATAATGACATTGATCTTGTTATGACCATTGATTGCGGTATTACAGCCATTGAAGAGGTCCGGGTTTTAAAAGCGGCTGGTGTTGATACGATCATTATGGATCATCATGAAGCTTCTGTGGATAAAATGCCTGATGCTTTTGCGATCATTAATCCTAAACAACCAGGATGTCCGTATCCTTTTAAAGAACTTGCATCTGTAGGTCTTGCTGCAAAATTACATCAAGCTTTTAAAGGATCAGTCCCTGATGATATTTTAGGTCTTGTGGCTATCGGCACGATCACCGATATTGTTCCACTTTTAGGCGAGAATCGGATCTTTGTTGCCAGAGGATTGCCGTTAGTTGATTCAACAAAAAATTTAGGCCTTGCCGCACTTTTGGATGTTGCGAAAATTAAAGGTAAAAAGGTTACAAGTTATCATGTGGGATTTATTATCGGCCCGAGGATCAATGCGTCGGGACGGATGGACAGCGCGCATCATTCGCTGAATCTTTTGATGTCGAAGAATAAAGAAGAAGCTTATGAGCTTGCCTTAGGCCTTGATCGATGTAATTCGGACCGGCAGAAGATCCAAAGAGAATCTATCGCGGAAGCGATCGAAATGGTCAATCAGGAAGTGAATTTTAAAGATCATAAAGTGATCGTTCTTAGTAAAGAAGGCTGGCATAAAGGAGTTTTAGGAATTGTGTCTTCACAGATCACGGATCGTTTTTACCGACCATCAATTATTATTTCATTAAATGATGGGATCGGAACGGCTTCTGCACGATCAATTGATGGATTTCATTTGCACGACGCGCTTGTTAATTGTTCGCAATATTTAGAGAATTTCGGCGGACATGAAGGAGCGGCGGGATTAACGATCAAAGAAGAGAATATTGACCCCTTTAGGGATTTTATCAATACTGTCGCGCATAAAACCATCGATCAGAAAACTTTAGTTCCTGCGATCACGATCGAAGGCGAGATCGCTTTAGCTGACATCACGCTTGAGCTGGTTAACACCGTTTTGAAATTCGCGCCGTTTGGGGAGGGAAATCCTGAACCTGTATTTTGTACAAAGAAGGCGATCGTCAAGGGACAGCCAGCGGTGATGGGGAAAGAAACCTTAAAGTTTTGGGTTACTGATGGAAAGAGATCGATCTCCGCGGTTGGTTTTGGAATGGCAAAATATATCGATATTGTCCGGTCAGGAGAGGAAGTTGATATTGCGTATCAATTAAGTATTGATGACTGGAATAAGCAGCCTTGTGCGCAGTTGAAGCTTAAAGATATAAGAAGTAGTAAGGATCGATAAACTCGAAATCCGAAATTCGAAACCCGAAACAAATTCTAAATTAGAATTTCTCAATTTAGAAGCTACTGTTTCGGGTTTTATATTTTGGTGATTCTGATTTGTTTCGGATTTCCTGCTTCGATATTCGAAATTAATTTATGCGGCTTTAGTGATCTTCCCCGCTTGAATACAGCTTACGCAAACTTGAGCGTGTTTCACTGTTCCGTTAAGGTTGATCTTGATCCTCTGAAGATTAGGGAGGAATCGTCTTAAAGATTTTCCGACAATTTTAGAACCCGCACCGCCGGTACGCTTGATCTGACCGCGTCTTTTATACTTCATCCCCGGAGTAGGGCCTTTTTTGCAAACTAGGCATATTTTTGGCATAGAAAATTTCCTTTAAATAGTAATACTAAGTGTTAATGCTGAAAGATGAGTATACCCAAAAGATATTCTTTGTCAAGGGGTAGTTTTGTGCAAGTGACACCTAACACCTGACACGTAACACGAATTTGTGTTACGTGTTAAGTGTTACGTGTCATTTGATCTACTTCTGCTCAAAATTCGGATAATGTTTCTTCTTTACATCATTGACCGTGATCGTTATCGCGTCTCCCACTAAGATCTGTCCATCTGTTATAGTAAAAGAAACATTAGGATACGTCCCAGATTGAGTGTAGTTTGGCGTCCAGGTAAAGATATGGGTGTTTGGATCAAATGTGGCACCCGATGGTAAATTGGATGCGGAATAAACGAGCGTGTCATTGTCCGGATCGCTGGCGGAAACGGTGAAACTAAGCAATTGTCCTTCGTTCCCAGTTTTATTGCCGATTGGATTTAAAACAGGAGAGCGGTTAGGTTGATTGACGGTGATCGCAACATCTTGCGACGCCGTCCCGCCGTAACCGTCATCGACGGTGATATGCGCTGAATATGATCCGGCTTCTGTTGGTGTCCAAGTGACTGTCGCGGAGCGACCGTCGGGATTATTCGTAATCGTTGCGTCGGATAGGTTGCTGATGCTGAAAGTTAATAGATCATTGTCTTGGTCGTTAGCTGAGACTTCAAAGGTAAGAAGGGTCCCTATATTCGTTTGTTGATCCGAAATAGTATTTAATAAGGGGTTTTTATTTGTATCTACCATGTAAACTTGAAAAGATCCTGAAATAAGTGCTTGATAAACAATCTTTTTTTGATAAACAGAAGGTTTGCTTCGTTCGAGAAAAGATCCGCCAGTTGCAATGGTCGTGGATTGATGGGTTATTAAATTATAACTATAGATCGAAGAACCATCATCCCAGACTATTAAGTTTCCTGAAATGTTTGGGTTGAATCCACCGCTTGAAATTTGTGTTTCTTGGTGTAAATCCAGATCATACATATAAATTCCGCGAGTGGCTGTCAAATTACGATAAACGACCTTGTTCTCATTGATAGATGGAGTCATTTGTCCTGCAGGGTCAGTTGTGATCTGTGTTTCCGTTTGGGTGGTAAAATCATACATATAAATATCCGCATTGCCATTGCGCGAATCTTCCCAGACAACCTTATTTCCTGCGATGGCTGGGATTTTTTGATTAGAAGTATTAGTAGTTATTTGCGTTTCTTGTTGTGTGTTTAGGTCATAAGCATAAATGTCATAATTCGAGGAGCCGTTACGATCATCTTGCCAGACGATCTTACTGCCTGATATGGCAGGATTCGTTTGATTAGAAATATTTGTTGTGATGCGGGTTTCCTGATGAGTTGTTAGATTATATGCGTAAATATCATAGTTGACGTTCCTTTTATCTTGATACACTATCCAATCCCCTGAGATCGAAGGATAGACTTGAACGGATCCGCTGGGCGTTATAGTAGTTGTTTGTTTTGTATTAGTATCATACATATAGACATCACTAAAGTAGTCATCATAAGCGATTTTGTTGTTATTAATTTTGGCATGGCCGCCTGTTCCGATATAAATTTCTTGAGTGAGGCTGGAGCCTAATTGGCAGTAAAACCCATAGCTGATATTATTTGTTTCTGATGATTCAGGGATCTGGTTGTTCGGATCCGCCCACAAGTAAACATATCCAGCGTAATTAGTATTCCAGATGGGAATTGTAAAATCATAAGCTGCTTGTTGAGTTCCCTCAACGAATGGGACTGGAGTGATCGTGGCGATCTTTGTCCCGCCTGAACTCGGATTGCCGTCATAGAGATCTAACGGTACACTTAAGGCATCGTTGAGCCCAGTATTATTGATCGTGACATGAAAGATGATGTTGGGGCCAGAAACAGTGTAAAAGGAGATCCAGCAAGTTAAATCAGGTGGAAACGATAAGTGCAGAGGATTGCTGGTATTGTTGTCTTCGGAAACTTCTAGGATTTGATTGTCTTTATCAACAACAAGATAGACATCCCCGAGATAATTCGGATCCCATTTTGGAACAGTGAAATCATATGCCAGTTGTTCATCGGCAGTAAGGGTTTCTATAGAAAGAATGGTTACGTTAATTGGTGTTCCTCCGGATTTTGGATTTCCATTATACAAAGTTAATGTCACATTATTAGTATTGATGGAGCCTAAATTTTTAACCGTTGAATGAAAGGTTATGGAGTCGGGAGTCGCTTGAAAACTATTCAAGGTTGCGCTCAATTCTGGAGCCTGAACATGGTCAACAACTTTGTTTATATCTAATGCGGGATCACCCAGCAAATTGAAGCAATATCTAATAGGTGTGGATGAACTAAAAAAGGATGTATTTAAGGCGATAAGAGCGGAATTTCCTAGTATGTATTGTTGATAAGTAAAAGTTTGATCAATGAGATCCTCAATTGTCGTAAAAGAAAGAACATTGGTTATTCGCGAGCTTCCAAAATATGCAACAGCACCAGCGTTATTGCTTTTGACAAATAATTCTCCCAGAGATGGAAAGAATGAATCATCAAAATGGCCTGTGTCGCATGAACCGGTTAGAAGAATAGAAAGTTTATCTGTATTGACAAGATCCGTAAGATCATCGTGAATGCAATTAATGTTGCCAGCGCAAAAGATATTTGTGAAATCTGTTCCATCCGACCAAGTGATCTTGCTGCCGTGCGTATCAACGACAGTCATTAAACGCCCGCTGTTAAATGAATCTTTGATGACCTGCCGAAAGGTTTCACGCCCCGCATAATCATTAGTTAGATCACTTCGATAACTTTCAACTGAGGCCAGCGCATTAAGGAATAAGGTGTTGTTTTGAATATTTGCGAAACTAGATCGGGCACTATTATCGAGCTGATCTATAAATCCATCAAGCAATCCAACTGTGCTCTGCCACTCACCGGGGTTGGTGACATTTTCGAAATTAATTGTTTTATTTACCATTCGAGATAATTCATCGTCATTTTGAATCGGAAAGCGGCCGATGGCGACATCTCCGATTTGATCATAAGTGTCGCTAAGATAATCTGACGGAAACGTCCCGTCTAAGCAGGAATACCAGAAATCCGTCGCCGCGTATTCGCCATAACTTTGATACGTCGAGATATGGACTGGAACATAATTCGAGGCATTGACCTGCTGATTATTGGCATCCGTCACCGTATCGCCGACTAAGAGAACGTAAGATGGAGGCGGGTTTGTACCGTTATAATTGGTGTAAGCATATTTTATGAATATTTTAACAAGCTGATCGATCGTTTCATAACCGGTTTTGTCTGGGAATGCGGTGCTGTAAATATCACTTGTTCTGACGATAGTGACTTGATAGCTTCCACCAGCTTCGGACGCGCGGTAATTGGCTAGGGAATCAAGATTCATACTATTATAAAAATCATCAGCGGCAATGATCAAATAATCCGTCGGGGTTGCGTTTAATAAATTCGTCGGACGATTGACGCTTCCTTGCGGCAATTCTGGATATCGGACGGAAGAAAGATCATTGCCGGCGTTTTGAATGTTTGAACTCTTAATGAAATTTTTAAAATCTTTGCCAAGCCTTTCCGTGTTTATCCGTCTAGAATCAGATTCGTAATGAACTTTTATCGTTATACTTTCGTTTTTCTCTAACAATTTTTTGGAAGGATCATAACGCAATGGATAAGTTTCTATCGTCACATAATGCAATCCTCGGAATTCCGCGTGTTCAACGATCTTGGCTTTTTCAGCCGGATAAAATCCTTTTGAGTTTTTATAGAAGTTCTCATCTTTAAAAAATTCCTGGTCAACATAACGATTGCCCGCTGTATCTTTCTTAACAACATCTTTCGCCACAGGATAGATCGGATGAGAAATCGATTCTCTTGAGGACTTGCTGTCGATTATTTCAACCGTAATGTTTTTTGCATCCGCCGGCACAGCGATACGCTGTGTTAGGATAGGAAGCTGAGGCTTCCCAACTTCAGTCGTGAAACGATCGATCTTTTCGAAGGAATATTTTTGATAAGAATTTTTATCGGAAGCTTGTATGTTTTTTTCAGCGATCGCAGGCGTCGTGATCGTGAAGGTGTATCCATCGTTTGATGCAGCCACAGAAAAATGAGGAAGAAGCGTAATAACGCAGCTGAAAGTACTGATAAGAAAAAGTTTTAGTTTCATAATGATTTTCCTCTTACACTACTACTAATAATATCCGCAGAAAGTATAACATTTCAGGTCTTTTTGCCAATAGATGGCGGTAAGTATTTTATTGGGATATGTTTCCCTGAAAATGAGTGTACTTTTAGGGAAAATTTGTTAAATTGAGTCATTGAATAATTTTTTATTTCAGATGACATAATTCGAAATA
>CAYGEE010000069.1:0-11343 GCA_964348765.1 uncultured Planctomycetales bacterium | reverse complement strand
GAAGCAATCTTTTAAAAAGATTGCTTCGGCCAAAAAACGGCCTCGCAATGACACAAGATAATATTCAACCACGAAATTCCCATAATTAAAAAGTTTTATATGGTGACGACCCTGACGACCCATTTAGCGCTAGCCAAATAAAAGATAGAATGACCACCATAACGATAAATCCTACCCACAACCACACCTTGTTCTTACCTTGATCCGCACCGGAAGCCACCATACTATTTCGTCCTCTTTAACTTATCATTTAAGATCTTTGAGAACTCTAAAGCGCCTTCACTGTTAAGATGATCCGCATCGCTGAAATACTCCGTGGCCCCAAAAAATTCCCGTCTAAAATCAAGCACAGGAACACCCTTAAAATCACTTAAAAGTTTATTCACAATTGTATCAAAATTCCCTTCATTTACAAACTCTTTAGTCAAATTGAAATAAGATTCACTGACAGGAAACCGCACTAAAACACATTGAATATCCGCCCGCTGACAAAGGGCTAACGTTTTCTTAAAATATCCCAAAAGAACGTCCGAAAAGATCTCTTTGCCCTGATAGTGAAGCGCAACCCTCTCCTGAGCGGACTTCTGCAAAGCAGCCTTATCCTTATGTTCAAATACAGGAATAAAACCATCACTGATCTTCCGATCCTTTTTTTTAGGATCTAAAAAATGGATAAAATGCTCTCTCTGCCCAAAATAAGGGACATACCTATCAAAATAATTCTTGAGCTTTGCCGAAACAGGATCTCTAAAATAACTATTAAACTCATTAAAATCGATATACTTCTTCCAATACCAACTGTTTGCCGGCTCGTCAAAATACGCTGAAGAAAACGTATGAAAATCCAAAGGCAAAATAACATTTTGCACTTGATACCCATGATCAACAACATATTTGAGCTTGTAATAATTATGGATAGGGCTGCCGTTAGCGCTGGCAAAGTTAAAACTATTCCCAAAGCCCGACGGATCAATATCAAATTGACTATGCGAATCCCCCAGGATCAATGTTGTTATTGTTTTCGGATGCTGTACAAATTGCTTATCAACCCGCAAAAGAATAGAATCCGCCATCACAATGTTCACATAAAAATAAACCATCACCCCATGCAGGATCAAGAACAAGACAATGAACAAAATGGTAAAATATATTTTTTTCATAATCAGTTAAAATTGAAAATAAATAAATTGCTGAGAATGAAAGTTCCCTAACGTTAGGATCACAAAAAAAGCCAGATAATAGATCGACCATCTTAAAAAGATCGGCAACCGCACCGGCGCATCATGGCCGAATGATACCTTCTCTTCTATTTTTTGACCAAATTCGATAAAAATGATCAGCCCGATCCAAATGATCATATCAAAAGACTGTTGAGATAAATTAGCCCAAAGATCACACGAAACGATTGACTGATAGATTTTACTAATAACGATCCCCGCATCAGTAACACTCTTTGCTCGGAAGAATATCCAGGCAAAAGAAACAAAGTTAAAAACCAATGCCATATTAATGATCCTTCTGACAATCAGAAAGCGATCTAAAAATACAGCCTCCATCAGTTTCTTCCGCTTAGAATGCGTCGCTTTCACAAAAAGATAAGCCGCGCCATGAAGAGCTCCCCAAACAACAAACGTCCAATTCGCCCCATGCCACAGCCCGCTCAAAAGAAAAACAACGAGAATATTAGATACCCAGCGAAACGGTGCCACACGGGCTCCGCCTAAGGGAAGATAAAGATAATCCCTAAACCACGTTGACAAAGAAATATGCCAGCGCTGCCAAAACTCAACGATCGATCGAGAAAAATACGGCTGCCTAAAATTCTGCATGAGATCGATCCCAAAGATCTTAGAAGCTCCGCGTGCAATATCAGTATAACCACTAAAATCATAATAGATCTGAAACGCAAAACAATACGTCGCCAATAACAGCGCCGCGCCGGAACTTGCCTGCGGGGCGTGATACGATTGATCAACAATAACAGCCAAATTATCCGCCAACACGATCTTCTTAAAAAACCCCCACAACATAAGACGCAATCCGATCTTTACCCGTTCCCAAGAGAACTCATGGACTTTTGATAGTTGCGGAAGAAGATGTGTCGAGCGCTCGATCGGCCCGGCGACAAGTTGAGGGAAATAAGCGACATAAAGAGCAAAAAGAGTGAAATCTTTTTCTGCAGATTTCTCGTTCCGATAAACATCGATCGTATAACTTAACGATTGAAAAATATAAAAAGAAATACCAACCGGAAGCAATACATGAAAGACCGGAAAATCATGAAAGACATTGAACTTAGCGAATAAAAACCGCGCAGACTCACTGAAGAAATTAAAATACTTAAAGGCAAACAAAAACCCAAGATTGCAGAATAAACTTAACGTTAAATATCCCCTTTTTTTCTTCCGTTCCTTCACCGCATCGATACGAAGGCCCAAATAATAATCCATCGCCGTAGAAAACAGGATCAAAATAACATACTCCGGTTTCCAACACATATAAAAGTAATAACTCGCAAGAAGCAAGAACACCCTCCGAGCTTTTAAAGGAAGCAGAAAATAAAGATACACAACGATCGGCAAGAAGATCAAAAAATGTAGGGAGTTAAAAAGCATAACTGGGATCTATCGCTTGAATAATTTTAGAAAATAACTTCTTAAACGTTCCAATACTTTGATATAAAGCTTATTCCTTCTTCGAAAACATTTCGCCACCGCATTTAACAACTCTTGCGATTCCTCGATCTTTTCCGGATACTCCTTAACCGGCCTCATTAACAATTCCACATCATATTTCTTCGACTTATAGGTATGAATTCCCGTCCCATCAAAACCGATATTCTGAACCAATGATCGCCCCGGGAAAAGATTAAGCCCGTTACGTAAAATTGTAACCGCATGCCAGCGGATCGCAAAACTTGAGATCTCTCCCTTAGCTTGTCTTTTCAGCATGCGGTATTTATTATCCGAATTCTGAACATTAAGCTTGCAGATCAATTTCTGCTTTTCAATACGCGCCAAAAGATCATTCCCGTCGGGATCAAAATATTGCCAAGCCCTCTGCCAAGTTCCCCACCCCCAATATCCTCCGCCAACCATAAAAGCCGACTCAAATGAACATCTTTCGATTGGGTACAAGTACCCGCAAACACTCATGACCTTTTCTTCATTCTCATATTTATTTAAACCCATGTTAAGAAAATCCAGAAAATAAGGAGACACCAGAGTATCATCTTCCAGCATGATCACCCGCCCCTTTTCGTTACATAATTTTGTCAAACCAGAAATGATCTGCGGGGCCATTCCTCGATTCTTACTCTCAGCATGAATTTCAAGAGCTTTACACCATTTTCTTTCTTTAAAGATCTTCTTAACTTCCTCGATCTTCTGAATATCCTCTTCATTTCGCGGCCCATCAATAAAAGCATGCAGTTCTGTTTCACTCGATTCTTTGTTCAAAGAAAAAGATTCCAGAACTCGCCTTGTATGTTCAGGCCTGTTAAACGCAAAAAAAGCAATAGGAGCTAGTTTCATTCTTAGTAATATAAACTATTTGATTAAGAAAATCGTGAGGATATTATTTTTTTATTGATGCCCCATATTTCCGAGAAATTCATTGCAGTTTTTAATGTCCTCGAACTAAATTCAAGATAGTCTCTTCAGAAGCCTGATACTTCTTCTCAGCGTTAATATTATTAAACGCATGATCTATCCGAGATAACGTACTATTCGAGATCTTTTTTAGCCATGGGAAAAAACTCCTAAAATCACTATAACGATTGATCCTTGCCCAATCTGCCGTCGTTTGAGGAGCTTCAAACCCATGCCGAACCGCAGCTTCATATTGCGGCGTTCCGGGATAAGGTGTGAAAAGTTTAGGGCCGCTGATGGAAACAAAAGGCTCTTTTTCCATTTTTTCAATAAGATCAAGAGTGCTGTTGATCGACTGCTCACTTTCATCCGGAAATCCAACGATCATCGAAAACCGTAACGGCAATCCGACATCATGCGATATCTCAACAAGCCGCAGATAATCTTCCAATTTTGTACCTTTTTGAATTAAATTCAAAGTCTCCTGACTTCCAGACTCAGTTCCCACAAAAACCTGCATACATCCTGTTTCTTTTAAAAATTTATAAAGATCCGCTTCCCGTTGGACCCCAGCATCATTCCACCGATCCGAAGTTAAAATAAGCTGATTAGCACGCATCTCCAGAAGATAACCAAAATTTCTTTGCCGCATCATATTAAAGATCTCTTTCGCCCGTGCATTGTGTTCCGGCAAGCCTTTTCCAACGATCATATCATCCCAGAAACCAACGCCATCCATCGCAAGGCCTTGTTTCTTAAGTGAAGCCTCAATAGTATCCAATTGATCTCTCACCCACTGAGCACTATGTGCCCGCCATGTCAGATCAACGCTGGAGCTCTCCGCTTTAAGAGCCTTTGTCCGAGCGACCTCCCAACAAAAATTACATCGATAAGGACATCCGCGGCTGGATAATAAATAATAAAAAATGTGTTGTTTTTCATTCCTGCATCCGGAATGGACTGAATGAGCTTCAGAGAATAAATATTTGCTCAGATCGATCTTTTCCCACATCGGACGAAAATCATCCAAGGAACTAGATGTTTTTGCCTGAATTAACTTCTTTTCCGGAAGCTTTCCATTAAGAAGATCCTTCAAGAACGCAGGCAAAGTGATCTCGGCTTCGCCGGAAATGACATAATCAATATAAGATTCTTTTTCCGTATAACCACTGACGATCGTTGAATGCATCCCTCCCCAGATCACAGGGATCTTTTTACCAGAAAAATTATATTTCTCCTGAATGTGCATGGAGATCTTAATAAAATCTACGATCTCAGGAGCTGTCATGACAGAGCATCCGACGGCAATAGGATCCACTTGCCGGATCAATTCATCCAGAGCTTTTAATGAAACATTACTGTCAACAATATGAGTTGTAATATTAACTTGCGAAAGGGCATAAGAAAGATATAAAGCCCCCATCTGCGGGTACTTAGACTTCTGAACAATAATGATAAAAGAATATTGGGACATATTTAATGGTTTTTAGTGGTTCATCCAACCCGATCTGCCGATCAAATACTTTTTGAAATATAACACAATATTGATCCGATGAACAGAGATAATTATATTAATCAAATTCAGAACACCATAAAAATCCCTACTTCTCCTTAAGATATTTCGCGATTGTATGCCCCAAGACTTGATGCCCCAAAGAATTCAAATGGCTGTCATACTGGAAACTAAAATAAGGCTCCGGTGTTTTGTGGTCAAGGATAAAAGATTTCGCGATCAAATCAAAATCTAGACTCTTGATCTTATTAATTACAGCAAGATCATGAACCCTCAAACGAGGATAATCACAAGCCGTTATAGCTCGCGACTTTTCATTTATCTCTCCAAAACGGTTCGTATAAGTGATAACAATAAAATCTTCCCCCGCCCGATCACAATCTTCTTTCCATTTCTTTAGGATCGCTTCTGTCACAGCCCAAGCTTCTTTCCATTTAAGATCTTGCGGCTGTCGACAAACTGTTTCATAGACGCTCTTATCCATCTGCGGTGAAAAAGGATGTGCCTGGATCTTCATGATCTGACGGACATTATTAATAATACTGGCGATATGACTGTAGTTTCTTAAGAAACTCTTAAATCCTTCTCTTTCAAAGATCTTGGTCACGCGATCATGTCTTACCAGGTTTCCATTTTCTATTTCAAAGTAAGGATATTGTTCATAATGTTCAAAAGGGCGGCTTATCACGGAGTGATTATCGGCAATATCATTATATAAAAACGCCAAAAGGATCACTTTATCAAAATGAGCGCCTTTTTCCTTCAATTGCAAATACCGGGTATATTGCTGCGATGTCCCTGTTGCCCCTAAGCCATAATTGCGAAAATCGACATTCAGGCCATCCTTGCGAAGCTCGATCTCAGCCAAGGAGGAAAAATCCTCCAACTGTCCAACCTGAAGAGCTTCGGCAAAACTATCGCCAAAAACCCCAATGATCTTGTCCTGTGTTTGATCACCTTGATAACTATCGATCCTTTTTCCCTCGTCATCAAAATTGACATCATGGATCGGGATCCCCCGCTGCATATAATTCGCAGCGCCTTTCCCCCGTCGAGGGATATGATCCTCATAAATAATGATCTTCGATTCAAGCTGATCATTTTTCATAAGGATCGGAGAATTTCTTTTCTCTAAAGATGTCATATAGATCGGATTCGGAGGTAAAAGCTTTACAAAAAATAAGACATGCATCAACATCTCGACAAAGAACAGACATAAAAACATAGCAAAGCAATAGGTTAAGATCGGATTTCTTTCAAACCACCTCGTTTTATTCTCTTTCTTCATCTTTTCCCCCATTTCTAAAAAAACCCGCCGATAGATATTCCCGATATTTCTTCTTTGCGATCAGAAAATGAGATAATCCATTGCACGGATAATATCGACTTTCGATATTCTGACAATGCTGAGGAATAACCTGTTTGTTATAAAGTATATATTCAGACAATAACCGCGCTCCTTCACTTGACGTATGAAGCGGTAAATACTCCAAAGGAATGTTCTTCTCTTTCCAATCAACACAATAGATACTTATTCTTTCTCCAGTATCGATCCCTTCATCAATAAAATGGATCGTTGATCCGACAAGATCAAAATTACCTTCGAATATCGACCAAAAAACCCCTGCATTTCGATATCTTGGGGTTATCGCATTATGCAGATTAATGATCGGACATTTGAATTGACGAATATTCTCCCCCTTAATCATCGAACAACCTGAAGCGACAATATATTTGGGTTTCAATCCAACAATTTGATCGATCACTTTCGGATCATTGATATCACAAACGACCTGGGACTGATATTTTCTGTTCACAAATCTCTGCTTGGCAAAATATTTTGAATAAATGTGCCATAAAAGAACATCTATCATTCTCAGCAGACCATATTTCTCGTAGAAATGTCCATAAAAATGAAAAAAACCACTGCCTTTTTTCTGTTCTTCAATGAAAACAAGCTGATATTTATCGCTCAAAAGGTCAGAATAGACGTTCCCGGAAACTATTGGCGCCGGCCTATTCCCTGTTAAAACAACAATGTTTTCTTTCTCCGCACTCATTTATTCTTAACAACTCCTCGTCGCATTTCAAAAAAAAGATTAATATTGTTTTTCCAAAAATCATACAAATTAAACGCTTTGATCTGAAGGAAGAAAACCGGCCTTGTTTTTCGAAATAGAGCATAACCAAAAAATCCTGGAAGCGACAATGTGATCAAAGTCGCAACAGCCGCTCCTTTTATCCCATATAATGGAATAAGAAAAAGATTTAAAACAATATTAAGAACAGCCCCCATGATCTTTGTTATCATCGAATACTTTTGCAAATTCTCTCCGATAAGACATTTATTAGCTGCAACTCCAATAAAAATAAAAACAATAGCCCATATCTGGACCTGAAGTACTTTTGCGGACGCAATAAAATCCGCACCAAAAAAAAGCTCAACCAAAGGACGAGAAAACAGCGTTACGCCCAAAGAGATCATCAACGCGATAGTAAGTAAAAAACTGATCAATGCCTTATTCCTTTTGAAATACGAATCCTGTGAAACACTCTTAGCTCGAAAGATCGCAGGCAGAACAGAGTTCGTAACAACGATCGGAATAAAATAAAAAGCCTCACACATGCGAACCGCCACCGAATAAATACCAACTTCTGCCGTATTCAGGAACTCCTTGATCATGATCTGGTCGATCCGGAAATATATCGTCCCTGCAACGCTTGAGAACATTAGCGGCCAAGAATCTCGCATAAGATCCTTCCCCATCGAAAAAGACCCCCGCCAACTAAAAATGCTTTTCTTCTTTAGGCAGTAATAAAAGAATATCAGTCCCAAACTTAACGCTACGATCTCGAAAACATTAACCCAAGCGAAATAAACTAACGGTTTTTTGAACAAAACCAAACTCACATACAATGTCGAACTTATCACCATCTCAAAGGCACGAGAAAAAGCAAGATATTGGGATAATACCTGCGATTGAAAGAAATAATCAATAGTTTCAAATGGTTTAAAGAAAAACTGTATCGATAGGATCATTATCAAAAGCTGTATTAAAGGCGTCAACGATGATAGTGTTATAAAAACTAAAATAATGACCACTGAAAATGTCGCGATCACAAGCTTAATAAAAAAAACCGACCCTAAGATCTCATTCTCTTTCTGAGGATTACGGACGATCTCTCTGACTGCGATATCGCGGATACCAAAAGCACACAGATCATCAAAGATCGCAATAATGCTCAAAGCATAGCTAAAAATACCAAACTGATCCGGACCCAAATAACGGATCACAAAAACCCAAAAGACAATCATAACGATAGCCCGCAGGGCTCGCTCAAGGAATAAAAACGAGGTGTTGATCGTGTATTTCTTTAATCCACTATGTAGTTTTTCTTCAGCCATGAATTATTCTGTCCAAAAATTAGGATCTTCTTACCCTGATCAAAACAATCGATGTATTTCTTATTTTCTCACGCCAGCATTCTCCAGAAGATCCCTACTTAGCGTAAGCCGATTTTGCCACAAATAAAAAAGATTGAATGCTTTAAGTTGAAGAATAAAAATTGGCCATGTTTGCTTGAAAAATGCATACCCAAAGATCCCCGAGAACGCAAAGGCAATGACAGTGGCAGCAGCGGCTCCCTTTATCCCGTAGATCGGAAGTAAGAAATAATTCAATACAATATTTAGGATCGCTCCCAAGACCGCCGTGATCATCGCGTACATTTGAAGATTCTCGCTAATGATCCACTTCTTTCCGCCGGCCGGGACAAAAATGAACAAACTTCCCCAAATATGGATAGATAAAACTCCGGCGGCAGGCAAGAACTCCGGCCCAAAAAACATCGAAACGATCGGATGGGCAAAAATAGTTATAAAAACAGCGATCGTAAATGAAATCATCGCCAACAAACACAATAAAGCATCGATCCGCTTGTTATAAAGCTCACTTGATTCTTTTTTCGCGTAAATGATCGCCGGCAGAACAGAACTTGTGATCACGATCGGAATAAAATAAAAAGCCTCGCTAACCCTGACAGCCGCGGAATAATAACCAACTTCCGTAATGTTAAGAAATGATTTGATCATCACCTGATCGATACGAAAATAGATCGAAGCCGCAACGCTTGCAAAAATAAGCGGCCAAGAAACCTTAAACATTTCTTTAACAATCGAAGCAGAGATCTTCCAGTTAAGAATGCTCTTATGAAGACGAGCATAAAAGAAAACCAAACCCGCGCTCATAATGACAAACTCAAAAACATTCACCCAGGCAAAATATATAAGCGGTTTTTTTAAGAAGACAAAGGTGATATACAATGCCGAACTGATCAGCATTTCAAAAACCCTGGAATAAGCAAGAAATTTAGCCAGGACTTGCGATTGAAAATAATATTCCAATGTTTCAAAAGGAGTGAAAAGAAACTGCAGCGCCAGAATGCAGACGATCACATTCGTCGATGACCCCGAGGAGAAAAAAACAAGATAAATAACCGTTAACGAAATAGCGATCAATGATCCAATGAACTTAATAAAAAGGATCGATCCTAAAAGCTCATTTTCACGATGAGGATGCCGAACGATCTCCCGGACCGCGATATCCCGGATCCCGAATTCGCAGAGGTCGCTAAAAAGAAAGATCAAACTTAACGCATAACTTAAAACCCCGAACTGCTGAGGCCCAAGATAGCGGATAACAAAAACCCAAAAAATGATCATGACCACAGCACGCAAAACCCGCTCAAGAAATAAGAACGACGTGTTGATCGTATATTTCTTAAATCCGCTGTGTGCTTTTTCTTCAGCCATAGATCAAATTACTTAAGAAATATGAATCCTGTTATCTTTGTTTAAAAGATGATCATTTTAAAAAAATTAAAGAAATCAAACCTTAAGGGATTCTCCCTGATTCGAACTATCAGCGGATATGTCTAGATTGGGCTGGAGGCTTTCTAAACTCTGGCCTGCCGGAGGCGGACCATCATGGAATTTTACACCTGAAGGACAAGCTTTACAGATCTCGATCTCTTTTCGATTCTTACGCAGCTGGGAACGAAATGCTTGGTATTTCTGATTTTTCCAGATAGACATAAAATCCTCTTCTAGAACATTTCCCATCATATGATGAGAATAAATATCCATACAGCACACCGATACCCCTCCATCCGCATTGATCACTGAATATTTATACGGCCAATCACAATCATTGGGAACATCGCCATTGATCTCGATCTGCCCCTGATCATTGAGATAATATTGATTTTTCTGGGCGGTAGGTAAAAATTGATCTTTAAGCCCGGCCATCCGCGAATCTGAAGAATGGATCCCAACAGGTTTCTCAATGAAAAGATCAACTTCCAATTCTTCCGCCAATTTCCGCATAGCATCTTTTTGGTGCTCATTATGTTTCATCATAATAAATTGCAATTCAATGAACGGGGTTTTGGATCCCACTCTTTTCTTAGCGGCGACCATCCTTCGAATACCCTGCAGGACCTTCTCAATATCACCCTGACGGCGGAATTTTTCATAAGTATCCTGTGTTGCGCCATCGACGGCGACGATCAGCCGGTGCAAGCCGCTATTGATCACTTCTTCACAATATCCATCGGAGGTAAAGAAATGGCCGTTCGTGCTCGTGATGACATAAATCTTATGATCCGCCGCATACTTGATCATCGGCAGAATACTTTTATTGATGAACGGTTCACCGTAATTCCACAGAACGATCTCTTTAATATACCGGTGGACTTGATCGATGATCTTTTTGAATTCATCAAGACTCATAGTCCTTTTATCCCGATTGAGCGTGCCCGCCCCCGTCGGACAAAGGGGACATTTTAAATTACAATGATTGGTCGGCTCCATCATAAGCGTCGTCGGCGGAAGAAGATAAATATGCTTGCTGATCCAAAGATAAAGGAAACTAATGATCTTCGAAAAGAAATAATCAAGGCGGGTTTTCTGGATAAGATAAAAAAACTTTCCGACTTTATTTAAGGTGGTCCTTAAAGTTACCATATGACACTTTCTCTATCTATATAAATTCACGTTAGGACAACTATATAATCACATCCACTCTTTCAAATCAAGGAATAATTAGAAGATCAGATGGTATAACACGCTTAATAGCGTTTCATGACAAGCATATTAACATAACAATCAAATTTTTTAATAACCAATTCGAACTTTTCTATTTCAAGACACCTTTATAAATTCTTATCAAAGAATCAAAA
>CAYGEE010000068.1:9878-11580 GCA_964348765.1 uncultured Planctomycetales bacterium | reverse complement strand
GATCAGCACCAGCCTCTTCGATCGAGTGGATGAGCTTCTGCGTCATTGAAAGATCCGGAAAGCCCGCTGTCAAAAAAGCAATGAAGGCTTTCTTGCGCGTTTTTCGTAGATTATCGAATGTTTTGTCTATTCTATTCATGTCAGCTTTCAGCTTTCAGCTTTCAGCTTCCAGCTTTCAGCTGAGAGCTGAGAGCTTCATATCAAATTCTTTATCCCAACAACATCCTTATCCCCTCGTCCCGACAAGCAGACGATTACGGAACTTTTCTGTTTAACTCTTTTTGCCAATTTCTTTAAATAAGCGATCGCATGCGATGTTTCAAGCGCTGGAATGATCCCTTCCAATTGCGATAAGGATCTCAAACCATCCAATGCCTCTTCATCCGTCACCGAAACATATTCGGCGCGTTTCGTATCTTTATAATAGGAATGTTCAGGGCCGACGCCAGGATAATCCAGCCCAGCCGCGATCGAATGCGCGATCTTAACTTGTCCGTCTTTTGTCTGTAAAAGATAACTCTTACTGCCATGTAAAACACCAACTTCCCCACGGCCAAGCGCTGCGGAATGTTGGCCGGATGAAAGACCATGCCCGGCAGCTTCAACACCGATCATTTTAACGGTTCGATCATTATAAAAGGAGTGAAACAATCCCATCGCATTACTTCCACCGCCGACACAGGCAACGACATAATTCGGAAGACCTTTTTCTTTTTTCAAAAACTGCGCGCGCGCCTCTTTTCCGATCACTGATTGAAATTCGCGAACCATCAAAGGATACGGATGAGGACCGGCGACGGAACCAATAATATAAAAAGTATTGTCCACATTCGTGACCCAATCGCGGATCGCTTCATTCATCGCATCTTTTAAAGTTTTTGATCCGCTCGAAACAGGATGAACGATCGCTCCTAAAAGTTTCATACGAAAAACATTTAATGCCTGACGGGTGATATCCTCTTCACCCATATAGATCTCGCATTTTAAGCCCATCAACGCGCACGCCGTTGCGGTTGCAACTCCATGCTGACCAGCACCCGTCTCAGCAATGATGCGCTTTTTGCCCATTTTCATCGCCACTAAAACTTGTCCAAGGGTATTATTGATCTTGTGCGCGCCGGTATGGAGAAGATCTTCGCGCTTTAAGTAAACTTTGAGGGACCTTAATTCGTTACTTAACCGTTTGGCAAAATATAAATTCGTCGGACGCCCAGCATAATCTGTCAAAAGGGAATGGAATTCATCCTTAAACTTTTTGTCCTTTTGAAGCGACTTGAAAACTTTCTCCAAATCCTCCAAAAGCGCCATCAAAGTTTCCGGAACGTATTTCCCGCCGAATTGACCGAAATGTCCATGTTTGTCTGGAAGCATAGGATGTTATTGAAACATATTTTGGAAAAGAAGTCAAAGAGTAGATATTAAACGTAAAACGTGAAGCGTCGCTCGTGAAACGAACCATTGTCTGCGCTTCACGTTTCACGCTTCACGATCATTTAACTTCCCGCAGGACCATAACCGTCTTCCCAAACCCCGCCGCGCCGTCAATGCGAACCGGTAAATGTTTAGAAGTTGCATCAAACCACACACTGTATTGCTGCGGATCGCTTTGCAGCAAAAAAGTTTCAGTTTGCTTTCCCATAACTGAAAGCGCACTTTGTTTAATGAACTTCATAGTTACATCCTTCGTCGGAAGATGAATAGC
>CAYGEE010000068.1:0-9868 GCA_964348765.1 uncultured Planctomycetales bacterium | reverse complement strand
GAATAGCAATGTCATTGTTCTTATCAAAGGTCCCTTCTTTTCGATAGCGATAAATGAACCCATAAATATTCTCGATCGGCCCCTTTTTCTCGATTCTCTGCTCGGAGGTCCGCTCCTTAGTGCGCTTAGTTATCGTAATGATCCCTTTATCCTGATCATACGCTTCAGAGATCTTTTCTTTATTGCTAAAAATATCAACATCCCGCTCCACAAACTTCGGATAGAACGTTTTAGGATCAATATAGATCTTTTCTACATCATGAAATTGGGGACCTTTTGCGATAAAAGTTATCAGCGAAAGGTTTTGTCCCTTATAAAAGACTTTTTCGGTGAAAACCAGCGTAGCCTGGCCAACTTTAAGCCCCATTTTTTTGATTTCATAAACGACTGTCTCGCCGGAAAGAAAAGGCAAATTCTCTTGAGCAGAGACATTAAAACAAGCGCTGCTAAGAATAAAAATCCCGGTTAAAACTAATTTTCTAAAAACTTTAATACTTGTGTCATTGCGAGCCCCCGAAGGACGAAGCAATCTTTTGAGATAATCTAAAAGATTGCTTCGTCGCGGCGCTCCTCGCAATGACACAGCACAATCACTAAATAATTTATTCAAAATGCCCCTCAACATGTAAAAATTTACGATTAAATTGATGTTTGATCCTGTAAAACATAAAATACGCCAACGGCTTTAAAGGATTGGTGATCTGATCAAAGATCATATGAGTCGTTAATCCAACAGCCATCCCAACCCAGACATCACCAAGCCTTAAAAAATAGATCCCAGCCCACAGAAATGCTAAAAGCTCATAAAAATGGAAGATCAAATATAATTTTCCCGTTGGATTCTTCTCGCAGAACTGAACAAGTTCCCGAAAACTCTTTGGCATTCTTTTCTCTGACAGAAAATAATCAACATGATGATCAAGGTCGATGAAAATACCACTCAAAAAACAAGCGATCGTTGCCGGCCAAGACTTGAGCCAACCGAAAAGCCCGGCGCTAATGGCGGTGGATGCGATCACATGATAGACAGGCATCATAAATTATACTCCGATCAAAAAAAACTGAATTCAGACGGACCAGAATATCAGATGGAGAAAACAGAATTCAGAACTCCAGGCAATAATTTACGAAGTTCTCTGAGAATCTGAACTCTCCATCTGATAATCTGTTCTCTGAGTTCTATCTAGTCACTCACAACTGATCATAAGCTTTAATATATTCTTCCAAGAATCTCGTTCCCTTAACAAGCGTATCGATCTTAAGATATTCATCCGTCGTGTGCGCGGTACCGGAGGCGCCGTAACCGGTCGCGAAAGCTGGAATACCGTGTTTTTTAAAGAACGTGATGACCGTCGCGCCTTCGCTTCCCTTTAACGCCGCGGGACATTTCATTTTCCTGGCGGTGTCGATATAAGCCTTAACATACGGATGATCTTCATCAAGCTCATAAGGAAGCTGCAAATCGTCGATAACGATCTTATATTTTTTTGCTTCTGACTTTACGATCGCTTCAATTTGCTTCAAAACATCTTTCGGATCCATCCCCGGCAAGTAACGGGTGTCCAGCGCGAACTCGCAGAAGTCGCAAACCATGTTGACCTTGTCGCCGCCCTTGATCACTCCGATATTTTTTGTCGGAGCATGAAGCCGTTTATGTTTTTTGAATTGGAATTGATGCTGTTTCAATTTATTAATAATGCGAGCGGCGATCTCGATAGAGTTGACGCCTCGCCAATTGTAAGCGCCGTGGGCTTTTTTCCCGAAGATCTGGATGCGGGCATGGATCAAACCTTTTTGACAAATGATCGTATAAAACTCATCGGAATCCATCACGAGCGCGAAATGCGGCTTTAAGATCTTTTTATCTAAAAGCGGAATGATCCCATTATGGCTTCCTGTTTCCTCGTCGACTGTGGCGGCCATGATGACGTCTTTTTTTAATTTGACTTTATCTTCAACTAAACTGCGCATCACTTCCATACAACTCGTCAAATTACATTTATCATCGCTCGCCCCGCGACCGAAGAGTTTATTCCCGACGATCTTGCCACTTAACGGCGGATATTTCCATCCGGCACCAAAAGGAACCGTATCAAAATGCGGTGTCAGCAAAATAGACTTTTCTTTTGCGTATTTCGCTGAACCTTTGAGTGTGGCAACAATATTCGGACGATTTTTCGCGAACGTATAAGTTTTCACTTCCAATCCAAGTGATCGCATATCTTTTTCGATGAACTTTGCCAGTTCCAACTCATTTCCTGGCGGATTCTGAGAATCGTAGGAGATGACTTTTTGGGTGAGTTTGATGAGCCTTGCTCTATTTATCATAATTTTTGATCCTTCATTTATTCGTCGTTCGTGAAACGTGAAGCGTGAAGCGCTTACACAACAACCGCTTCACGAACGACGCTTCACGCTTCACCATTATCGTAAAAACTCTTCCGCCTTCGAAGCCCCCAGCGCTGACTTATAATCCTCGTGATCCACAATAACAGCCACGGGATTGTCGTCCATTAATTTTAAAATTTTAGGAATATGAGCTTTGACACTGCGAAAAGCGTAATATTTAAACGCCGTCTGACACTCTGGACAGGACGCCATCGATAGCTTTACGTCCATATTATTACAATTAGCACAGCTACCGTTGAGATCGCCGTAGATCATCAAATTCGGCTTGATCTTAGCCGGGTCCATCGCCCTATAGGTTCGAATTAATTTTTGACTCATGGGTGAGATTATAGCATATTGAGCTTGAAGGAAAAAGATTATTGAAAAATTTACTAGCCATTCGTGAAGCGTAAAGCGCTTACACAACAACCGCTTCACGCTTCACGTTTAACGCTTCACGAAAAATAATTAATTCACCTGCGACATCTGCGGATAAAGCTTATCGGCTGGCAATTTCTCATCGGCGGCAAAGTGAGGTGCGATTGGATTCTCCTTCAACCCCAGAAACGCCGGCACATCCGTCAACGGCACCATCCTAAAAATAAACGGCGTCAGGCCTTGAATATCGATATTTTCTAAATTCGGAGCACTAAACGGCACCATCGCACCTTTAGTTTGAATATCCATCCCATCAGGCGTCAAGTCGATTCCGCCGGGGGCAGTCTGGCTTCTAGCCTCTAACTTCGAACTTCTAATCTCCCCTTTAATTTTATCCCCCAGCATCGCCCGGTCAAGTTCAGGTGGATTTTCAACTTCTTCCTTTTTGAGCGCATCAGTTTCAGCTGGATCAAGCAATTGCGGTAAAGCCAGCTGCAAAAGAAGGATCGGACTATTGCGATTGGCAAGATATGATCGGCGCCGGCTCAGCAAAGGCTCTAAACCATTTTCCCTATAAAAAGTACGCTGGCCATCTTCTTTATAACGATTCCTATCCTTAGCTTTGTAGCCTAAAACATGCGCCTGATAAAGTTCAGCCATCTTTTTAATATCGTTCTTTATCCTCGCGTCATAAAAACCATCAACATTCTCATCAAGAACAACCAAGATCATATTTTTTGCTGTTATAGGCGAATACCAAATTCTATAGGGTAATCGAATATGTTGCATGCGTCGCTGCCAATAAATCTTAGCGAGATCATAATTCAGACCTGACATAAGCAAATCGTTAATATTTGGGATCGGATCCCCCGCCATCGCCCTGTCGGATGTTCTTAGGAATTTATTTGTTTCTTCATATATGTTGTCAAGCTGCATCCGTGCGGAAGTTAATTTCAACTGCCGGCCGAAATCGATGATCGTTGATGAGAAGGCATCGAGACTGACTCGTTGCAGATCCAAATAGATCAAAAAGGCCTCTATTTCGGTCAGCTTCGGCATTCTCCTGACGGCATAATCATAGGCGAGACCGAAATGCATTTCTTGAGCTTTGACAAGTCCATTTTTGTCTAATTGTCTTAGAACCAACAAAACTTTAACCTTTGCTATCTCCAGGGCCAATCGTTCCGACTCGTCAGCTCCCACCAGAACATGACCTGAATTATAAATTTGCTTATGAAGTGAAACCAACTCTGAAAACGTTATCAAAAGATTTTTCAAAGACTCATCGTCCATCTGATAACCGGGGGCATACTCCTCTTCATTTTTAATATCCGCGATCATCGAACGGATGATATCCGCGACAAGTATCCACAATCCGGTAAAACTCACACGATCTTTCTTTCCCTTAAATAACGATTCATAATCCGTATAAAGAAGGATATCTTCCGCAAGATTTTTAAGGTCATTAAGAGCAAACATCGCCGGATCAGCTTCCACACCTTTAAGCGATCTTAAAACTTCTGAAGAGATATCAGGCATCGGAACCGGATCTGTATTCCCAAATTGATTGGTAATATCTCTTTTTCTAGATTGCATCTTTTTCAAGTAGTAATCCGCTAACTCCGTCGAGCCAAGATCATTCTTTAAGTAAAAATAGTTCTGCTTAAATGCATTACTAAAATGGGCTAAAGAAATGATATCAAGGCTTTCCTCAAGCTTCCCGGGATCAGTTATTAACATCGACTGGCCGAGAACAGCAACATTATCAAAATTGTGATCCGTCATATGAACTCCCCGATGGCTGATCTTTAAAAGAAATTCTACGTTTCTCTCGATAAGATCCTTTGCCTTAACAATATCGCCGCTGGCCAACAACGACCGAATCATTTCTTTTAAATTAGGTGATTCCACTTTACGCATAACGACAGCCCGCTCTGATAAACCATCATCCGTATCAAGATCGACAAACATGAAATCAGCGACCAATCCGCCCAAACGCTTAGAGGCAATTTCATAAGAATCAATAGCGTCTTTCGCCAAAATACTATCATCCGGTTCATCAACAAATCTTTTTAAAACAAACGGCCAGCCGTCCTTACTATCCACTTCCGCCTGCGCTCCAAAACCGATCCGCTTTAATCCCCACGCCTGCATTTGCGAATAGGACAACTTTAACGGAGATTCAGATACGATCATCGCTTGATCGAGACTAATACGCCTCTTAACTTTTGACGAATGCAATGCATTCGGATTTTTGTCATCAATAAGACCAGGGATCGCGAGTTCAACTAACTCAGAAGGTGTAGGAACTTTAGAGAAAATCTTTTCTATTCCTTGGCCTCCATGTCCGGAAAATAATACGTCTAATCCGCCAATTTCAATAAAAAAAGCTTTTTGACCATTTCGCTTTCCTTTATAATTTTTAACATACTCCATATATAATTGAGCCATTACCGCAATATTATTGCCTTCTCTCGCTTTTTTAAAAACCTTTATCCTGTCAACCTCAATAGAATCAAGAGCTTGTAAAACATGATATTTAATATTTTCCGGATCAGACCAATAGTTCTTCTCCACTTCCAATGGATGCAAAGCTTCAGAATTCAGGGGATCGATCAATTTTAAATTCGGAAAAGCCAATCGTAATAATGCTGACGGGCTGCCGGTTACCGGAAGATAAGAATGCGGATGGACCAAAAGCCCTTTTAATCCGCCGCGCTCATAAAAAAATGTTAACTGCCCGTTCTGAGGATATTTTTCTTTATCCCCTGAAGAATACGCAATAACGTTGTCACGATATAATTGTGCCATTTTCTTAATATCACCAGCTTCCCCAGCTTCGCGCGCTTCTTTAAATCCTTCAATCGTATCAAGTGCTAAGAGGATAAAATTTCTCGCGGTTACCGGACTTTGCCAAAGCGCCCATTTAGATGGAATAATTTCTGTGCCAATTTTTTTTAATTGTTTAACTTGTTCATACGTTAAACCTTCTCGAATCATTTCTTTTGTAAATTGCACATCGTTCGCTTTTGACACCATCGCTTGATCCACTCCCAAATATTTAACATCGTGCTCATCAAAAGCATCACGCCCAAGATAGGGGATTAAATCACGTACAAAACGCGGGTTCAAGACAACTACTCCTCCAGGATCAGAAACCTGGCTTCCCACATACTCAAGCTGCCCATTAACTCTTTTGTAAATATCAATTAGCTTGATTTCTTTTACTTTCTCGCCCATCACCAACGTACGGCCATTTTTAATTGTCAACACCCCGCCTTCAGCCAAGGCATCGGCAACTTCCTGTTTAAACTGCTTTTTCTCATCGGCCTTCATATAAATTGTTACATGATTAGCGGTGATCAAGCTTAACCCTTTAACTTTACTCTCCACAATGGTTTTACTAACGATAAGACCAGCTCCGGCATCACGGAGCCTGTTTTTAACCGGATCTTTTTCGAATTTAATTTTGTAAGAATGTGTATCCGATTGCGAAACTGTGTTGCTTTCTGAAACCAACCATCCGGCTGAAGATTTATCACCATGTAACTGTGTAATTATTTTCTTGATTTGCTCAATCCCTAAATAATTTATAAAACTGCTGAAAAAATTATATTGATTCTGAATCTGTGATTTAGAGGGTAAATCAAAAGGAACAAATCCCAGCTGAGGCCTTATTCCTAACGGCAAATACCAGATTTCTCCATGCGGCGTCATACGAAAACCAACAACCATTTTGACAATGCCCGCATATTGATCCAGATCGTCATCTCCGACAATGAGCCTTATTTCAACAATCTTACCAATAGGAAAGTTATCAACACCATAATCTTTCGCCTGCTTTTTAAACTCTTTTAAAATATTTTCGTCAGTAATAACAAGATGGACTTTAGCTAAAACGGATGGGATTTCCATTCCGTCAACTTGAATTGATTTATTTATTCTTTTTAAACTGTCTGATAGTTCGATAGTGGTAACCGGCAGCTCGCCCACACCAATATCAAGGATGTGATGATTCCCTTGTCTTAAATCTAGTCTAGTGACTTGCCGAAACTCATCTGAAACAACATAATCTGCCACATCTTTATTGCGACCTTGCCTGGTTACTTTCAGATAAAATGCGTTTAATGGATTAAAACTTAAATGCACCTGATTATCTTCTAACTGCGCCTTGTCCGTAAGGCGGATTTCATACGCGACTTGAGCGCCACCATTAGGATTCATAATTTTTTCAATCGTTAACTCCGGGATCAACCCTATAATTTTCATCACAACATCGAGCTTGTCACCATCATATCTTGGCAAGGAATTCCAAACGATCGCCTTTGACCGCGCATCGCGTAGGCTCGATGCAAGTGCCTTTGTAAAATTAACCCAAAAAAAAGCCCCAGGCAGACCGGCATCATGAAGAATTTCCAATCTTGTCATTGTTGCGGGAGAGTGAAATTTCAACATTCGGGTTAACCCAGGCAGGCCTTCATCTTCCAAATAATCAAGACTATCCTCAGTTAATGTCAGCGGATACGCCGGTGAATTACTCGCAACAAAATCAAATTTCCTTGGTTGGCCTCTTCCATCTAAAAACGCCACCTGACCATCTTCGGCAACAAGATTATCATTATTCCTTAAATTTAAATTTGGCATTCCGGCGATTTTAACTAGATTTATATCCGCGGCCATAACTGCCAATGGATTCTTATCAACAGCATAATACGATATTTCTTTTCCGCTTTCTTTGGCAGCCTGCCATAAAAGCCACATCACATATCCTGACCCTGTCCCTAAGTCCAATGCTCGGTCGGAATCTTTCCAAGGGAATGCTTTCGCCCCGGCCATAACTTCTTTCATAAAAAACGAATCTTCCTGGGGGTGACTCTTCACAGCCGGTGAATACACTGTCGGAGGAATGACAAGCAAAGTTCGAGCTGTTTTAACATCAGGATTAAACAATTTATTTTTAAGATCATTTAAATACCTGCGATCTTTAGGTTCAATAAAGGTTCGAAGGTTAAAACGAATCAATTCTGGTGTTCCGACATCGCTTAATTGAACATAAACAAACGTATCGCCTTCAGAACTTTTCATGTCCGAATATAAATATTGTCCTTTTTTCCGATATTGCGAAGTAATAAATGTTTCAATTGTTCGTTGATCCTCGTTCGCGCGTAACGCAAAAGACTGCCAGTCCTCGAATGCCGTTGGATCACCAATTCGCCTTAAAAGACTGTAAGGAATATTAAATTCCGTTAGATCATAAAAGCTGGATATCGAATTCTTTGGCAACCGATCATTTAATACCGGCAAGATCGCAAGAAGTTCTTTTGTCCCATCCTCACGATTCTTAAAGAGAATGTTTAGTTCGTAATCAGATTCAAAACGTTCCCAATATTTAGCATCTATAAATTCTCGAAATATCTCAATTCCCTGAGGCACATCCGCTTGTCTATTGATCCCCGGCAATTTAACTCGATAGACCTCCAGGCCTTTTTCAAGCACATCAACCTTATGATCAACAACCTCAACGTTATCTAATCCCAAAGTCATCCAAAATTGATTAACCGGCCCTTCGCCTCCTCCGGCGAGTTTAATTTCTGGCAATTTATTAGAAGCGAGTTCAGGTTCGCCTTCATCAGCGGACATCGCTCGATCTTTTTCATTGGGATTCACTAAAGCAGCACTAGCGATATACGCGTGAGAATCTAACACCCCGCTAATTGTTCTAAGCATTGCTCGATCATTCTTAGATGCAGGATTCTCAGGGATCCGCTCGGCACGATAAGTCTCATTACTTAATGCTAACTCTGTTCCGCCAGAAAAATACTTCCGCGGGATCACTTCTTGCGTTGCGGAATCGTAATCTTCTTTAATGTAGTTATAAACGCCTTTTTTAAAGGCTTCTAAATACTGCTCGTAGATTTTCTGTTTACTGTCTTTATCTTCAATATCAACACCGGTGACTTTGTTTTGATCAACATAAGCCTTCGCCAAAACACTTTGTTTTAAATTCCTCTTAAACCAGGTCGCTAAAATATGCGATTGATAGATCTGACGAAGCGCCGCGAAGTTCTTGCCTTCGTTGACCTCTTGCTCAATAGCCGGAATCAATATTTCTTTAATAATTTCTGTTTCTATCTGCGTGGCGGAAGTGGCTTTAGTGGTGTTCGTGATTGATTCTAGCCTCTGACTTCTAGCCTCTAACTTCTCTTGAGCAAGATAATCATCTTCTAACATCACCTTCAACCGACTCTCCACCACAAACGCCATATCGCCGTATTCATACACGACAGCTTTTTCGGGGACGATCCAGACCTTGCTAAAGGTCTCCGTCGTAGGGAACGGTTTTAAACCGTTCCCTACCAATTTCTTATTAACCCGATCCCAAAATTCTTTTCCAAGATCTTTTTCGGGATACATCAAAGATGCTGTTAACTGTTTTAAAATATAATCCTGTGCCAATAAATCTCGCCCCATTTCCGTCACGCCGAATTTGTCGGGGATGATCCGGTCTTTTTCATAAGGCGAAAGATTGACCCAGAGATCTTTTTCGGGAACGGTCAGCGAAGCTAAGAAATATTTGATAAGTTTATTCGTTTCATTTCGCAAAGCCTCATCGGCCAATTTTGATTGCCCGGCATCGACAATAAAATCAAAACGGAATGGATCATTAGGAAATATCTTTATCCCGCGGATCATGGCCGGATTAAAGCCAGCTGACAATGGGACCATCACACCCGGAACCGGCAGCATAGGAAAATTTTGCCCATACACACGGCCGGGAAAATTGATCAAACTGATCGTAAAACTGATCAGAATAAAAAAAGACACCAGCCGCATCGGCCACGAATGATGAGATTTATGGAGTTTTATCAGCATAATAAATTAGTATTACGTATTAATTAATAGTCACGCTAAAGTATAAAATATTTTTGGATGTGTGGGGATAGAAAAGGTGGGTTTTAAGAAAGCGGTTTCCTGGTAGTTAAATTAGCGCCTCAATTAAATGGAGTTTAAGATAAGCATGAAGTTTCCCCTCCCCTTGTGGGAGGGGTTAGGGGAGGGGAGTAAAAGTGGTGATTGTCATTTATTTCCCTCTCCCTTGCCC
>CAYGEE010000067.1:0-11699 GCA_964348765.1 uncultured Planctomycetales bacterium | reverse complement strand
AACAAAATAATTGGCAGAAGAATCTTCGTTTAGGATTAACGAGTGTTGTTAAAAAAGAATTAAAATATATCCTCAATCATTTTTTGGTCTATCATTTAGAAAAACAACTTAAGAGTTCGAAATATATTCAAGGGGTTTTAAGCACCTGATCACGGGATGTCCTTAAGGGGGTTCAAACGTAGATGACAAAGATTACTTTTTAGGATGACGGAGGATAACTAACAAGATATTTGTTGTATTCGGTGCAAGTATTTGTAAAATGGGAATTTAGGATAAATGATATTAACGAATCGTGGTTTTTGGATATTTTATGCACAACACCGCTAAAGAGTTTGGTTTTAAAGTTGTTGATAGTCAGGGTCGGGAAACGCTAGAGGTTATCGCTCAAGCGGAGAATTTTAATCGGTGGATGTATGAGATGATCAAGCCTTATTGTGGGGGAAGGGTTTTGGAAATAGGTAGTGGGGTTGGGAATATTTCAAAATTTTTCATTGAAGATGGATTTGATATTCTTTTGACAGATATTCGTAACAGTTATTGCGATGTGTTAAAACAAAAATTCTCTGCCAAAAAGAATCTTCTGGGGGTTGCGAATATTGATCTGGTCGATAAGGATTTCGACACGAAGTTTTCAAAATATTTTGGTAGTTTTGATACGCTGTTCTCTCTTAACGTCATTGAGCATATTAAAGATGACAGTCTGGCCGTCGCGAATTGTAAGAAGCTTCTTGCGAAAGACGGACGTTTGATCATTTTGGTGCCTGCGTATCAATGGTTGTATAATGGTTTTGATGAGGAATTGCATCATTTTAGAAGATATTTTAAAGAACAAGTGATATCCTTATTTGAGGCAAGTAATTTTTCTATTAAACGTTCATTTTATTTTAATGGGTTAGGGATTTTGGGCTGGTTCATATCAGGGAAGATAATGAAGAATAGGATCATCCCTCAATCGCAACTTAAGTTCTATAATGGAATGATCCCTCTTGCGAAGGTGTTTGATTGGGTGTTTTTTCGCTTGATCGGATTGTCTGTTGTTGTCGTTGGTGAAAAGAAATAACATCCTATGAGTTTTAAAAAACTATCCATTATTATCCCGGCGTATAACGAAGGTAGGACTATTTTCTTTATTCTTGATAGGATCGCTTCTGTGCGATTGTTAAACGATGCTCAGAAGGAGATCATTATTGTTAATGATGGGTCAACAGATAATACCAAGGACGCGATCGAATCCTATATGCAGAAGAACCCCAGTTTGAATATTCGATTGTTCAATCAAAAGGTCAATAAAGGAAAAGGAGCGGCCCTTCATCAGGGAATCGCAGTAGCGACGGGTGATTATTTGATCATTCAGGATGCGGATTTGGAATATGATCCTAGGGAATATAATTTATTGCTTCAACCCGTCATTGATGGTTTTGCTGATGTCGTTTATGGTTCTCGGTTTAAAGGCGGGAATGCGCATCGGATCATGTTTTTTTGGCATACTTTGGGTAATGGTTTTTTGACCTTTCTTTCTAATTTTTTCACCAATTTGAATCTTTCTGATATGGAAACATGTTATAAGTTGTTTAAAACAGAAATTATCCAGAAATTGTCTTTAAAGGAGAAGCGTTTCGGTTTTGAGCCGGAAGTAACAGCGAAGATCTCTCGAGTTCCCAATGTGCGTATTTACGAAATAGGTATTTCGTATTATGGACGAACATTTGAAGATGGGAAGAAAATAGGCTGGAGGGATGGATTAAGCGCGGTATGGTGTGTTGTGAAATATAATTTGATCCCTTGCTATAGATAGCCGGGTTACAAAAGTAGGGACAGACACGACTTTCTTATAAAATTACTATTAAGTCGTGTTTGTCCCTACTTTTTATTGCAGTTTTTTATTCAGATAGAACAGGTAAGCCTTTTTCGATCGTTGCTCTTTGCTGTATGTGAATTTGTTTGAGGATATCCTGTGCGAGAGATTTCCCAATCTGAGGGACATCAGATAATTTATCGGCGGATGTAAAACGAAAATCTATTAGTTTCTTGTATCCGTGATTAAAAAGCTGCCTCGCCCGGATACGGCCGACCCCTTTTAACTGCACGATCTTAAGAAGTTCTTCTTTGATCCCGTAATGGATCCGCTGTTTAATGTCGTTGATCTTGATCGTAACATTTTTTTTCATTAATAGATCTGCGATCGTTGCCGCGGCATACAAAAGCCACTGGGTGGATTCTATGTGCCGGTAAATATCTCCCGGGCCCATGCTGAATTGATCGCAGATCGCTTCTTCGGATTTTTCATCGATCCATTCTGATAAAAGAAAAGTCATTTTCATCGTCGACATGTAAGCGAAATAATCATCTAAATATGGCCAATTGTGAGTATTTAAGATGAGTTCATCTTTGGTCAAGCTCTCGAATTTTTCTAATTCTTCGGATTCTGTTTTGGTGACATTAAGCCTTGGATTATCCGGACAGCAGGCGATCATGTGCAAAAGCCCGTTTACGGAGAACTGATCGCCGTGGATCCGTAATAGTCCGTCTCGGATCGTGATCGTCGTTAATGGATCAATGTAAAGCCGGCTTGTTAAATTCCCCAAAGGTGTTGAAAAGAATCGAGAACCGCTTTTCTCAATGAATTTTTCTTTACTTAAGAATCCAAAGATGTCTTTGACGACATAGAGCAAGTTCATGGATTTGCGCTGATAAAATAAAAATGTATGGGAGAGAAAGTCGAACATCCCATTTTCATCGCTGACATAACCGCTTGCGATTGCAGCCAGAATATGGATCCGTAATGATGATTCATCGGAAAGTTTTGAAATGACCGGTTCTGTATCTCCACGGATATATTTCTCAAAGAGCGCGGCTGATTCTGAAGCGGATTTTGCGATCAGGACCGCTTCGCCGTATTCATCATATTGCGGCCGCCCGGCGCGTCCGGCGCATTGTTTATATTCTGATGTGGGGATATAGCTTGAACCGATCCCCGATTCAAAACGTTTAAAATCCCGGATAATCGCCCGTCGAGCCGGGAGGTTCACTCCGGCGGCGAGAGTGGGCGTGCAGCTGATCGCTTTTATTAAATTGATCTTGAAATTCGCTTCAATGAGCTCTCTTTGAAAAGGTTTTAGTCCCGCATGATGAAAGGCCGCCCCATGGACAACGACATCCGCGAGTTTACGGCAGACTTTTGTTGAATCTGATTTGCTTCCGCCGATCTTATCCGCGATCGATTTTAATTTCTTTCTTTCATCAGGCGTTAGAAGTTTTGAGACCGCACTTGAAACTTCACGGCTAACAGCTTGCGCGGAACGTCTGGAATTGACAAAGATGAGCACTTGGCCTTTGCCGCGGACAGTATCCATTGTGAGTTTGTTGACATCGTTAGGATCATCTTCGCTGATCATTTTGACACCGTATTCTTGAAAGACGATCCGGTCGTTGTAATAAACGCCTTCCTTTAAAGGGATCGGACGAAAATTGCTTAAAACTAATTCTGCATTAAGCCAGCCGGCCATTTCGCGGGCATTACTTACCGTCGCACTTAAAGCGATGATCTGGATCTTAGGATTTAAGAGCCTGATCCGTGCCGTTAAGATCTCAAGTGTTGGTCCGCGTTTGCCATCATTGATAAAATGAATTTCATCCAGAACAACGACGGTCAATGAGTCGACAAGCCATTTTGCGCGAAAGCGCATGAGGGAGTCGACTTTTTCTGCGGTCGCAATAAGGATATGGTATTGATTAAGTTGTGATGTCTGAGTGTCTTCATCTCCGATGGCAAGCCCCACTTTAAGGCCCATCGATTCATATTTATTTTTAAAATCATTATACTTTTCACTGGCGAGCGCTTTTAATGGTGCGATATAAAGGCAGCGTCCTTGATCCAATAAAATGGATTTGACCATAGCCAGTTCTGCGATAAAAGTTTTCCCGGAGGCTGTGGGAACGGAGAGAAGGATGTTTTTACCGTCTAAAACACCTTTTTTGATCGCTTCTTCCTGAGGAGGATGGAAGTCTGTGAATTTGTTGGATGCGATCGTTTTTATAGCTTCATCGGGAAAGTTTTTTGCCTTTAGGGTCTCAATGATATTCATGGGGAAATCGGTCTGGTGCGCTTTGAGTGATGAGCTTTTGTAACATAAATAAAATCCATGGTCAAATGAAAAACTTCTGTTGTGGAAAATAGTTTTTGAGGTTAGAATGCAATTCTTGCAGATTTTTAATTCTTGCGTTTGTGTCATTGCGAGGAGCAATAATCATTTTGGATAATATTGCGACGAAGCAATCTTTTCAAAAGATTGCTTCACTTCGTTCGCAATGACACGATAATAATTATTAAAATAGAAAGTAGTCCGCCGTGAAATTGACTCATACGCTTGTTGTTTTAGATCTTGAGACCACCGGAACGTGGCTCGAGAATGATAAGATCATTGATATCGCCTTGGTTAAGATCTTTCCCGATGGAAAAAGAGAGATCTATTCTAAGAAGGTTAATCCCGGGATCCCTATTCCGCCGAGAGTTAGTCAGCTGACAGGGATCTCTAATGACGATGTTAAAGATGCTCCGGCTTTTAAAGATATTTCGCATGATGTTTTAAAATTTTTGACAGATTGCGATTATGGCGGTTTTAATGTTGAGAAATTTGACCTGCCGATCCTTGAGCGTGAATTGCGCGACAGCGGATTGAAATTTGAATGGCAAAAAAAGAAGGTTTATGACGCCCAGAAAGTTTATCATGTGAATGAAAAAAGGGACTTGCACGCTGCGTATCATTTTTACTGCCAGAAATCCCTTGAAAATGCTCACACCGCTTTGGCGGACGCTGAGGCGACTATCGAGATCCTTTCGACGCAAGTTAAGAAATATGGCGCCGGTGACGAGGCGCTAGAAACACTTGCGAAATTTAATTATCGTAAAAGTGATGAATATTTTGATGCGGAGCGTAAATTCCGCTGGTGGAACGGTAAACTTTATATGATGTTCGGAAAATATGCCAGAAAATATACGTTGCAGGATCTTGTCAAAAAAGATCCGGATTATCTGGAATGGATCCTATCCGCAGATTTTAGCGAAGAAGTCAAACTTCTCATCGATGAAGCCCTAAAAGGCAAATTCCCCGAATATAAAGAAGAAGTTCAGGATGAGCTTTTCAAATAAAGAAATTAGGGATAGTCTTCGAATTTCCTCTTGTTTTCCTCGGGCAAAAAAGTTAGAATATCCCACTATTTAGAAGGCAGGAGATATGGCTAAGTTTTTTGGTGGTTCTTTGATCGTTTTTTGTGTGATGTTTTTATCGCAGATGGATGTTCTTGCCGAAAGGAAGTTTGATCCGTCAACGGATAATCTTGTTATCTGCAAAGATGATGCTTTGGGTGTGAAGTTTTTATGTGATCCGAATTGGAAGATGCGTTCAGAAGACGGTGCTGTTTTTATCATATTATCGTCAGATCCGGATGTGACGCTCATCATTGCAAAATTACCGTCGCCATTTCATTATTTAGAACAGCTTTCCGATGAGACTTTGGCGGGGATGCAGCATTATGCCGATGGGTTTAAAGTTGAAAAAGTCAGCATTTCCGGTCGGCTTGCTTTAAAGGTGAAGGCATTTTCAAAGATCATACCGGAAAATCGTTTGCTGGATTATTATCTAGTGCAGGATGATGCGGTTTATAGTTTGTTGTTCTCTGTGAATCCAAAAGAAAAGATAGATGATTATAAATTCACTTTTCAAGCGGTCGCAGAAAGTTTTTCGCTTGTGAAAGTCTCGAAGTAGTAACGGAGGGTTTTATGCCAAGTTTATTTACAAAGATCGTGAAAGGCGAGATCCCTTGCCATAAGATCTTGGAAGATGAAAATTATTTAGCCTTTTTAGATGTTCGTCCGATCAATCCCGGGCATACATTAGTTATTACGAAGAAAGAGATCGATTATATTTTTGATGTGGATGATAAGCTGCTTGCCGGATTAATGGTTTTTGCAAAAAAAGTCGCGCAAATGATAAAAAAAGAAATGCCGTGTAAGAAAATTGGTGTCATGGTTGCCGGCTTAGAAGTCCCGCATGTCCATATTCATTTGATCCCGATCAACAGTATTCCGGATATGAATTTCGCCAACGCGAAACCGACGGGGAATGATGAGCTTGCGAAAGTGGCGGAGCGGATACGAATGCACAAACAGTAAAAATTGTGAAGCGTGAAACGTGAAACGTGAAGCGCTTCACGTTTCACGCTTCACGCTTCACGAAATAAGCTTATGATCAGTGTAAACAATGTCACATTACAATTTGGAAAACGCCGCCTGTTCGAAGGAGTCAATATTTCTTTCGCGCCGGGGAATTGCTATGGCATCATCGGTGCTAACGGTAGCGGGAAATCCACGTTCTTAAAGATCCTTTCTGGCGAGATCGATTCGACATCAGGTGAAGTCGTGATCGCTCCGGAAAAGCGTTTGTCTGTTTTAAAACAGGATCATTTTGCTTTTGATGAACATGAAGTTCTCATGACGGTGATCATGGGCCATAAACGGCTTTATGAAGTTATGAAAGAAAAAGACGAGATCTATGCAAAACCTGATTTTAGCGACGAGGATGGCATTCATGCTTCTGAGCTTGAATCGGAATTTACTGAATTAAACGGCTGGGACGCCGAGAGCGAGGCCGGGAAATTATTGAGCAGTTTAGGTGTCAAAGAAGAATTACACCAGCGGAAAATGAAAGATATTGAAGGCGGACAGAAAGTCCGTGTCCTTTTAGCGCAGGCGTTGTTTGGGAATCCAGACATTATTTTGATGGACGAGCCTACGAATCAGTTGGATATTGAAACCGCCATGTGGCTCGAGGAGTTTTTGATCAATTTTGAGAATTTATCGATCGTTATTTCGCACGACCGTCATTTTTTGGATAAAGTCTGCACACATGTCGCCGATATTGACTATGGAAAAGTCCAGCTTTATACGGGAAATTATACGTTTTGGTATGAAGCCAGCCAATTGGCCATGCGTCAGAAGGCGGATGTTAATAAGCGATCTGAGGAACGTAAAAAAGAATTATTAGAATTTATCGCAAGATTTAGCGCCAACGCCGCCAAATCCAAGCAGGCGACATCAAGAAAAAAGATGATCGATAAACTCGTCATTGAAGATATTAAGCCGTCGTCGAGAAAATATCCGTTTATCGGGTTCGAGCAGCAAAGGGAAGCGGGTAACGATCTTCTTCATATCGACGGATTAGGCAAATCTGTTGGCGGGAAATTGATGTTCCGTAATTTCAATCTGCATGTCAACAAGGGCGATAAGATCGCTTTCGTCGGGCGTAATGACCTTGTCAAATCGTCTCTTTTTCAGGTGTTGATGAGTGAGCTTCCTGCGGATGAAGGGGCGTTTAAGTGGGGCGCCTCCACGATTCGCGGATATTTTCCGAAAGATAACACCAAATATTTTAATTCGACGCTGAATCTGATCGATTGGCTGCGGCAGTATCATAAGGAAACGGACGAGAATTTCTTCCGCGGATTTTTAGGAAAAGTCCTTTTCTCCGGCGATGAACAGCTTAAGCCCGTCAATGTCCTTTCCGGAGGGGAACGTGTCCGCTGCATGTTCGCCAAGATCATGCTCGAACAGCCCAATCTTCTTATTTTGGATGAACCGACAAACCATTTAGATCTGGAATCGATCACCGCATTAAATAAAGGCCTTCAGAAATACCGCGGCACAGTTCTTTTTTCCTCCCATGACCACGAACTTATGCAGACAGTCGCCAACCGCATCATCGAGATCACACCCAACGGTTACATTGACCGCCAATCTACGAGTTTTGATGAGTATTTAGAGAATGAAGAATTAAAAGCCAAGCGTGATGCGTTGTATCTCGAGGCGGTTGTCTAAGATTTTCATCTTTTTTCTCGCCGGAAAAATAATTTCTCTTTTTACTTTTTTCCGAGGATGTTATACTACCCTCGATATTTAGCACTTCATTCTTTATTAACAGTCACATCCCTGGGCCTTCTATGCGGATCCTTCTTATTGAGGATGAAAAAAAGATCGCGAATTTCATTGTGCGCGGCTTAAAGGAAGAGAGTTACGCCGTTGACACCGCCCCCGACGGAGAAGAAGGGATGTATCTTGCGGACATCAATCCGTATGATCTTATCATCCTTGATATTATGCTCCCCAAAAAAGACGGCATTACGCTTTGCCGTGAACTACGGAAAAAACAAAACAACACCCCACTCTTATTATTAACAGCGAGAAATACCGTCAAGGATAAGGTCATCGGGCTTGACGCCGGAGCGGATGATTATTTAGCGAAACCTTTTGCTTTTGATGAGCTCCTTGCGCGTATTCGTTCCCTGCTTCGCCGGCAAAGGCCTGAAAAGGTCAATAGCCTGAAATTCCTTGATCTGGAATTAAATCAGATCACGCACGATGTCACCCGGGCTAAAAATAAAATTGAATTGACCAGCAAAGAATATTCTCTTTTAGAATATTTGATGCTTAATGCCAACAAAGTTGTTACGCGCACGATGATCTCCGAGCACGTCTGGAAAGAGGATTTTGACAGCTTCACCAACGTTATAGACGTCTATATTAAATACCTGCGCAACAAGATCGATAAAGGTTTCAAGAAGAAACTTATTCATACACTTCGCGGCCGCGGTTATATCCTGAAAGAATAGATATGAAAGTCAATTCGATCAAGTTCGAGATCAGCGTCTTTTATACGGCGGTGTTAGGGGTCATTCTGTTGATCTTTAGCATCGTCCTTTTTATTATTTTCGACGCTTTTTACGCGCACATCGACCGTCAGCTGGAATCTAAAGCCCACGAGATCAGCCAGACGATCCGCGCTTACATGGATGTCTTGGGCGACACTCCTGAAGCTTTGCCGACGGCTGTTAAAAAAACGATCTCGCTTAAAAGTGAAAGTCTTTTTCAATTTAAAAGTAAAAAAATCTCAGAGCAATGGCTCAAACGCGCCCAGGATCTGGACCTTAACAAAGATTATATCCGTTTTTTATCGATCAATAATAAATCACCTGCTATCGCTCGATCCGAGAATTTTCCCGAAGACCTGGAAGGGATCTTTTCAAAGAACGCGAAGCTGGGAAACGGATATGCGTCGACAATCAAACGACTGGCGTATAAAAAGAAAGCGATCCGGCTTATTAACTATCCTTATATCTATCAAGGAAAGAGGATTTATATTATTCAAGTCGGGATCTATCCGGGGCAGGTCACATCTTTGATGCAGAAATGGTTTTATTCGATCGCAATCGGTATTCCGCTCATTCTCATTTTAACGGCCTTTATGGGCAGGATTATTGCTGCGCGGATCCTCAAACCTGTGGAAGAGATCACCGCGATGGCACGGAAAATTACGTATGAGGATCTTAGCACGCGCGTGAGGACCAAACATTTTGATGAGGAAATGCAAGATCTCGTCGACGCATTTAATGAAATGATTTCGCGGTTGGAAACGTCGTTTGATCATATTGAGGAGTTCAGCTCCCACGTGGCGCATGAATTAAAAACCCCGTTAACGATCATCCGGGGGGAATCAGAGCTCGCGTTAAAAAAAGACCGCAGCCCCGCGGAATATAAGGTGGCGTTAAAGATCATCATTGAAGAAGTTCATCGGATGCTTAAGACAATAGAGGACTTGTTGTTGCTAACACGGCTGAATTATCAGCCGGAGGTTTTTGAATTTAAGCCCATTGATTTTGTTGAGTTTTTTAAGGAGATTTACGAGCAAAGCAAAATATTAGCTTTTAAAAAGAACATTCATATCAAACTTCATTTAGTTTCACATAAATCTTTAATGATCATGGCCGACAGCCTGCATTTACGCAGATTATTTTTTAATTTAATCGACAACGCGATCAAGTTTACACCGGATGATGGAGTCATATCATTTAATGTGTCAAATAATGTTGAGAGCATCATCATTCATATCGCCGATTCAGGAAAAGGGATCCCCGAAGAGGATATCCCTAAGATTTTCAATCGATTTTATAAAGGCAGCGGTGGGTCGGCAGGTAATGGATTGGGGCTTAATATCGCAAAATCTATTGCCGAGATCCATCATGGAAAAATTTCTGTCCAAAGCAAGCTTAGCGCCGGCACGACCTTCTGCGTGGAATTACCGCTCTCCTGATCCTTTCAATCTCCTTATTAAAGATTTTTAATGTTTTTTTAATGTTCTTTTAATTTTGTTTCTGCTATTTGTTGGGAAGTAAAAATCATATAGAGGATGATATGGGCGGATATTTGCACCGATAAGTTTAGTTATATTATCGGGCTTTTTTAAAATGGATGGGCCTTTAAGCAAATCACAAAAAGAGATTCTTGCCGTATTTTAAAGAAAGGGGTTCCTATGCAGATGGTTCTTATTATTGATGATGAATTAAAAATCCTAACGATTTATACTCGGCTTTTGGTTGAAGCCGGCTATGTTGTCCGTTGGGCATCCGACGCTACTCGCGCGACAAATATTCTGCTCAGGGAAGGTGTTGATCTTGTTTTATTGGACCTGAAGATGCCACGCATTGACGGAAAGATCATGTACGGCGTGATCCAGGAATTTAATCCGAGGCTGAAGATCATTGTCTCGAGTGTTTATTCCGTTGAAAAACAGAAACAGATTATTCCGATGGCGTTTGATTATTTCGATAAATCAGAAAGCCCGATGATGCTATTGTCTAAAATCCAAGAGGCTTTTCATGTTAATAATAATTAGCACTATGTTTTTTGTGAATGACGAGTTTTTTTGTGCGTGCTGAAAGAATGCTCCAGAACTTTTTATTGTCGGAAGTGTTTCATCTGGTGACGACCGAAAGTGGTCATAATTAAAAGGAGGTCAATATGAAAACATTAAGAATTGTCAGTAGAAGTTTTGCAGTGTTCGTGGTGGTATTCGCATGGCTCGTTTTAAAAGGGTGGGCGGCAGATGCGGGTGTCTCATCGTCAGTAATAACAACGATGCCGGTTCAGCTTGCAGTTACTTCCGGCATTGAAACTCCGAAAGATAATTATCAGGATGCCAAGGATCGGTATAAGGCAAGAAAAAGCGCCTTGGAACGCAGTGCAAGGCCGATCACACCTCAAATGCAGGAGCTGAACAAGGACATTAAAGAAACCAATAAAGATGCTAAGGAACTCAATAAAGATGTCAAAGAGCTCCATAGTGATATGAAAAATGGAGCCAGCCAGTCTGAAATCCAGGCTGACCGTAAAGAAGTCCGTTCCGATCGTAGAGAAGTAAGGAGCGATCGTCGAGAAGTAAGAGAAGATCGACGGGATGTGCGTAATCCTCCCAGTCCCAGGATCACAGCTTCATCTCAGCCAACGGCAACGACAGGGACAAATAATGACAATGATCTCAAGGGAGATCGAAACGAATTACGCGCGGATCGCCAAGAGATCAAACAGGATCGCCAAGCGATCAAGTCTGATCGGAAGGAGCTTCATCGTGACATAAAAAATAATGCAACTCCTCAAAAGATTGCCGAGGATAAGACGGATCTCATGACCGATCGAAAAGACTTACGCCAAGACCGCAAAGATCTACATCAGGATCGTAGGGATAACCATGGCAATTTTGGAAACCGTGGTGTCCGTGATCATGGAGCCGGTGTGGGAGCCGGCCGCGGCCAAGGGGGAATGCATCGTTCTCCGCAAGTTTCTACGCATAGAAGATAAGCAGGTTTTTATG
>CAYGEE010000066.1:0-11922 GCA_964348765.1 uncultured Planctomycetales bacterium | reverse complement strand
TTTCTATTCTTACCAAAACCTAGCCCCTGTACCCTATTCCCTAATCTAAAAGTGCGCGGGAGAGGACTTGAACCTCCATGGGTTACCCCACACGCCCCTCAAACGTGCGCGTCTACCATTTCGCCATCCGCGCTTCTTCGCTCAAATACTTTTGTGTTTGAGCTTCGAAGCCGCTTGCGCTCTTCGTTGCTCAAGCTAATTTACAAATTTATTAAAAAATCACTATCTTTCAACAATTACTGCGAAGCTTCCAAACAAAAGTTTTAAAGCGTAGCAGAACGCGCTTAGAAACTAAATATATGTTCTATGCCGAAACTTCTTCAACCGCTTTAACAACTTTCACCGTATTTAAGATCTTATTACTCGATGCATATCCTAAAGCCGCCGTAACAAAACTTCTAAATAATGGATGCGCTCGATCAGGTTTTGATTGGAACTCCGGATGGAATTGGCAACCCACGAACCATGGATGACCTTTCAACTCAAGCATTTCCACAAGCCCCTGCGAAACATTCATTCCCGAGAAAATGATCCCTTTTTTCTCAAAAGTCTTTTTATACTGATTATTAAACTCATAACGATGACGATGACGCTCAGATATCACATCTTTTTTATAAGCCTGAAAACTTAAAGTATTTTTAGAAACTTTACACGGATAAGCCCCTAAGCGCATCGAAGCTCCCAAATTTTTTACGCTTTTCTGCTCTTCCAATAAACAAATGACCGGATGCTTGGTCGCCTTATCAAATTCCGTTGAATGAGCGCCTTTAAGATCGCAAACATTCCTCGCAAATTCAATAGCAGCGATCTGCATCCCCAAACAGATCCCAAAATACGGAATATTCTTTTCCCGCGCATATTGAGCCGCCAAGATCTTTCCTTCAATGCCTCTATCACCAAATCCGCCAGGAACCAAGATCCCGCAAGCTCCTTTTAACTTATGATCAATATTATTCTTTAACAGATCTTCTGAATCGATCTTTACGATATTAACCCGCGCATCATTAGCGATCCCGCCGTGAACAAGCGCTTCATAGATCGACTTATACGCATCCGGCAGCGCGATATATTTTCCGACAACAAGAATTCTTACTTCCTGCTTAGGATCTTTTAACCTTTCAACGACAAATTTCCGCCAATCTTTAAGATCCCTATCTTCACGCTGAATATTAAGCTTTTTTAAGATCAAATTATCAAGCCCCTCTTTCTTAAAGAATAAAGGAACCTCATAAATATGTTTCACATCCGCCGCTTCCACAACTGCGTCGCGCTCGACATTGCAGAAAAGAGCGATCTTATCACGCTCCTCTTTTGAAATATGCCTTTCTGTCCGGCACAATAAAATATCAGGAGCGATCCCGATCTCTCTTAACCGGCCCACGCTATGCTGTGTCGGTTTTGTCTTTTGCTCTCCCGCAGATTTAATATAGGGAAGCAGGGTCACATGAATATTTAGTGCATAATGCTCTCCCATTTCCCAGCGCAATTGACGGATCGCTTCCAAAAAAGGCAAACTCTCAATATCTCCGACGGTCCCGCCGATCTCAACGATCGTTACGTCGACATCTCTTTCCTTGGAAAGCTTAGTGATCGATTTTTTTATTTCATCAGTGATATGTGGAATGATCTGAACTGTTTTCCCAAGATAGTCTCCCCGACGCTCTTTCATAATAACACTATAATAGATCTTTCCCGTCGTGATATTGCTGTCTTTTGTAATATAGGCGTTCGTGAATCGTTCATAATGGCCCAGATCAAGATCCGCTTCAGCGCCGTCATCAGTCACATAAACCTCGCCGTGCTGATACGGGTTCATCGTCCCTGGATCAACGTTCAAATACGGATCGCATTTGATCATCGTCGTTGTCAGACCTCTTGATTCCAAAAGTTTCCCGATCGATGCGGCCGCAATTCCCTTACCCAAACTTGATACAACCCCGCCTGTAATAAAAATAAACTTGCTCATAATTTTTATGCCCGCTTTTCTTCCAAAAGATATTTACTTTGATTTTTAGGGATCTCGACCGGATATTGACCGGTAAAACACGCATGACAAAAATCATTCGAATCTTTCATAACAGAAAGCATACCTTCTAAGCTTAAATATTCAAGGGAATCTACTTTAATGAATTTTCCGACCTCTTTGACTGTTTTATTGAACGCGACCAATTCACTACTGCTGGGGAAATCGATCCCATAAAAACACGGATGTTTGATCGGCGGACAGCTGATCCTCATATGGATCTCCGTCGCCCCGGCATTACGCAACTCCTCAACACGGCTTCTGGCCGTTGTCCCGCGCACGATTGAGTCTTCCACGACAACAACTTTTTTCCCCTTTAACACATCGCGGATCGGATTTAATTTCATTCTTACCCTTAAATCTCTCAACACTTGTGTGGGTTGAATAAAGGTGCGTCCGATATAATGATTACGGATAATACCAACTTCTAAAGGAAGGTCTAGCTGATCAGAATATCCAATCGCCGCATAATTACCGGAATCCGGAATGGCCATAACAAAATCTGCATCTTTCACAGGATGTTCTATGGCCAACTGTGCTCCCAAGCGTTTTCTCACTTGATATACGCTGTCATTAAAAATATGGCTGTCTGGCCGCGCAAAATAAATGTTCTCAAAAACACAATGCGCTATTTTTGATTTTTCTTTTTTAACATAAGAAATCGATTCTAAACTATCGCCCTTAATAAGAACAAGTTCTCCCGGCTCAACTTCCCGGATATATTTAGCACCGATAAGATCCAATGCACAAGACTCGCTCGCTAGGACATAACTCTTATCCAGCTTCCCTAAGACCAGCGGACGAAACCCTTGAGGATCCCTGGCCCCCACAATATAATCACCGACGAGAAATATCAAAGAAAATGCGCCGCGCAGTTGAACCAACGCGTCGCTAAACCACTTTTTAAGATCACCATTTTTTGTCCGCGCCAAAAGATGGATGATCAACTCTGTATCCATCGTCGTCTGAAAAAGAGCGCCCTCATCTTCAAGCTGTTTATAAAGTTCTTCCGTATTCGTAAAATTCCCGTTATGCGCGACCGCAATGGGTTTTCCCCGATGCATAACAAGAAACGGCTGAATATTCTTAAAATTGCTTGATCCCGTCGTCGAGTAGCGGCAATGGCCGATCGCGGTGGGCCCTTTTAATTCGAGGAGCGCTTTTTCATCAAAAGCATCCGCGACGAGCCCCGGGCTCTTAACAATATGGATATCTTTACCGTCGAAAGACGCGATCCCCGCGGCCTCTTCTCCTCGATGCTGAAGCGCGTAAAGCCCGGAATAAACAATTTTACCTGCATCCGGATGATTAGAGATCCCTATGATACCGCACATGAGGCGTTTTTCCTATTCTTTGCATTTTCCTGATAATATTCCTGGAGAGATTTTACCGTAAATTCTCTGGAAAGCATCGATTCGATCCCGTTCACAGCCGCCCACGCGCCTTGCAATGTTGTGATACAGGGAATGCTGTGCAAGATCGCTGCCGCGCGGATCGATCGCATATCATACTGGCTGCCTTCGCCCGACGGAGTATTAACGATCAATTTAATTTCATTATTTTTAATTAAGTCCATCAAATTCGACATACTGTTCTTTCCCTGGTCGTAGCGTGTCACTTCTTTAACGGTGACACCGTTCGAACGAAGGACTTTTGCTGTTCCGGGAGTACAGATCAGCGAAAATTTAAGATCCATAAGCTTCTTCGCCAAAAAAACAACATTGCGCTTATCTTCGTCTTTAACACTCAAAAAGATCAATCCCTTTTTCGGCAAACTGGAATTGGCACTGACTTGTGATTTTGCAAAAGCTTCGCCGTAACTTGAAGCAATGCCCATCACTTCCCCTGTAGACTTCATTTCCGGACCCAATACAATATCGACGCCCGAGAATTTTGAAAAAGGCAATACCGATTCTTTAACGGAAACATGTTTTAATTTATCCAGAAAATCTTCCGGAATATGAAAACTTGCTAACGATTTTCCCGCCATGATCTGCGCGGCGATCTTCGCCAAAGGAAAACCTGTCGCCTTGCTGACAAACGGAACCGTGCGCGACGCCCGCGGATTAACTTCCAGAACAAAGATCCGGCTGCCCTTTATGGCAAACTGAATATTTAAAAGACCAATGACGTTTAAAGCTTTCGCGATTTTCTTTGTCTGTGTTTTGATATTCTCTAAAATGGATTCTGAAATTGTTGGTGGAGGTAAAATACATGCTGAATCTCCTGAGTGGATCCCTGCATTCTCAATGTGTTCCATTATACCAGCAACGCACGCGTTTGTCCCGTCCGAAATCGCATCCACATCAACTTCGATCGCATCATCAATAAACTTATCAATTAAGACCGGATGCCCGTCGGAAACCTCCTTGGCTTCCTGGATAAAAGAGAGCAAACTTTTTTCATCATAAACGATCCGCATCGCGCGCCCGCCTAAAACAAACGACGGTCTTGCTAAAACCGGATAACCAATTCTGTTCGCGATCGCGATCGCTTCTTTGGTTGATTTTGCCGATCCATTCTCCGGCTGAAGCAATTCTAGTTTCGTAATAAGCGCTGAGAATTTCTGCCGGTCTTCCGCCGTTTGGATCGATTCAACACTTGTTCCAATAATAGGAACGCCAGCCTCATGAAGACGTTTCGCTAAATTAAGAGGTGTTTGCCCGCCGAACTGAACGATCAGCCCGTCCGGCTTTTCAAGATCAACAATGTTCATGACATCTTCAAACGTCAGCGGTTCAAAATATAACCGATCAGAAATATCATAATCCGTCGAGACCGTTTCCGGATTTGAATTAACCATGATCGTTTCAAAACCCATTTCTTTAAGAGCAAAGGAGGCGTGAACACAGCAATAATCAAATTCAATACCCTGGCCAATGCGGTTCGGGCCGCCGCCTAAGATCATGATCTTCTTCTTGTGGATCTTTTCCTTCAAAGCCTTTTCTTTTAATTGCAATCCTACTTCATCCTCAGATTCATACGTCGAGTAAAAATACGGTGTGTACGCTTCAAATTCCGCGGCGCAGGTGTCGACGAGCTTAAAGGTCGCCGTAATGCCTTTACTCTTTCGTAGCTTCCTTACTTCCAGTTCATTTATTTTCATGATCTCCGCAAGCTGCGGATCGCCAAAGCCGTATTCTTTGGCTTTGCGCAACAATTTATCAGAAAGTGTTTTATCTTTTTTGACCGCATCAATTAATTTTTTCTCAAGGTCTAAAATTTCCGCCATATGCGCCAGAAACCAGATGTCGATCTTGCTCAGCTCATGGATCTTCTCGATCGACCATCCCTTTTGCAGCGCGTACTTAATATAAAAAATTCTCGAGGCATTCGGTTCTTTTAAACGCAGTTCAACCTTTTCATCCGGAATCTGTTTATAGTCAATCTTGTTATCAAACCCTTTATGGCCGATCTCAAGCCCGCGCAGGCCTTTTTGCAAAGCTTCCTTAAACGTGCGGCCGATCGCCATCGTTTCTCCGACGGACTTCATCTGCACGCCTAAAATATCTTTCGCCTCCGGGAATTTCTCAAACGTAAACCGTGGGACTTTCACAACACAATAATCGATCGCCGGCTCAAATGAAGCAGGTGTCACACGAGTAATGTCGTTTTGGATCTCATCCAAAGAATAACCAACCGCCAATTTCGCGGCAAACTTTGCGATCGGAAAACCTGTTGCTTTGCTGGCCAAAGCAGAACTTCTAGAAACACGCGGATTCATTTCAATAACGATCATCCGTCCATTCTTAGGATCGATCGCAAATTGAATATTCGACCCGCCCGTCTCAACACCGATCTCGCGAATTAATTTCAAAGCCGCGTCACGCATATTTTGATATTCATGATCCGTCAAAGTTTGCGCCGGAGCGACGGTAATGCTGTCGCCCGTATGGATCCCCATCGGATCTAAATTCTCGATCGAACAAACGATCACAACATTGTCTTTATTGTCACGCATGACCTCAAGTTCAAATTCTTTCCAGCCATAGATCGATTCTTCGATCAAAACCTGATGGATCAAACTGCTTTCAATCCCTAAACTTGCAACCGTTTCTAATTCTTTCATATTATTCGCGAAACCACCGCCCGTGCCGCCTAACGTATAACTCGGACGGATAATAACCGGAAAGCCGATCGCCTTAGCCGCTTTTTTCGCTTCTTCCAAAGTATGGGCAAATGCACTTCGCGGAACATCTAATCCAACTTTCAAAACCGCCTTTTTAAAAAGTTCACGATCTTCCGCTTTTTTAATAACGTTATATTCCGCACCCAGCATTTTCACATTATATTTTTTTAACGTTCCTCGTTCATAAAGCTGGATCGCTAAATTAAGAGCTGTCTGTCCGCCCAACGTCGGTAAAATAGCATCGGGACGTTCTTTTTTAATGATCGCTTCAACAAAATCCGGTGTTAACGGTTCGATATAGGTATGATCAGAGAATTCCGGATCCGTCATGATCGTCGCCGGATTGGAATTAACAAGCACGATCTCAAAACCCTCTTCTCGTAAAGTTTTACAAGCCTGAGTTCCAGAGTAATCGAACTCACAAGCCTGACCAATGACGATCGGGCCGGAGCCGAGGAGGAGAATCTTTTTTATATCTGTTCGTTTAGGCATAATCTTTATTTTTTAACCATGCTCTTTGAAAACATTATTAACATACGCTTATGGGTTTGGGTTGGGATGCCTGTATGGTTGAGTGGTTTGGTCTTTGGTCTTTTCGGAACCCAACCTCAACCCCCTCACCATACTGGCTTCCAAACCCCAACCAAAAGTCCTACTTCTTACTCTTCTTCATCATCTCAATAAAGTAGTCAAATAAATACTGCGTATCCCTCGGCCCCGGCGCCGCTTCCGGATGATATTGGAACGCGAGGATCGGGAATTTCTTATGACGCAAACCTTCTAATGTTTTATCATTTAAATTCACATCGATCATCTCGACGTCATTCTTATTTAAACTGTTTATATCCACACAGAACCCATGATTTTGAGATGTGATGCCGATACGTTTTCCTAAATCATCTTTCACCGGGTGATTTGCGCCGTGATGGCCGAATTTTAATTTATAAGTTTTTCCGCCTAAAGCTAAACCCAAGATCTGATGTCCCAGACAGATCCCGAAAACAGGGATCACGCCAAAGAATTTACGAACTGTTTCGATCACATACGTCACAACCGCCGGATCGCCGGGGCCGTTCGAGATAAAAAGCCCGTCGGGCTTGATGGCTTTTATTTCTTCGACTGTCGCATGAGCTGGGAAAATATGGACCTCGCAACCTAAACGAGATAAGATCCGCGCGATATTAAATTTCATCCCGCAATCGATCGCCGCGACACGAAAATTCTTTTTACCATTGCCATTCTTCCAAACATATTTTTTGGAACATGTCACAGCTTTCACCCAATCGCTTCCTTCCATTGAAGGAGTCGCATCAAGTTTCCTCTTTAAACTTTTAGGATCAAGGTCTGTGGTTGAGATCATCGCCTTCATAGCACCCTTTAAACGCAAGTGGCGCGTTAACGCACGCGTGTCAACGCCTTCGATCGCAATGATCTTATTGTCATCTAAATATTGAATTAAACTTTTTGTCGCGCGGAAATTAGAATGTGTGCGGCAGAATTCTTTAACAACAAAACCTTTCACATGAACTTTGTCAGATTCGACATCTTCCTCATTAACGCCATAATTACCGATCAAAGGATACGTCATCACAACGATCTGACCAGAATAAGATGGGTCGGTAAGGATTTCTTGATACCCGCTCATCGCGGTGTTAAAAACTACTTCACCCGCAGTTTCTCCTCGGGCTGACAGCGATCGACCCAAAAAGATCGTGCCGTCTTCCAAATATAAAATCGCTTCGCTCATCAAGAAAACTTAAATTATTTAAGTGGAAATTCCGGTAGGACACCTGTCCTTCAAGTGCCTGGATAAATATATCATTTCGACTACGATTGTCAAGGAATTAATGGCAAGGAAAAACAAAGAAAACGATATTCTTAAGGATTTTCTAAAAACAGCTCCAAAAAACCTGCCATCCATTATTAAAATAAAATGTCAGTGCTAATTTTTTAAGAATGCCGAAATATACTTTCGGCAATCATGCGTTTTGCAGGGCAAATATGGCAAGGAAAGCCGCAGGAGGATATCTTCTTCTTTGTAAGCCATTTCAATGGCACTAGAATATACAACCTGAGCCCGGATCGCGGGGGAACAACTGCAGAGTTTCTTTTTCAAAGCCGCATCTTTTTTTGTAAGCTCTAAAACATCCAAATAACGCACTCCATATTTCTGCAGCAAATGTTCGGCGGAATCTTCTCCGATGGAAAAACGTTTGGCAATTTCAGCCGCACTTTCTTTAACCTTTCCGCTGCCGTAAAGCGGATAATCTAATTGTGGATCATCCAATCGCTTGTTTAGGATCTTACTGACAGCCTCATAAGCGATCTTACGATACGTTGTATATTTCCCACCGATCACATAAATCAACCCCGAGAATGTTTCTTCAATAATATGTTTTCGCGAGACACTTGACGGAGATCCGCCTTTTCGAACAAGCGGCCTTAAACCTGCAAAAGTCATAATGATCTTCTTTTCATCTAGCGTGATATTGGGAAAAACCCTTTGAGTTTCTTTTAACAAATACTCAATGTCTTTTTGCGAAGCCGAAACATCATCCGGGCTTTTGATATAATTTGTATCCGTCGTCCCGATCAAAGAATTCCCCATCCACGGGATCACAAAAAAAATACGGTTATCTTGCTGAGATGTGATCAAAAGTGCGTGTTTTGTCAGTGATCCTTCATAAACCAGATGGATCCCTTTCGTCGTGCGGATCATCCGTTTAGCCTGACGGCTATCCATTTTCAATAAAGAATTCGTCCATGGCCCGACAGTGGAAACAACTTTTCGCGCATTGACCGGAAATGCTTTTTTTAACATTTTATCATAAACGATCACTCCGGCAACGCGGCCATTGTCTTTAATAAATTCTCTGACTTCCACATAATTAGCAACAACCGCACCCTTGCTTTCCGCCGACAAAACATTCTCAAGGACGATCCGCGCATCATCCATCTGCGCGTCAAAATACATGACCGCTCCAATAAGATCCTTACTATCCAAATTTGGTTCCAACCGCAACGCCTCTTCAGCGCTTAATGTTCGATGCCGGCCGACTTTATATGATCCGCTTAAAAGATCATAAAGCCACACACCAAATTTCATCATCAAGAATGGGCGTTTATCGTTCCTATAAACAGGAATAATAAAAGCAAGCGGCTTAGCTAAATACGGGACATTTTTAAGCTGAATGAAGCGTTCTTTAAGCGCTTCTTTGACGAGGGCAAAATCAAAATTCTCTAAATAACGGATCCCGCCGTGCAGAAGTTTTGTAGATTTACTCGACGTGCCGCTGGCGAAATCATTTTTTTCCAAAAGAGCGACTTTCAATCCCTGATCGACCGCAACGTTCGCGATCGCCGCGCCATTGATCCCTCCGCCGATAATTAGAAGATCAAAGAAACCATTTGCCAATCGCTGCGTATCACGGATCATGCGCCTCTCACTCTTTTCACTGCCACATGCCAATCACTATAAAGCTCAGAACGTTTATGTTTCGGCATCGATGGGACAAATTGACGATCTTTTTTATACAATCGATCTAGATCTTTTTTTCCATCCCACATTCCAATGGTCACACCTGCTAAAAAAGCGACTCCCTGAGCGGTCAGTTCAACAACCTTCGGCCTTAAGATCCTGCAGTTCAAAATATCCGATTGAAATTGCATTAAAAAATTATTTTTACTCGCCCCTCCATCGACTTTAAGTTCTTTGATATTTTCTCCTAGTTCTTTTTTCATAATATCAAAAACATCCCTCGTCTGATAAGCGATCGATTCAAGTGCCGCTCGAATAATGTGATTAACATTTGCGCCGCGAGTCAATCCACAGATCAATCCTCGAGCCTCGCTGTCCCAATACGGCGCGCCCAGCCCGGCAAAAGCCGGCACAAAATAAACACCGGCTGTATCCTTTAATCCTTTTATTTTTTCTTCAACTTCGGATGAGCTTTTAACAATTCCCAATTGATCGCGCAACCATTGAACAACCGCGCCCGCGATGAAAATAGACCCTTCCAACGCATAAACCGGACGGCCTTTCTCGTCGGAGGCAAGTGTTGTCAATAAACCTTTTTTCGAATAGATCAACTTTCTTCCGGTATTAAGCATCATAAAACATCCCGTTCCGTAAGTATTCTTAAGTGTGCCCGGCGTAAAACAGCCTTGTCCATAAAGCGCGGCTTGTTGATCACCCAGAACTGCCGCGATCGGTATGCCGGAAGGCAGGATCGAAGAATTTTCCGAGGTCACTCCAAAATACGAACCGGAATTCTGAACTTTGGGAAGGACCTCTTTGGGAACATTAAGGATCTTTAATAATTCTTCATCCCATTTTAACGTTTTTATATTAAAAAGAAGGGTTCTCGAGGCATTTGTCACATCTGTTGCATGAAATTTTCCACCGGTCAACTTCCAGATCAGCCAACTGTCGATCGTTCCAAAAGCGATCTGGCCCGATAAAGCCCGACGACGAAGCCCGGGATGATGATCCAAAAGCCATCGGATCTTTGTTCCAGAAAAATATGGATCCAGCACAAGGCCTGTTTTCTTTCGAAAAAGCTCCTCACGTTCCTTTAATTTATGACAAATATCCGACGTGCGGCGATCCTGCCAAACGATGGCTCTTGCGACAGGGCGAGACGTCTTTCGATCCCAAAGAAGGGTTGTCTCTCTCTGATTCGTAATACCGATCGCAGAGATATTTGAAGAAGGAATCTTTGATATCTTTATTACTTTTGAAATGACAGATCGAATAGATTCCCAGATCTCATCGGCGTCATGCTCGACCCAGCCGGGTTTTGGGAAATATTGTTTAAATTCCTGATAGGCGCTATTGATCAGGTTGCCATCGGGACCAAATAAAATAGCTCTTGAGCCGGTTGTTCCCTGATCAAGAGCTAGGATGTATTTTTTTATTGAAGTCACAATAAAGCCATAAGGGTGTGTTATGAGTTATGTGTCGAGTTGTGGGTGTGGGTCGTGAGTTTTCACACAACCCCATAACTCATTCCCGACTCACAACCCAGAACTCATTCCCTGAACTAATTTTTATTTGTCAATTTAATAATTCCTATTATCTAAACCCAATCTTTTTTTATTCGACAAATAAACTTCCGAACCCAAGACTTCTCGGGCAAGATCATCCTTATTCCGGCCATTATCAAAATCATATTCACTGACAGCCATGACCATTAAAACCTTTGTAAAAGGATTCATCACCATCTCCGGATGCTTTTCCAAAAGATCATCGATCATTTGCGCATAATAAATGCCCGATTTTCGTATCGTAACACCATCTTTTTTAAAAAGTTGAATATAGCGATCAACTGTCATGGCTTTTATTCTCATTTCAATAATAAGCGGCCAAACTTCACTAGAAATATCAAGCTCGTCAAAAACTTCTTTAATATCAACGGTTTCCTGAACTTCGCTCATATCAACAGCGTCCTGTTTGATGTCCGCTTGAGTATTGACCCTTGCCCTCTGACCTAAAGCGTTCCGCTGCTCAACAGCTCTTTCTTGAACAGCAACTTGATATGCCGCACGTTTTTTTTCAAGAGTTCTCTGCTGCAAGGCTTGATTATACGCTAACTGTTCTTGGTAATGTTTTTGTTCTGCTGCTTGGCGATAGGCCATTTGTTGCTGCTGAACCTGCTGTTGTTGCTGCTGCTGCTGTTCCTGCATCTGTTGCTGACGCTTCAAAGCGGCCGAAGCAAAAGATTGCTCCGTGCAATAAAATAAAAAAAATAAAAAGAAAAAGATTCTTATC
>CAYGEE010000065.1:0-12088 GCA_964348765.1 uncultured Planctomycetales bacterium | reverse complement strand
ACAATATTCTATGTTTTCTTTACAGAAAAAATATTTTTCCAGAACTTTAATCATCTTTCTTTTGTCATTTTCCCTTCTCATCCCCGCCCGCTTAAGCTGCGCCGAAGAAAATGACAACGAACTCTTTCAAGTCGCTCAAAAAGCATTTGAAGACGGGTTTTATGATGTTGCGATCCGCTATATCGATCAGCTGCTCGAGAAGTATCCTCAAACTGAAAAACGGATCCAAGCAAATTTGCTTCTGGGTCAATGCTATTATTTCATGAATCAGTATCTAAAAGCCTACAATATTTTTCAAAGCCTTTTACCATATTCTGAATTTAAAGACGCCACGCTTTTCTGGATGGGAGAGACCTATTTCAAAGGTGCCGACTTTAAACAAGCTCAAAACTATTATAAGCAGTTGATCGACCTTTATCCCGACTCGATATACGCCGCGCAAGGATTTTACTCTCTGGGATGGGTTTATTTCGAACAGAATTCGTTTACTGAAGCCAGAGATATTTTCCTGCAATTCCTAAGAAAATATCCCGTTCATCAATTCAGCGAAGATGTTTCTTTTAAGGTTGGAGAAGCAGAATATAACCTGAAAAATTACGACAATTCCATTTCATATTTTAAGAAATTTGTTGTTAATTTTCCCCAATCGAATCGTCACGCCGAAGCCTATTTTTACATTGGAGAGTCTTATTATTATCTTAATGATCCTTTAACCGCGATCTCTTATTATGCGAAAGCCGCCGATATCGCCTATGATGACAAATTAACAGTAACAGCCAAAGTCAGCATGGGATGGAGCTACACTAATATAGGTAAATATAATCTCGCCCAGGCACAATTCGATGACGCCCTGAAATTAGCCCAAGAAAAGAACATCATCACTGACGACATTTATCTCGGACAGGGAACTCTCTTTATGGAAATGGAAAATTTTTCCCAAGCCTTTGACGCCTATTCAAAACTTATTGAACAATTCCCCAATAGTGCACGGCTTACTGAAGCACTTTTAGGAAAAGCCAATGCCTCGTACCAGCTCAAAAATTATCCTCAAGCCATTGAAAACTATGAATCCCTGCTGAAAAAAATTGAGAGCGACCCCAAACCGCAAGCATTGATCGAAAAATCCTATTTCGGATTAGCCTGGTCCTATCTTAAAAATGGGAATATCAATACCGCTATTGAAAAATTTGAAGCAATAAAAAATAAATCCGATAATAAAACAATAAAGATCAGCGCCTCAACACAGATCGCCGATGCCTATCAAGATGTCGGACAATTTGAGAAAGCCGTCGAAGTTTATGACGATCTCATCCGTGATTACGCCGACAATCCCTACATGGATTATGTTCAGTTCCGTCAAGGGATCGCGTTGCTTAAGATCGATAAAATTGACGCGGCAACACTGTCATTTGAAAGCCTTAAACAACATTTCCCTTACAGCAAATATATCAATGATATTGATTATTACTTAGCCGTCACCTATTTAAGAAAAGAAGACTGGAAGGCCGCACAAAAACACAGTGAAGATTTTATCACCAATGTATCATCCCAAAGCGAATTTAAAGCGGAAGCAACTTATATTTTAGCCCTCTCAAGCTACAACTTAGATGATATCAAAAAAGCCCTCGACACATTTCAGAGGATCCTCAAAAATTTTCCGGACAGCGGGAACTTAGTTAAAAACACTGAACTGAACATTGCAAAATGCTACTACAAACAAAACAACACCGCCGAAGCGATCAAGCGATTTCAAATATTGATCAGCAAATACCCAAGATCAACGATCGCGGAAGAATCCATCGTCTGGCTGGGTGATCACTTTCTCGAAAAAAATGACCTCGACCAAGCCATTGCTTATTACACCCAATTCATCCAAGAATTCCCAGAGAGCGAAAGATTAAGCTCTGTCTACTATGAACTTGGCCAAGGATATCAGGCCCAGAATCTCTATGACAAAGCGATCGAAGCCTTTAAGCACGTTTCAAATACTGATCAACCTGAAATTTATACAAAAGCCAAAATTGCCATTGCCGATATCCTTTCAAAGAATCTTGATCAAGGATCAGCACTGCAAACTTACGAAAGCATCATCAATCTTTCTCCGGAATTCAAAAAAGATGTTTACGTTAAAATCGCAGGGATCTACAAGAACAATAAAGACAATGAAAAAACGATCGAAGCTTACCGTAATGCCCTCGCAGCAAAAAACACAACCAATCAGATCAAAGATGTTGAGATCCAATTCCTACTCGCTGATACTTATGAAAGCATGAACGATCCCACCCATGCCACAGATGAATATTTTAAAATTCCTTATCTCTATCCAAGCGAGATCACTTGGATCGTAAAAGCATATTTACGGCTAGGACGGATATTTGAAAATGATGAAAAATGGGAAGAAGCAAGAACAACATATAACAAGATCATTAGCTACAAAACGGATGAAATAAAATTTGCCCAAGAACGCATCGAGTGGATTAATCAAACTGTTAAATAGGACAAAAATTCTTTAAAAACTATATGCTGGGACTTTCAAACCTGTGTCATTGCGAGGCCGCTTTTGGGCCGAAGCAATCTTTTTAAAAGATTGCTTCGCGAAAAGCGCTCGCAATGACACAGGATGGTATTCAAGCGTGAAAGTCCTAACTGTGTAAATGAACACGGAGGATCTATGGGTAACACTTGGGAAATGAACGCGTGGGGCCTTTTTCAAGTTGGCGGAGCTTTAATGTATCCAATTCTTGTCTGCTCCATTTTTGCTATTGGGATCATCATTGAAAAATTCATTTATTTTTCCAAGATCCAAACAGATATCAACGAACTCAAAAAAAATGTGTTTGATCTGGTCAAACACAATAAGATCAAAGAAGCTATTCTTATGTGTGACTCCAATCCCTCACCAGTTGCAAAGATCCTCCGAGCAGGCACGATCAAGTTTGGTTCAACCAATGAACATATTAAACAAAATATGGAAAATATGAGCCTCTATGAAATCCCGAAACTTGAATATCATTTAAACACCTTGGCGACAATTGCCCATGTCAGCCCGTTGTTAGGGCTGCTAGGAACTGTCTGCGGAATGATCACATGTTTTCATACAATTCAAATGCAAACAGCCAGCATGAATACCGTTTCCCCCGGAGATCTCGCCGGAGGGATCGGACAGGCCCTGATCACAACGGTTGCCGGGCTCCTTGTCGCTATTCCAGCTTATGTTGCCTACAACTACTTTGTTAATCGCATCAACACCTATGTAACCGAGATGGAAAAAGCCGCAATGGAGCTGATTAGTCAGGTCTCACAGATCCCTGATCCGCCGGCGTTTTAATTATCCTAAAAAGGATGCTCAATGAAATTCAAACGAAATATAACCCTCAGCCATGGACTTCAGCAGATCCATATCGCTCCCATGATCGATTGCGTATTCCTATTGCTTATTTTTTTCATAATTTCCGCACCCTTAACATCCCAATTAAGCATCAACGTCAAACTTCCCAAAGCGATCACCAGTGATGTTATCAAAGATGACAATTTAATTATTACCGTAACAAATGAAAATGTCATCTATCTTAATGGCCATGTCGTGACATTAAAAGAATTACGGGGAGAATTAACTAAATTAAAAAATAAGAATTTATCGTTACTCATCAAAGCGGACAAACGATCTTCCGTCGGACGCATTACCGATATTTGGGATATGTGCCGAAACATTGGAATAGAGAAGATCAACATTGCAACCCATCAAGATCATTAAATGATAAAATCCACGCTAATAGGATCCCCATCCCCAGGAGCAGCCGGACTGTTCCTCTCGATCCTAGTCCACATCATTATCCTGACTCAATTGATCTTTATTCTTCCTCAACAGTCCACGCCTCAAAAACCATACTTCACATTTCTTGGTTCCATCCTCCAAGGCGATAAAATTTTCCAAAAGACCATCCCAAAAAACATTGCTCAAAAAAACGATTATCAAGATTTTACTTACAAAAAGATCAACACCCAAGAAAACCCAGCTGAAAAATTCAAAGTTCAAAAACCCAAGCAAAAAGATCAAAAAGAAACACTCTCAAAGATCGATATAAAAACAATATTCGAACTTAAAACTGAAGACCGAAGAGACCTATCTTCTTTTTTAGAAGGCCTAGGGTTAACTTCAAAAACCCCAAGATATCAGCATCTTCAAATGAAAGAATAATGATCACGATCAACTTCTCCGATGCTATTTCGGCCTATCTTTGCAGCGCGCTACTGCTTGTCTTTGGCCTATGGATATTCTATAATTATCGTGAGCCTCATAGGAGGCTCTCAGATGACACTGAGAAGATAACCCAGTGTCCTTATTGCAGCTATGTGTTTATCAATCAGCAAAAAAGCGAAATATTCTCATGTCCAGAATGCAAAAGCTATATAATGAAAAAAGACGAAAAGAGCACTTAACCAGCTCATACGAATATTGACATGCTAAAAAACTTAAAAAACAATAACTCAGGCATTGTTTTCGTCATGGTCCTGATGATCATCATCGCGATGATCGTCCTGACGATCAGTGTTTTTAGCATGAACATCAGCCAAGTTAAAATGGCCGAAGGCGGCGCTAAGCAGGTCCAAGCTGAAATACTGGGAAGAGGCCTGCTTTTTAAAATGGTGGCACAACAAGAAACAGTTCCGGCAACTGACATTGCAGCCTATGATACGATCTTAAGCAATACGACATATACAAGCAGCGCAACCCGTACGCCAGACCAAAGCGGGATCAATAACACTGATCCAGTACGCATTACTGTCAGCTATTAAATGCTGTGTGTTCCTTCCTCATTAATCTCATTTAACTCTCTGCTGCAAAATAATTTACAAAATAATTGACAAGGTAAAAGCGTTATAGTCTAATTAAGTTCGGATAAGAATTTTAGAAAGAAGAGATTTCTTCATTCTTAGAAATTTTAAGCCAATTTCCCTCATGAAAAATCTACTAGACGTCGATGATCTTGCAAAATATTTGAAACTGCAAAAACAAACGATCTACAATTGGCTTAATCAGCGAAAAATATCCGGTATCAAGATCGGCGGTGTCTGGAGATTCGACAAGCAGGAGATCGATAAGTGGCTAAGATCACACGCCCGAAAAACGCGAGACGGTAGCTAACATGGAAAAAAATACACATTTAGGAACTTTTTGGGGCATCGACGCGCTTTATTTCGTTGAATCCGACGACACAAAACCCACAAAAATTTTTCACACCATCCTCAACGAAGAGTGCAAAGGATCGATCAAAGGAGGGCCTTTAAGCCCTGTGGGGATGTCCACAATAGCTTTGATCGTTGAAACATTTCGTCAAAATAAGATCCCCCTGACGTCGATTAACCTATCCTTACCAACAAATGAGATCATTTTTCGCTCATTTATTGTCCCCTGGATGCCGGCAAGCGAGCTGAAAGATGTCATCGAATTTGAAGCAACAAAATATATCCCTTTTGCCCTCAAAGAACTTGCCTATGCCTATCAAGCGCAAACCTTTTCAGAAGGCAGCTCAAAACGCATCCGTGTTATTTTCACTGCGGTTAAAAAAGATTCTCTTGCAAATTATGTAGGCATCCTGGAACAAGCCGGATTTGAAGTAGAGGTCATCGAACCATCAACGATCAGCCTGATCCGAGTTCTATCCCAAAGAAAATTAATTCCAGACAACCAAACGGTTGTGCTGATCGAAAAAGGGAAAGAATGGGGGAAGGTCATCGTTGTCAATTCCAATGCCCCGCAATTTGTCCGTGATTTTTCGATAAAAAGTTCAGCACCTGACAACACCGATGATAAAAGCATGCTCAATCAGTTCTTAAGTGAGATCCGGATATCCCTAAATTATTTTACACGTCAAGATTCACATTTAGATATTAAAGAGATCATCCTCCTATCATCGACTGATGAAAAAGATCTTGCCGCAAGCATTGCAACGGAGACCGGGATATCAACAACGTCAATGACAACTCAATCTATTCTTCAAGACAGCACGATCACCCAACTCGGGATCCTTAACGCATTCGGGAACAGCTTGGCCAACAATGCCGACCCCACACTAAGCTATAACTTCTCGGCAAAGAAACAAAAAGCTGTAAAGATCAAAACCCAAATAACAAAAAAAGATTTCTCAGCCGGCTCTGTCATCAAAGTCGCTTCTGTCTGCATCCCGCTTATCGCGATCTCGTTTTTTTTATCGAACGGAATAGTCGAAGGGCCCCGGAATAAAGTTGAATCATTAAAAAAGCAACTTGGGATCTATCAAGAATCCACTGTTGAAAAAATGAAAGAAAAAACAGAAAAGATCGAGCAAAAGATCAAAAACTATAAAGAGATCAGGATCACCAGTGAAGTCGGGGAATATCTCGCACTCATCCCAAGCCTGTTACCAGACGGGACATGGATAAAAACAATGGACATCACATACCCATCATGGGGAACAAACGCCACAAAAAAAACAATTGAGATCAGCGGCTATGCCTATCTTGAAAAGACAAAAGAACAATTCCGATTGGTCAATAAAACACTAAGTGTTTTTAAAAACAATAAAAAACTATCGGGAGACTTCAGCGATATCGACCTTGTAACCGTAAAAGTCGAACGGCTTAACGACTACGCCACAACTTTCTTTAAGATCAAATGCCAATAGGCCCCATATGAATATCATAAAACAACTTAGTGAGATAAAACTTGAAGACCTCAAAAGCTTGGATGCCGCACAGATCAAAGAAAGGATCCTCAGCCGGCCGGATTTGCTTGTCACCGTCGTTTTGATCGGACTGACGATCTATGCCGGGATCTTTATTTACAGCGGAAAGAAATTAAAATACGAACTTTTAAAAAATGAAGAGAAAAAACTACAAGAAAAAATGCAGATCGTCGATGGCATAAAAACAGCGGAAGCAAAGTTCAAGAATTTCACAGACAATTTCTCAAAAGCGATCCCCAGCGATCAATTAGTCGATAAACTTTCTGAATTCGCTGTTAACCGCAATGTCCAGATATTATCTTTTTCCCCAGCAGAAGAGAAACAAAATGATTACGCGAAATTAACTTCCGTGCGGCTTAATATCACGTCAGAAAGCTATGAAAATGTCGTTCTATTCATAAAAGATATAGAATCCGCACCCTACGCCTTACGTGTGGATAAGTGGTCGGGCTCCATGACAACAAATACCGACCAAAAGAAAAAAGATGATCAAGTTGAGAACATCATAAATGCAAATTTGGAAATAGGAGCCATTAAACTCAATGACGCTAAATAACCTAAAAAAAGCATGGATGTGTTTAACCGTTTTATTTCTTTGCGGTCTATCCACAGCGCACGCAAAACCTGAGAATATTCTCTCGATCGACAACAATGAGCCGTTGGCACAATCTCTCATTAAGAATCCATTTAACCCAAAAATTCCGGCCGAAAAGAAAATAACACCTTTATCACCTGTACAAAAAAAAGAGACACCTGCACCAAAAGAACAATCATCAGAAGGGTCATCTAATGCTGATGAGAAAAGATCGACGACACCGCCCAAATTTTTGATCACCGGATTAATTTGGAATACAAATCGACCACAAGCCATTGTCAACAACCGTGTTGTTAATATTGGCGATTCTGTTTCTGACGCAACGATCATTGCTATCAACAAAACTGGTATTGATATTATGTTCCAAGGAACAAATTTGACCATTAAACCATAAGGAGAATGTTGATGAAGAAGAGACCATCATTTCTGATATTTTTAATTGCTCTGACCAGCATTCTGTTCAAAGGGACTTTTGTATCTGCCGAAACCTATTCAAGCCTCTCCAATTATTTAGACCCAGTTCCCAAGAAAACAATATCCATGGATTTTAAAGACGCGTCTCTTAATGATGTCTTAAAGATCTTTTCACAACAATCCGGAATGAATTTTATTGCGGCCAGCGAGATCTCCACGAAGACCGTCAACTTGTATCTCGAGAATGTTCCTATTGAAGAAGCCTTAGAACGCATATTAAGAGCCAATAATTTAACTTACGAAGTAAGATCAGACAGCAATATTTTTATCGTTAAAGAACTTAATTTACCGGTCAAAGAATTGATCACTCGTGTTTATCACTTAAAATATGCGACCGTTTCCAGTTCAAAACTCAAAAAAACATTTTCTATTGATTCCTCCGGCGGCTCATCTTCAGGAGGAAGCTCTTCCGGCGGAAGCTCATCGGGAGGATCATCTTCCGGCGGATCTTCTTCAGGTGGTTCATCCTCGGGAAGCTCGTCAGGAGATTCCAGCATTTTAAGCACCTTGAAAAGCATTGTTTCAGCAGATGGACTTGTCTTAGAAGATGCCCGGACGAACAGCATCATTGTCACCGACATCCCGGCACAATTCCCCATCATTGAACAAACGATCGCCCGTTTAGATATTCCGATCCCTCAAGTTCTTATTGAAGTCGAAATGCTTGATATTTCCAAAAACAGCGCCGATCTTCTTGGCGTAAAATGGGGGGAAGCACCCATGACATTCAAGGGAGGAGAACGTGATGATGGATATCCATTTTTAGACAGTCCTTTTCCATTCTTTGACCAAAAACCTGTAACAGATGCTCAATTTGAAGATGCACGCTATAGAGTCAGTACCGTTTCATTCCAGGGCTTAAAATTCACACTGAACTTTTTAAAGAACCAAACCGACACAAAAAGTTTAGCCCGTCCGCGGATCTTGACTTTGAATAATGAAACCGCCTCGATCGAAATATTAACGGATGAAGTTATTGGCGTAACCCAATCAACAACCGCCTCCGAAGGGATCGGAACCGCGACGACAACAGCCGAAAGAACAGAAACCGGAGTTTCCTTAAAAGTTACCCCTCAGGCAAATCTTGAAACAAAAGATATTCTTTTAGCTATTGAGCCCAAAGTGACCGAAGCAAAATCATCCAGCGGCATTCTGGCAAGTTCAAGCTATAAAGATCCTGAAAAACGGATCACAAAATCCATGTTGCGGATTAAAGATGGCGACACCGTCGTTCTTGGCGGATTATTAAGAACCAGCAAACAAGAAACCAACACACGCGTGCCTTTTATATCAAAGATCCCTATCTTTGGTTCTGCGTTTAAACATAAAGATCTGGGGGATTCGCAACGCGAATTGATCATCTTCATTACCCCGCATATTGTTGGAGAGAATCTATCGCTTGCCGCTGGATACATCCCTGATGAACAAAATTTTGAACGGGAAGAAACGAGTTCAAAAAAACGGACAAAAGAGATCACGAACTCTTTAAATCATTTTCAAAAATAACAGCATATGGCCCATTTAAAAATCGGACAGATCCTCATTGACCAAGGCTTGATCACCGAATCTCAGCTTAATAAAGCCATTGAGAACCAAAAAAGCAATAAAGGAGGACGTATCGGAGAGATCCTCCTTAAGCTAGGATATATCACCGAAGAGAATATGGCACAAGCATTAGGGACACAGCTGGGGATCCCTTACTACTCTTCAGACAAGCCTGAATTATTTAAGCCCGCCGCGGATCAGCAATTGGATAAAGTGATCACGGCTGATTTTGCTAAAAAATATAAAGTCCTCCCATTATCAAGAACAATGAATTCCTTAACCTGCGCGATCACGGATCCGCTGGATTTTCTGATCTTAGACAATCTTAAAAGAATCACCGGCTGCGAGATTAATCTTGTGATCGTCACCCATTCCGCCATGCAAAAAGCGATCGCAGACTATTATTTCACCGAGAATAAAGCGGAAGGCAAGTCTTCCATGCTTAATACGGCGGTTGAAAGTTCTTATTTTCAACAGATCGATGATCCTTTTGCCGCGGCCAAAAAAGACAATTCTACTGCTGAACTCAGCATGGATAAACTTATTGAGAAAGCAGGCGAGGCTCCGGTCATTAAACTCGTCGATCTGATCATCCGCCAAGCGATCGATGAGCGGGCAAGTGATATCCATATTGAACCTTTTGAAGAGAAAATTTCCCTGCGTTATCGCATTGACGGAGCATTATATGATATTCCGCCGCCGTCGTCACATCTGCATTTAGCGATCATCTCGCGTATTAAGATCCTTGCGAAACTCGACATCGCTGAAAAACGACTTCCGCAAGATGGCGCAATTAGCGCAAAGCTTGAAAATCGTACCGTTGACTTACGTATTTCCACGATCCCCACTGTCTGGGGAGAAAAAGTGGTCATGCGTATTTTAGATAAAGCGGCCGTTCCTCTGGAACTGGCAAGCCTTGGATTTGATTCCAAACAGATCGAAGCCCTACGAAAAGCCCTTAGAAAGCCTTTTGGGCTATTTTTTGTTACCGGCCCGACGGGAAGCGGAAAATCCACGACACTTTATTCTGCCGTACGGGAAACGATCGACCCGACAAAGAATATCATAACAGTCGAAGACCCCGTCGAATTTAAAATAAATGGTATCAATCAAGTCGCGGTTAAACCCGATATCGGTTTAACATTTGCAACGGCCCTAAAAGCATTTTTACGTCAAGATCCTGATGTCATCATGGTCGGAGAGACGCGCGATATGGAAACAGCGACGATCTGCGTGCGCGCGGCGTTAACAGGACATTTTGTCTTAAGCACACTTCACACTAATGATGCCGCCTCCGCGATCACACGTCTTGTCGACATTGGCATCCCTAATTATCTTCTTACACCGTCATTAACAATGATCATGGCCCAACGGCTTGGCCGGAGATTATGTCAAAAATGCAAAGATCCCTATGAACCGGATCCCAACCAGCATGGCGGTATAAAATTTAAAACAGATCTTATCTATCGGCCAAAGGGCTGCGAGGAATGTAAATTCACCGGCTATCGCGGACGTATTGTCATTGCAGAAGTTCTTGCTATTGATGATTCCATCCGCGCGCTTATTTCTCAAGGTGCCAATAGCGGTGCGATCAAAGATCAAGCCCGCAAGAACGGAATGACCACAATATTTGAATCAGGATTACGGCTTATTGAAAAAGGCTTTACCAGCTACGATGAAGTCTGCCGCGTAAGTATCGAATAAAAGTAAATGTTTAACGTGTATGAGAAAGAACTTTAACATTTTTCAATTGTGTCATCGCGAGATGAAAAGTTTTTAGCGACAGCGAAGCGATCTTTTAAAAAGATTGCTTCGCCCTAAAAAACAGGGCTCGCAATGACACAGAATGCATCTTGTCGAGATTCTCTAAACAAATACACAGAAAGAGTATTCAAACGCAAAAAGTCTAAAGGAGTTTCACGTGCCAAAGTTTTCTTATACCGTTAAAGATAAAGAAGGAAAAACATATAAGAATGTTATTGATGAGCTCAACCAGCAAACTCTTGTTGATAAACTTCAATCTCAAGGTTATTTTATCGTCAACGTCAAAAAACTCGAAGCTCCCCATGCTAAGAAAAAATTAAATCAATCTAAAAAAGCAAAGAAATTCGGTCACAAAAACATCAAACTGGAAGATCTTATCGGGTTTGCTCAACAGTTGGCTACGATGCTTGAAGCCGGTGTGACACTGATCCGAAGTATTGATGTTATCCAATCTCAGGTCGAAAGCGAAAAACTCTCTAAGATCCTAAATACCATTAAACTGGATATCGAACAAGGGCGGAACTTAAGCTATGCGCTCTCAAAGCATCCGACAGTTTTTAGCCCCTTCTGGGTGAGCCTTATTGAAGTCGGAGAAGCCTCAGGGACAATGCCACTTGTTTTAAATAAATTAACTTTTTATCTGCAACAGCAAGCATCCTTTAAAGCGACGATCATTTCCGGGCTCATTTATCCAGTTATTTTATTTATTGTGGCCATGGGTGCGGTCGGGTTTTTTGCCATTTTTGTCGGTCCCCGTTTTGAATCGATCTTTACCTCAATGAACGCTGAATTGCCTCTGATCACAAAAGTATTGCTTGTTATTTTTCGATTTATTAAAGAAAAATTCTTCAGGAAGAGCGACGAGGAGGATTTGCTCCAAAAGAAAACCCAGAGAGAGTTTCTGCCAAGTAGGAGAGACTAAATGCCGTCCAAAAAAGATTTCCTGATAGAAGTGATTGGTTAAAAGAAAAAGAGGGAAGATGAC
>CAYGEE010000064.1:0-12137 GCA_964348765.1 uncultured Planctomycetales bacterium | reverse complement strand
CGATAATAGCTATTAAATTTTTGTTGTTTATTTGATTATAAATTCTTTCGAGTGTCGAGATTATGAATGGTTCTATTGTCGTGTCTTGGTCGAAGGATATGATCCATGGAAATTTTTGTTTTTTTGCTAAAGCTATCCCGATATTAATGGCTTTTGCTACACCGACATTCTTTTTGTTAAATTCCAAATTAACGGAACCCGTGCCTGCTGCTGTTAATAATAGGTCGCGATATTCTAGAGTAGCCGAATTATCTACAATAATCACATGACTGACTTGTTGTCGAATGAGTTGTAGTCTCTGAAGAAAGTCTTTGTCCGGGAAATATGTAACAATGATTGCACAAATAGTCTCTTTTGTAGGAGTAATAGGAGTTATGGCTGGAGGTTTCATCGTTTTGTTAAGTATTTACTAATGTAAACTTGTTCATCGTAGGTTAAAAGGAATTTCCAAATATATAACAAGTGTAGAAACATGTTGAATGTTAGGAAGATTATTCTTGTTGGGATACTTTTTATAAAAGGAATAGTGATGATGGCCATTATTGCTAAAAGGATTAAGAATAATGTTTTTTTAAAATATAATTTGTCGATTGGGAGAAGATTATTGGCAAATATGAAAAGAACAGTTCCGTCGAATGTTACTCTTAGAACCCAGGCTATGGCTGCGCCTTCTGCGCCATACTTTAAGATTAGTAAGTATAAAGCAATGAGATAAATCGGTAGTTCGGAAAAATGAAGTTTGGCAGAAAGATCTGGTCTCCCTACTCCTTGAACGAGATTGATCGCTATCTGAGCGAGACTGTTAATGAAAACACCTAAAGCTAGCCATTGAAGAATCCTTGAGCTGTGTACTGCAAAATCAGGATTGATCCAGAAGGAAAGTCCTTCACGAGCGAAACCAGCAGTCAAAAGGATGACAGGGAATAAGAAAAGTAGGACATATTTTAAACCACTTAAATAAAGTTTCTGAGTCCGGATGGGATCGCTTTGGTGAGTTGTGCTGAAAGTGGGAAATAATACGTTGGCAAGAGATGTTGGGATGATCCATAGTTTTGTGATCATTTCATAGGGGGTTGTGTAAAACGTAACGGCTTGCATTGTTGTCATTGAACCTAAAATAAAACGATCAAAATAAACTAACAATGGACTAATCACATTGCTTATTGTCATCCACCCTCCGAATGAAAAAAGTGTGGAGACTTTATCAGGCTTAAAAGTGAGGGTATGAATGGGAATGGACGTAATGTTAATGACAAGTGCGAAGTAGAACATCAACGTGATAATTCTAAAAATGAATAATGTCCCAATGATGAAGATGAGGCTTTTTGATATCGGCAATATAGCGAGCGGAATTAAGAACATTAGAATTCCCATGGGGATCTGAACGGCGTTGATAAGGTCGAATCGTTGATAGCCTTGAAGGATTCCACGCAAACCACTTGAAAGAAAAATGACAGGCATCGAAAAACATAGGATATAAAGTGAAAATGTTGTTTCTTCCAAAAGGAACTCAGGGATTTTCAAGAAATGATGGACTATCCAGTGGGAGCTAACTGCACCTAGGATTCCGCCAATGATCCCAAGGATTATAAGCATTCCAGACGAGGATCCTATTAAAGTCGTCATTTCCTGTTTTGAGGTTGTATCCTTTCCTAGCAGTTGAGCAACTTGCTGTGTTAGGGCTCGCCCTAATCCGAAATCAAATAAACTGAGATATCCGATCACTGACCACATCAGCATGAGGACGCCAAATCGGTCGACGCCGAGCCCTTTAATGATGATTGGGACAGAAAAAAAAGCGACTACGAATGGAACGCCTTGTCCGAAGAAAGTTTGAAATGTGTTCTTGATCAATATTTTACGCGTTATTTCCATAGGGTTTGCTTGTTATGATGATGGCGCTATGAGATCGGCAACTGTACGATGAACCGTTTCTCCTATTTTCTTTTGAGTATAGTTTTCTTTAAATAGATTGTAGCCATTCTTCCCTATTGTTATAGCAAGATCTTTATTGTTTTTAGCAAATAAGATCGCTTCGGCTAAACGGACTGGATCAGCTGGCTGGCATAGGATAGAATTGAGCTTGTCCGTTAGTGACTCTCTTGTTGCTTCGGCCTCGGCTGTTATGATTGGGATGCCCATAGCGAGTGCTTCATAAACTTTATGCGGGATAACCAATTTAGCTTTTTCTGTATCACCAAAAATGCCCAAACAGACAGAGGCTTGCGACATATATTTCGGAAGTTTTTCGTATGCGACAGGAGTTTTAAATTCGATATTCGATAGTTGATATTTCTTTGTTAATTCTTTGCATTTAAGCAGCTCTGTTCCTTTTCCGATCATTTGAAACTTAATGTTGGGTAGGATTTTTGCAGCTTCGACAATATATGGTGTCCCATGCAAGGGTTGAAACTCTCCGTGAAAATGGACAATGAACTCTTTCTTGTTTGTTGATTCGCGTGGATAAAAAATGGAATCATCAGAACCAACGGGAAGTTTGTGTAATTTGTCTTTGTCGATATCCAATGTATTTATGAAATATTGAATATGCTGATCTGTGTCTAGAAAGATAATATCCGCGTCCGCACAGCTTTTTTGGTCTATCCATTTGGCTAGTTTACCTTTTAGACTATTGGGACTAAATATTTGACGGTCAAAACACATCGTTTGATAGATAGAAATAAACGCATCAAAGAGGATCTTTTTTCGTGTGAAAACTTTGATGATCGGGACTAGAAATTGCCCTAAAAATCCAACGAAAATAAAGTCACAGTTGTTTTTAAAGTATAGGAACTTCAGAAAACTTGAGATGTAACGAAGAAAACTTTTTGAAGCGGATGAACAATCATGAACAATTATTCCTGCTTCGCGCATTCCTTTAATTAAAACACGATTCCTGGAGTAACCTGATTCTCGTCCGGGGAAATAACAAATCTTAATTGGGTTTAATTTTTGAAGATCATCACTCATTAAGTGTTTTGATTTTTGGAAAGTTCAATTTTCTTGATACGTAATAACGCTTCTTCCATAAGTCTCCGATTTGCTGAGATAAGATCCGATACCAACCCAACGACAAGAAGTTGAAATCCGATAATGAGTAGGGCTGCTGCTAAAATAAGCGATTGGATCTTTCCTCCGCCTTCGCCTAAAAGATAAAAATACAAGAATCGGCAGCCGATGAGAAATCCGGAGAAAAGAAATATCGTTCCAAATGTTAAGAATAATCGCAATGGGTTGTACATTGCGTAAACTCTTATGATCGTCACAATCGACCGCTTGATGTATTCGGGAATATTTTTAAACAGCCGCGACGGGCGTTTGACGTCGTTGATATTGATCGTGATGTTCTCGATCGCGAGCGCTTTATGTTCTGCCTGGATGATGCTTTCAAGAGTATACGTATAATCTGAGATAATATTTAATCTTAACGCCGCTTCTTTGTTGTAGGCCCGAAATCCCGTTGTGGCATCTTGGATCTTTGATCCGGCTAATTGCCTAACGACGGCTGTTCCGATCCGTTGGAGACGTTTTTTAAGCCAGGAGAATTGTTTAATATTCTCAATGTCGCGATTGCCGATGACGATATCTGCTTTACCATCGAGGATAGGTTTTACGAGCCGAGTAATATCCTCTCCCTTATATTGTCCATCAGCATCAGTGTTGACGATAATGTCTGCACCGCGTTTTAAGCAGGCATCAAGGCCGGTGTGAAACGCGCGGGCAAGCCCTTTTCGTTTTGTCAGACGGATGACATGGTCAACGCCGTTAGCTTTGGCTATTTCTGATGTTTTATCCGTGCTGCCATCGTCAATGACAAGGACTTCGATCGCGTCAATGCCGTCAATGTGTTTAGGTAAAGCTGCTAAAGTCTTTGGCAGGCTTTCTTCTTCGTTTAGGCAGGGGATTTGGATGATAAGTTTCATAGTTTTAAAAAACTCTTTTACGCGGATAGTCGCTGATTGTAAGCGGATGGTCGCGGATATTTTTGTCGATTTAATCTGCGACCATCCGTTTCGAATCCGCGACTATCCGCGCCACATAAAACTTTTAATTTTTATCTATAAACCGTCTTCCAATATTTTTCCAAAAAATCGATCTTTTTCTTCAACCAATCTTGATGGGACATGTACCAATCAACCGTTTGGCTGATCCCTTCTTTAAAGGTTACTTTCGGCTTCCATCCGAGTTTGTGGAGTTTTTCGCAATCAACAGAATAACGAAAGTCGTGCCCAGGTCTGTCTTTGACAAATTCGATCTGATCTTTATTCTTTCCTAATAATTTTAGTACAGTTTTGGCTGTTTCGATATTAGGTTTTTCAAAATAACTTCCGATATTATAAGCTTCTCCTATTGTCCCTTTTTTAAGGATAAAGTGTATGGCACTCGCGCAGTCGGTAACGTGCAGCCATTCTCGGATCTGTAAACCTTTTCCATAGACAGGGATATTGGCGCCTTTGAGCGCTTTAGTAATGATAACGGGAATGAATTTCTCCGGATATTGCCACGGCCCGTAATTATTGGCCGGACGGATAATGATCGCGGGAAATTCAAATGTGTGAATAGCGGCTTTGACAAGCATCTCTGCACTTGCTTTAGTCGCTGAGTAAGGATTATTGGGGCTTATGGGTGAATTTTCTTTGAATTTTCCTGAACGGCTCTGCCCGTAAACTTCATCGGTTGAAATGTGGATAAATCTTTTTATCTGATATTTTCTTGAGAGTTCAATGAGATTTTGTGTTCCGATCACATTCGCTTGGATGAACGGATCGATCGAGTGATGAATGCTTCTGTCGACATGAGTTTCGGCGGCGAAATGAACGATCGCAGTAGGTTTTACTTTCTTGAAAACATTCTCAAGGGCTGTTTTTTGTGCAATATCTGTTTTATAAAATTGGATCTTATGTTTAACGCTGGATAATCGTTCTAAATCTCCTGAATAAGATATTTTATCAAGAACAACGATGTTTAGACCGTTGTTAACAGCTTGACGGACGAATTCGCTTCCAATGAATCCCGCGCCGCCGGTGACTAATAATGTTTTATTTTGTTTTAACATATTCCTTAACGCATTCTTGAAGAATATCTTTAATCTTTCTAACTTTGAATCCTGTTTTTGCAAGCTTTTTCGTCGAAAGGATCAAATTGGTTCGGATTAAATTCAATTTCTTTAGGCTAATGATCTTATATTCAAATTCCGGATGATATTTTTTATAGACATCAAGGATATTCTGATAAAGCAACCCTCCTTCGCAGGCCACATTATAGATCCCGGTTGCTTTGACCTTGATCAAATGTTTCATGGCTTTAACAAAGTCAGGAATATAAGTCACTGAGTTCGGCACATCGATGATCGTTTTGTAATTAATGATCTTTGTGAGGACATTTCTCGGATGCGGACGGTTATCAAGCGGAACTCGAATACGGATGATCAGGATGTCATATCGCTTGGAAAGTTCTAATAAGAAATTCTCGGCATAGATCTTTGTCCGGCTGTAATAAAGTTTGTAGAAGTCCGGTATTTGGTCTTCGGTTAACGGAGCGGATTTGGAATAATTAAAATCATAGATACAACCGCTGCTGATATGAACAAGGCGGATATTGTTCCGCAAACAGCCCTCTGCAAGAAGCATCGGGACGTAGCTGTTGGCGTGAAGGGTTTTATCTAGCGCTAGTTCACAGTCATCAACATTTCTTTGTCCGGTGTGGCCTATACAGTTGATGATGATCTTGGGCTGATATGTTTTGATCAGCGCATGAACATCCTCGAAATTATTGATCCGTTTATCTGATAGCGGACAATTAAGCTCTTTCGCGAGCTTTTCTCCGATATAACCTTTTCCAACGATCAAGATAGATTTATTCATTGTCAGCGATGTATTTTAAATATTCTCCATAACTTGTCGGGATCTCCCGGGCAAGTTCGAGGAGTTGTTTTTTATTGATAGAATTCATTCGATAAGCGATCTCTTCAACGCAGCCGATCTTAAGGCCTTGCCTTTCTTCGATCGTTTTAATGAAGATCGAAGCATCGATCAACGAGTCATAAGTTCCCGTGTCAAGCCAGGCGAATCCTCGACCGAGCGTTTTGACATGTAATTTTTTTTGTTTGAGATATTCTTTGTTAAGATCGGTTATCTCAAGTTCTCCGCGTGCGGATGGTTTTAGTCTTTTTGTGATATTGACGACTTGATTGTCGTAGAAATATAATCCCGTGACCGCCCAATTCGATTTGGGTTTCTTGGGTTTTTCTTCAATGGATGTTGCTTTTAGATCTTTATCAAAAGCGATGACGCCATAGCGTTTTGGATCACGGACATAGTAGGCAAAAATGCTGGCGCCATTCTTATTTCTGACCGCTTCGTGTAAAAGTTGTGTGAGTTTATCTCCAAAGAAAATATTGTCGCCAAGGATCAAACAGACATGGTCTTTTCCGATGAATTCTTCCCCGATAAGAAATGCCTGAGCGATCCCTCCCGGCGTAGGTTGCTGTGCATAGGAAATCTTTATTCCTAATCTTTGGCCATTGCCGAAAATATTTTCAAAATTTGGCAGATCGTTGGGGGTTGAAATGATCAGGATATCTTTGATCCCGGCAAGCATCAAGATCGATAAAGGATAATAGATCATCGGTTTATCGTAAACAGGCAGAAGCTGTTTGCATGTCCCTTTTGTGATCGGGTACAGCCGTGTTGCTTTGCCTCCTGCTAAGATAATTCCTTTCATCGAACACGTCTTTCCATTGAGGTTTTAATAAATAAAAATTTAGGATTTTCGCGTTTGAACATTTTTTCTGTGTCATTGCGAGGAGCAATTATTATTTTTAATAACATCGGCGACGAAGCAATCCTTTTAAAAAGATTGCTTCGCCCTAAAAACCAGGGCTCGCAATGACACAACCGCGAAACTCCCAACATTATAAATGAAAAATGTCCGGCGATAAGCATTAAATTGGATTTTCTATTTGGGTGTCATTTTTAGGCTGATCAAATGAATAAAAGTTAACTCCTTTTATGATCTTTTCTTTCCCATTCTTTGCCCGCCAAAGATTTGTGTCCCTGAGGGAATAAACACATCCGCAATATTCTTGTTTGTAAAATTCTTCGCGTTTGGCGATATCATACATGCGGGCGGAACCGCCGAATTTGCGCCAATTAAATGTCCAATAGGTGATATCCGGAAAATGCGCTGCCGCGCGCAATCCGCAGCCATTGATCTGATCCATATCTTTCCAGCGGGAAAGGCCAAGACTGCTCGTAAATACTTTAAAACCGTGTTCGGCCGCATATAAAGCGCTTCGCTCAAAGCGCATATCAAAACAACTGGTGCATCGAGCGCCTCTTTCCGGCTCCATTTCAAGGCCCTTGATCCGAGCAAACCAATTATCTCTGTCGTAGTCAGCATCAATAAAAGGGATATTCATCTTTTCAGCGAAACGGATATTCTCTTTTTTACGAATTTCATATTCTTCCCGAGGATGGATATTAGGATTATAAAAGAAAATAGTAAAATCGATCCCTGAATCGACAAGGGCTTCCATGATCTCTCCTGAACACGGTGCGCAACAGGAATGAAGCAGGATCTTTTTTTCGTTGTTCGGTGGCTCTAGTTTTATTCTTTTTGTTGTCATAGATATTTAAAGTGTGTCTGATAGAGTTTGTTGTGTCAAGATTTTAACTTTTTAACACTTTTGGAAGAGATTCAATAATATCTGACGCGATAAGCGAGATCCTGCCCTTATTTTTCGCCGCAAGGTCGCCCGCTTTTCCGTGGATATACGCTCCATATTTTGCGGCCTCATACGCGGATAATCCTTGGGCGACGAAGGCGGTGATGATCCCGGTTAAGACATCACCACTTCCGGCTGTTGCCATTCCTGCATTTCCTGTTTTATTGATATAGATCTCTCCGTTTTCGTTAACGACAAGCGTTTGATGACCTTTGAGCAAGAGAACACACCGGAATTTTTTTGCAAAATTTGAAGCATATCGTTCTCTGTCTTTTAAGATAATATTTTTTTTGAGATCGATAAGCTTTTTAAATTCACCCAAATGAGGGGTTAGGATCTTTGGTGTGTTTGTTTTGGTGAGGACATCTAAGTTCTCTGCCACTGCGTTTAGCCCATCCGCGTCGATTGTGATGGGTCTTGGCGAACTGGAAATTATTTTTAAGATCAGTTTCTGTGTTTTGGGATGAGTTGATAATCCGGGACCTAGGGCGATCGCTGTATATTTGGTGTAAGATCTTTCGATCTCGATAATGGCAGAATGATCCAAGGTTTGATCAGGTGTTTCTTTTAACGGGAGTGTCATGATCACACTGGAAATTTTTTTCTGAATAACAGAATTTAAACTTTTTGGGATACCGACGGTAACAAGTCCGCAGCCGGAACGCATGCAGGCAAGGCTTGTCAGAGCAGCTGCTCCAAGCATTTTTTTTGATCCGGCCAGGATCAAAGCGTGTCCGAAGTCATTTTTGTGGGAATCTTTATTTTTTCGTGACAATTGCGCTGGCAACCGCATAATTTTTGGTGTGTGATAGAGAAATGTGTATCTTATGTTTAAAATTTTTTCGTTTGAAAATACAGATCGGCCGTCCGTCTTTGTCGTTTAAGACTTTAATATCTTTCCATCCGATATTGCTTTGATCACCAAGAGCTTTAAAAACAGCTTCTTTCGCGGCGAATCGGGCGGCAAAATGTTGGGTCGGGAATTTATGTTCTTTTGCATATGCGATCTCATCGTCTGTGAAAACGAATTTTAAGAAATTTTCGCCCCAGCGTTCGATCGCTTTATGAATGCGCGCTACTTCAATGATATCAATTCCTGTTCCGATGATCATGTTCGCCTTTCACTAGTGTGAGCATGTCTCTAACCGCTTTTTCAAGGCCCCAAAAGACCGCATTAGAAATAATTGAGTGCCCGATATTGAGCTCATGAATATTCTTTATTCTTGCAACTGCGCCCGCGTCATGATATTTCAATCCATGACCGGCATTGACGATGAGCCCTTGGCTGTGAGCGTATTGTGTCATGTCGTTAAGGATGTTTAATTCTTTCTTTTTGATCGCAGCATTTTTTGCGTCCGCATAATGACCGGTGTGAAGTTCAATGCTGTCGGCTCCGAGTTTTTTTGACAGATCAATAGATCCTTTTTTGGGATCAATAAATAAACAGAGTTTGATGTTATTCTTTCTAAGTTGTGAGAACGCTTGATCGATTCGGATCAGGTTCTTTTTTACATCAAGGCCGCCTTCTGTTGTGACTTCTTGTCGCCGCTCGGGAACGAACATGGCTTGATCAGGTTTCACTTTTTTCGCGATTTCAACAATTTTTGGATCAAGAGAAAGTTCAAAAATGAACTTTGTTGTGACAGTCCTTTTTATTTTGAAGATATCAGCATCCTGAATATGCCTTCTGTCTTCCCGCAAATGGCAAACAATGGCATCTGCCCCTGCTTGTTCGCAGATCTGTATAGCTTTGATGATATCAGGTTCTGATCCTCGGCGAGCTTGGCGCAGTGTTGCCGCATGATCAATATTAACGCCTAATTTTGCCATAACTTAAGATCTTTGATGGATATTTTGTGGAAATAAAATTGAATGGTTGTGTAGAAGCCTGTCGTTAACATAAAGCCAGGCAGTGATGGCTAAAAGCAAGGCGATAACTTTTAGTTTGAAATTGTAGGTGAATTCTTTTTTCATTTCTTTTTCTTACCTTTAATAACAAGATAGCTCTTAAGGATGCTCATGAATTGATCTTCATTCTCGATCGTTATGATCTTTCCATCATGGGAAATAGAGATCTCTTTCGTCTCCTCGGAGACGATGATTGAAATGGCATCGGTCTCTTCTGTTATTCCCACCGCGGCCAAATGGCGTGTTCCGGTCGTTTTGCTAAAATGAGGATTCTCAGATAATGGGAATAAGCAGCTTGCCGCAACAATCCGATCATTGCGTAAAATAACTCCTCCATCATGAATGGGTGATTGTGGCAAGAAGATGCTGAGGATGACCTCTTTTGAGATTTTACTATCCAATAGCACGCCGCTTTCAATATACGTATTTAATTTTGTTTCACGTTCAATGGCGATCAGGCATCCGATCTTTTGTTGTGACAGTCGATATAAAGCTGAACGAAGGTCTTCGATGATCGTGATGATCTCTGATTCTTCGAGGGAGATATTGAAAAGGTGCTGTTGTCCAAGCCGGGCTAATCCTAAGCGGATCTCCTGCTGGAAGATAATGATAAAGGCGATGATCGAGATCCCGAAGAATTTCGTTAAAAGCCAATTGAGAGTATCTAATCCTAAGATCTGTGAGAGTACAAAAGCGATCAAAAGATATGTGAGTCCTTTTAGAACTTGAAAAGCCCGTGTTCCTTCAAAGAAAGCTAGAATTCGGTAGATCACGATCCATAAGATCATGATCTCAAGAGTTGGTTTTAAAATATCCCAAATTAAAAAATAGGTCATAATGTTCTTAGGTTTTTAAAATGCTTTTTGCATTATTACATCAGTGAGTGTTAAAGCTTCTTTTGTTTGTGCAACATCGTGAACACGGAGAATATGCGCTCCTTGAAACGCCCCTAAGCATGCGGAGGTGATACTTCCAATCAATCTGTCGTCGACATCTTTGTTTAAGACTTTTCCGATAAACGATTTGCGTGACGTGCCGATTAATAGAGGTTGATCTAGGATCTCAAAACTCTTTAAGTTTCCGAGGATCGTTATGTTATGTTCAAGTGTTTTACCGAATCCAATTCCCGGATCGACAATAATTCTATCTGATTTGATCCCATTTTCCAAGCAAATTTCTATGGCTATTTTAAGTTCCAGAATAATTTCTTTAACAACATTTTTATAGCTGATCTTCTTTTGCATTGTCTTAGGCGATCCTTTTAAGTGCATGAGAACGATCCCAGCTTTATATTTCGCGATAATTCGCAAAAGCTTCTTGTTCTCTTTGATGCCCATAATGTTGTTAATCACGCTTGCTCCGGCATCAAGTGCTTTTTCAGCCACCAGAGGTTTATAAGTGTCGACAGAAATTGGGATGGAAACTTTCTTGGCTAATTCTTTAAGGGTTGGAATGATCCTTTGGGATTCTTCTTTTTCTGAGATCGGATCCGCTCCCGGACGGGATGATTCTCCCCCGACATCTAGGATGTCTGCACCGAATTTGATGAGCTTGAGGGCGAAGTCTACCACGTGTTCTGTAGAGCTTGTTTTGGATCTTAGTAATCCGTCCCGACTAAAGGAGTCTGGGGTCACATTGATGATCCCCATGATCTTTGTTTTAACGCCAACTTTGAGAGGATAGTTCCTTAAAACAAGAGTATATTCTTTTCGGTTAGATAATTTGGAATTGGGAGATAGGATCACTTTTAAGGATCTTGAATGTTTCGTTCTTACAATGACCTCCCTCGTTTTTTACCGAGGGAGGCTAGTGGAAAAATATAGCTTTTGTATTTCGTTAAAGGACTATCAAATGGCAGTTTTATTTATATCCCCGTTCGTTGTTGCCGATGGTTGGATGATTGTTTCTGTCGGCTCATCACTTTTGCTGGGGGGCATTCCAAACAAGATTTTTACTTCATCAATATCCATGACTTCTTTTTCGATGAGTTTTTTTGAAAGAAGTTCAAGCTTATCACGGTTTTTGACCAAGATATCTTTTGCTTGCGTGTAAGCTGTGGAGACTAAATTTTTAACTTCTCCATCGATCAGCCGTGCTGTATCGTCACTGTAATCTTTGTGTTCCATGAGATCCCGCCCTAGAAAGCGCATATTTTCATTTTGTCCAAAGGCCATGGGTCCTAATTTTTCGCTCATCCCATAAACGCAGACCATTGCGCGAGCGATCTTTGTGACATTTTCAAGGTCATTAGATACGCCTGTTGAGGTTACGCCTTTGTAGAGTTCTTCCGCAACAAGTCCGCCGAGAAAGACGGTCATGCGACCTAAAAGTTCTTTTTTGTTATAGTAATGCTTATCTTCTGTCGGAGGTGTCAATGTGTATCCACCGGCCATCCCTCTGGGGATGATCGAGACTTTTGTGAAGGTATCAACTTCATCAATATATAAAGAAAGTAAAGCATGACCGGCTTCGTGGTAAGCGGTCATTTCTTTTTCGTCTTTAG
>CAYGEE010000063.1:0-12157 GCA_964348765.1 uncultured Planctomycetales bacterium | reverse complement strand
GACCAACCAAATTGTCTAAAAATTTTGTTAAACTTTCCTGGCTGTTCCTAATAAGCAGTTTTTTGTCAATTGTAAGATCAGTATAGTACCATACCAGTACATCCGGGTAGGCAGCGATCACCCACATTGGAAACTCAGAAGAAATGCGTTGAGGATGTATAAAATATTTAACTGAAGGCGTGATAAATTTCTCTTTTTCTATCCCATTAAAGGCAATCATAAGAGCCCCTTCGTGCCGTCGCAAAAAACATTCGTAATTTCCCCAAACCTTGTTGCTGTCCAACTGATGGCTTAAAAACAGCCTTTTTATTTCTTCAGCGCTACTCTCATAAACATTCAATAAATCATTAATAAAATCCCAATCTTTTTCCATTACAGATCCCTTCTATGCCTCACCCAAAAAAACGGGCAAATATTTTTAAGTCTACCGCCCAACATCTAAATAAAAACGAAAGAATGCCTGCCCAAAACGCATTTAGTCCGTCGGGACACAGCCTTCTTTAACCCAAATGTGCATTTACTCTCTTAACCTAGGCTTTTACTTCGCTTAATCTATTGGCACCCATTGCAAACCAACTGGATTTACCTCAAATATATCAGAGCTAAATGCACTTTCATTAAACTCTTCTCCGCCAAAACAATATATTTTGCCGCTAGAAGAATCTTGAGAACAGGAACTTTGATCAAATTCTTTTGGGAAACTTGATATGCTAGTCGTATCTGCTGCGGGATCGTAACGAACAATTTGATTAGAGTTGATTGACCCCGGCATTCTTCCACCCACGCAATAAAAATTATTGGCCGAAAATGCACAAGAAGAATAAACTACCGCTTCAGGCAATGACCTTGTTTTTACAATAAGCACATCTGCAAGGGGGTCATATTCTAAAATATCACTTTGATAACCCTGACTGCCATAATTTACATCCCCGCCAAAGCAATATATTTTGTGTGTAGAAGTGTCCTCCGCGCAGGAAAGACCATATCTGCCTGTTGGCAGTTTCGCTGCTTTTACTATAATGTTATCTCCTGAAGGATCGTACTCGAGTATTTCATCAAGATGAACACCGTTTGTGGCGAGGCCACCAAAGCAATAAATCTTATTTGTAGAAGAGTCTTGGGCACAAGAAAGACCCAATCTAGGACTAGGCAGAATCGCGGTTTTAGTAGTAGCAGAATCTGTCAAAGGATTATATTCTACAATATCATTAAGCCCAACCTCTCCATATCCGTAACCGCCCGTGGATCCACCAAAACAGTAAATTTTGTTAGATGATGTATCTTCAGAACAAGACAGAAACGCTCTCGCAGTGGGCAGTCTTCCATTTTTGCTTGCTATAGAATCATTTTTGGGATTATATTCAACAGATGTATCGTAATAAGCACCACCAAAACAATATTGCCTATAAGATGAAGAGTCTTGGGCGCAAGAAAGTCCAGATCGCTTACTTGGCAATTGCGCGCCCTGAAGTGTGGCAAAAGGCACACCAACAAATTTACAAACTTCCAAAGAATCTCCAGTACTTTCTTGTCGAAACCATTGTGTCCCGCGCGCATTATCGTCACACACTGGTTGAGTGTCGGCAGTATTTAACCGTAACCCGCCATTTATCTCTACTTTTTGGGTAGGATTTCTTGTTCCAATACCGACGCTGTCCGAATCAGTTCTAAGCCTAACCGTATTACCGTTATCTACCCAGCCATTACCTATAGAGACAGAAGGCAATTGGGCTGTTACTGTTTGAGCATTCACTAAAAAAATCACAAGAAAGATTAACACTGGGGTCACGAATATTTTCTTCACTTTTTCATCTCCTTATTGTTGTAGACGTTAGTCTGTAGATAAATAATCTACACTGTGTAAGTATACCAGCCATGAAGGAACTTGGCAAATCAAAGAAATTTCTTAAACAATTTGGCCAACAAATCAGGAAAACCCGCCTAAAATTGGGCTTATCTCAAGAAGTATTTGCTGAGAAAGCCGACATCCATCGAACTTATGTCAGTTCAATTGAGCTAGGCAAAGTCGACATCGGTTTAGGTGTTGCCCATAAACTCTCCCAAGCCCTCAACACCCCTCTTAGTAAAATAGTAAAATCTACAGAAAGAAAAATCTAAAATTTCAACCTGTGCACCGCCTCATCAACATGTTTCTCTGTCAAATGACTATAAATCATCGTCGTATCAATATCTGAATGCCCCATAAGCCTTTTAATCGTCGCTAAATCGACCCCCTTCATAACTAAATGTGAAGCAAAAGTATGACGTAAAGCATGGATTTGAGTAACCTCACCAAAACCCAGCTTTTTTGTTAAGCTCATCAAAGTCCTTCTCAAACGATTTTTATAAATTCTTTCGCCATTCTCATCCGGAAAAACATACTTACTGCCGTTCGCTCTTTCTTTTTGCTTTGAAAGCACATCATATAAACCGTCATTGATCGGAATTTCTCTTTCATTCGTTTTTGGTGTCCAATCATCTTTAACCGAAACCTTAACCTTTCGCCTTTTAAGATCAACGTCTGACCATTCTAAATTCTCCAATTCGCTCTTTCTCATTCCTGTATTTAAAAATGTATAAATTATTGGATATAACCATTCATTTGAAGCATCCAATACCTTTTTGCACTCTTCTTCGGATAAAAATCGTGGAGGATTTGTTAGTGGAACTCTTAATTTTGAAACACCTTTTGCAGGATTTTCTTTAGCATAACCCCATTGGACAGCTAACCGAAACATCATGCTGACTACAATAAGTTCATGGTTAACAGTCCTATTTTCCGCACCCTCTGCTTTACGAAATTGTTTAAAATCCTCAAAGGTCTTCGAGGTAAACTGTGACAACTTTTCTAAACGGATATGGCTTTGTGAAAGAAATCTTAAAAAATTATCTAAAATCGAGCCATAACGTTTGCGAGTATTTGGGGCGAGGTTTGTTTGACAGTATGTTTTAAATTCGGTAAGAAGTTTTTCAAAAGATTGATCCGTTTTGATAAAGCCTAATTCATTCTTTGCAATCTTTACTTCGAGGTCTTTTAGGGCAAGCTCGGCAATCTTCTTAGAACGGCCAACGCTTTTACGAAGTCGTCGACCGTTGACACGATAATCAATAAAATATGCATTTCCTTTTTTACGAAGAGTGGCCATCTTAATCGTCCCTTTTAAAATCTACCACAATAGGAATTACTGCGCCGGCGGCGGTGAACACATTTATATGGCCGGATTTTTCTTTGGGCAAATTGTATGTGCCTGCCAAATCTTGAAGCCCTGCCATTTTCATCAAAGCCATATAATGGTCTGGTGAATCATCTCGAGAAACTGCTCCAATGCGTCCCTCTATTGTAGGAAACATTAATAAATCATTTACATTGGCATGAGGATTCCCGTCATGATCACAAGCACGATAAAAACGCTGATGTACTAACTGAGATCCTTTCGGAACAGTAATATCTTGATATTTTAAAATGTTTATCGTAGAGGTAGTTGATAGCACTGCTGTAAGAAAATTCTGTGTTATAGGAGGACACAAATGTTTAGATAGCGGACTCCCCGGATCAATTAACAAATAGCTTTCGGGGACTATTTCTTTTACTGCTTTGTCATAGAGGGAATCAAACTGCGGACGGTATTTTACTTTGAAAGTTTTCACTATTTCCTCACATTTTCATGGGCACCATTTGGGCACCTAAGCGTTAAGGAAATAGTAGCATTTACATAAACTACTGTCAAATAATATGTTTAAAGAGCATAAGAACAAAATGGTGGAGGTGCCGGGAATCGAACCCGGGTCCTTAAATACTGAAAAGTAAGCATCTACATGCGTAGTCTATCTTTTTCTTGCTTCATCTTTTTTTCTTCCGCTAGACAGGACTAAAAGAAGACTAGTTCCCTAAAGATCTTATCGTAAACCAGGAAACAATGTTTACGACCAGCCTGCTTTGGTCCTCTTGTTCAGCCCGCAGACAAAACTGGCAAGAGGGCTAAGCTACTAGAGCTTAGACGAGTATTGCATCAGCTTCAGCCAAAATGCTCTGAGCTTCTGCAACGGCACTGTATTCAGTGTTTGCGTTTATGTGTGCTTGGATTTTTAACGGGGCCAACCAAGCATCCCCGGCATGCCACTTAAAATTCACTTATCTAAGTCGAGACCGATCACCCCCATATAAGTTGTAAGTTGTAAGTCGTAAGTTATAAGTGATAAGTTTCAAATATAATAAAGAACAAAGTGATGTAAAGTGATGTAAAGTGATGTAATTATAGCTTATGTTGATTGTATTATCAAATGACTATCTTTTCCCTCTCACCACCCGCCGGATATCTCTGTCGATATCCCGTTTCTTGATATCTTCTCTTTTATCAAAAACCTTCTTCCCTTTTCCTAGTGCCAATTCCACTTTGACAAAACCGCGATTATTAAAATACAGCTTCGTTGGAATAAGTGCTAAATGTTTTTGCATCATCAGACCATCGGCTTTTTTGATCTCTTTTTTATGTAAAAGAAGTTTTCTTTTGCGGTCTGGTTCCTCTTTTGTCAAAGCCGCTTGAAAATATGGTTCAATATGAAGGCTATAAAGAAATAATTCCTCACCTTCCAGACGGGCGAAGCTGTCTTTAAAATTGACGTGACCGGCACGGATGGATTTAACTTCCGCTCCGTTTAGAACGATCCCGCATTCCCAAGTCTGAGAAAAAAAGAAATCACGGTAAGCTTTTTTGTTTGTGGCAATTGTTTGGCCCATATCAGCTTTCGGCTTTCAGCTCTCAGCTTTCAGCTGCTGATAGCTGATGGCTGAAGGCTGAAAGCTAATAAATGCGGAAGGAGAGACTTGAACTCTCATGGGTTTCCCCATACGCTTCTGAGACGTACGCGTCTACCAATTCCGCCACTTCCGCAAATTTCCTTAATTTTATTCAGAAAAATTTGCGGAATCCTGCGAAGCCGAACACGAAAGTAATTCGGCGTAGCAGGATCCGCGCAACTTTGTTAACTGTTAGATTGAAATGATGTTTCAGTATACTTTCCCATTTTTTCAGTGTCAACACTTCACATTCTCAAAAAAAAGCGGCCCCGTATCTACGAGGCCGCAAAAACTTCATTATAAACAAATACCTAAGGCTTATAACTATCCGCTTGTCCAAACCCATTCCAACCCTGGCAGGTCACGGATCCATCATTAAATAAAAAGCATGTGTCCGCGAATCCCGCGTCCACATCGACGATCTTAAAAGCGGGATTGCTCGGCGTAAAATCATCCGCCTGCCCGAGCGCGTTCCAGCCCCAACAATGAACACTGCCGTTAGCTAACAGCGCACAATTATGAAAACCACCGCTGGTGATAGCAACCGCTTTAAGCGATGCCGACGACGGGACATAATCTTGCCCTTGATTGGATATCTCTAAAGAGCTGGCGTCATTATTACTGCCCCAGCAATGCACCGAACCATTATCCAAAAGCGCGCAGCTATGGAATTCCCCGGCGCTGACATCAACAACATGGACATTCGGGTCCGCAGGAGTAAACCCGGCGGATTGATTTGATACTGATGGGATAATATCATTGTTGCTTCCCCAGCAATGCACCTGGCCATTATCTAAAAGCGTGCAACTATGATAACCGCCTGACGCGATCTTAACAGCCTTCGCGTTAGGATCTTCCGGGCTAAAATTAACAGATTGACCTGAGAAATTACCATACTCATCATAATTACTACCCCAGCAATCCACATACCCATCTTTTAATATCGCGCAAACATGATTCGTTCCGGCATCAAGATCGACGACTTCTAGTTTGAATCTATTCAAAAAATCGATCTGGCCAAAATCATTGTTGCCGATGCATTGCACATTCCCATCTGATCTAAGGATACAATTAAAATCTCGACCGGATGTGATCTTCTTGATCGTCAAGCTAGGATCAGAAAGAGCAAAATCCTGGCCCTGACCCAAAGGCATCCCGTTAGCATCGGTATTACTTCCCCAACAATGCACGGAATTATCTTTAAGCAGCGCGCAGCTATGAAAATCTCCCATCGACAACGCAACTGCCGCCTTAAGATTCAAAACAATGAACTCATACGCTCCCATATCGATCCCTCTTCCAGATGGACGAGGATTTCCGAAGATATCGACGAGCGGAGCATTTTTCATAGCGCCGGAATCAATAGACGGACTTCCGGAAAGTAACCCAAGGTCCCCACTTAAAACATCCACAAACATTGGATCTAGATCAATATTCCCAATTCCAGGAAAACCACCCTGGATATTCGAATACTCAACAATAGGATCCTTAGATTTACCATTTAACTTTAGGATCTCTTTCCCTCCGTCACGTAAGATCGAATTAATAATTTCAATGGAAGCTAATTTCGCATTATTCGAAAAAATAACCGCACTGGGCTTGATCGTTGCATCCTTATAACTATTTAAAGCAAATGTAGCATTTGTGATCTTCGCCGCACTATCAGAAAGAACCACGACCCCAGCAAATTTAGAATTTTCTTTGAAAGAATTTACAATGTTCTTAAAAAAGACGCTGTTAACAATAACCGGTGAACCTTCCTTATCAAAAATCGCGGATGATTCTCGTTCACCCACATTATTCCTAAACAAACACTGATCGATCGTTACATGGCTCTGTATATTAAAGATCGCCGGTGCAACAACCGCATGATTATTTTCAAAAATATTATTTTTTATAACAAGGTCTGAAGAGTTATTAAGCATCGCCGCACCACGATGACTATCACCCTCGCCGCGGTCAGCTTCGCATCGGGTAAAAGTAAATCCCGAGATCTCAGAATTCTTAGAAAGATCATTGGTGGCAACACAATGACGTTTACTTTCTCCGTCAATAATAGATTGCCCCATCTGCGTTCGTGGACCAGCAACGGATTGAAATCCACCCAGGATTTTCAGATCTTTCTTATGCCATTTAAATACAAAGTCATCGGATCCAACATAAGTCCCCGCAGTAACACAGATCGAATCTCCACTGGCTGCAACTTTCACCGCACTTTGAATATCCACAAAATCTCCAGTACCGTCACTGGCAACCCAGAAACAACCCTCACGCGCTTTTATTTTCGCTTCAGATTTATTTTGAGCCAAAATTTTATTTTCTTTTGAAGATTTCGCTTGATCAAGATCCTTCTCCAGTTTCTCAAAACGATGATTCCAAGCAGCCTTCTCTCTTATACGATTAACTTTTGAATCCTCAGTGACTGCTGTAGATCCCACAAGACTAAAACGCTTCGCGGCATAAGCCTGTATCTTATCTTTCGCCATTCCAGTCAATCCAATTAAGATCGTCAAAACACCGATCACCATTATATTTTTTTTCATTTCAAGTCACGCATCCTTTTCTATAACAAAAAAACCTAATCTCGAAAGATTAGGCTCTGATCAAAAATAAGCAATTTTATTTTTGATTTTGGTAACTGGCTATCCTGGAACCCCTACCTCTGGTTCCGGACCCTTTAGCTTTGTGCCCTATCCTTACGAATTCCGCTAAAAAACTTAAGCGGATCCGCCACGCCGTGTGGCGGAAGTTTACCTTTTTCAAAATCTTGGTACTTGTTTGAAAGAACAATAACTCTTACAACCTCACACCATTAAAAAAACCCGTATCTTGCTATTAGAACGGGTTTAACTCCACAGTTTCTGGATTTAAATTTTTAACTTATGTGATCCCGTCCTTGTTCAACCGTTAACCGCTCTCCATTGAACGGCACCTTTTATGCCATCCTCCAATGGACGGCATTTCTAGTTGAAGTATAGCTGATAAGTCCAGCTTGTCAAGCCCTCCCAGAATAATCATAAGTCATTTATTATCAACATCTTACACTTTATTTCATTTGCCATTTAAATAGTTTGCGTGTAAAGCTCATTTTCCTGAAAAAATCAAAAATCAAGCAATGATTGGGAAACGCTCATTTATAAAAGTATCGAAAATCTCCTTGCACATTAAAATAAAGCATACTAGAATACCCCTACTTTGAAAATCGCTATCGATTATCAGCACCTGCTGATCAAAAAATAAGGAGTTTTTCATTATGAGTTCAGATGGAGTAGAAAACCGTTCAACCGAGGTCGAAGAAATTGAGATCAAAGAATGGCTCAGTTCATTGGAATACGTTTTACGGCACGGTTCCCATGAACAAGCCCAAAAGATCCTCGCTCAGCTCCAGATCCGCGCCCAGGAAGCCGGTGTCACTCTTCCCTTTACAGTCAATACTCCTTATGTTAACACTATTCATAAAAGCAAAGAACCGCCCTATCCGGGCAACCGTGACCTCGAACGACGCATCAAAAGCATTATTCGCTGGAATGCGATGGCTATGGTCGTCCGCGGGAATCGTGCTGAAAATGGTATTGGCGGACATATTTCAACTTATGCTTCTTCAGCAACACTTGTTGAAGTAGGCTTTAACCATTTTTTCCGCGCTCGAAATGAGAATTTTTGCGGTGATTTCGTATATTTTCAAGGTCATGCCTCTCCAGGAGTTTATGCCCGGGCTTTTTTAGAAGGGCGACTGTCTGAAAAGAATCTAGAGAATTTCCGCCGTGAACTTCAGCCGGAAAAGGGATTATCCTCTTATCCACATCCGTGGCTCATGCCGAATTTCTGGCAATTTCCTACGGTTTCCATGGGATTAGCTCCTATTACAGGGATCTATCAAGCTCGCTTTTTACGCTATCTTGAAGACCGCGGACTTAAAAAACCGGATGATGCTAAAGTCTGGGTTTTCATGGGTGATGGGGAATCCGATGAACCAGAATCCCTAGGAGCCATTACGGTTGCTTCACGTGAGAAACTTGACAATCTTATCTTTGTTATCAATTGCAATTTACAGCGACTTGACGGCCCGGTACGCGGCAACGGAAAGATCATCCAAGAGCTTGAAGCTCTTTTCCGCGGCGCTCAATGGAATGTCATTAAAGTTATTTGGGGCGGCGATTGGGATCCTCTTCTAGACAAAGACAATGAAGGGTTATTGGCTAAACGGATGGGTGAGGTTATTGACGGACAATATCAAAAATATTCTGTCGAATCCGGCAGCTACATCCGCAAAGATTTCTTTGGAAAGAACCAAAAACTTTTGGACCTTGTGAAAAACTTAAGCGATGACCAGATCCGCCATTTAAAACGCGGCGGCCATGACCCGGCGAAAGTTCACGCGGCTTACAAAGCGGCGATGGAATTCAAAGGCGCCCCGACGGTCATTTTAGCAAAAACGATCAAAGGTTACGGCTTAGGCGAAAGCGGTGAAGGAAAAAATATTTCTCATCAGCAAAAGAAACTTAATGAAGACGAATTGAAACAATTCCGGACACGCTTTAACATCCCGATCTCCGATCAGGACGTGACCGACACGCTTTTCTATAAACCGCCAGCCGATTCACCGGAAATGAAATATCTTCACGAACGCCGTAAAGCTTTAGGCGGATACATGCCATCCCGGCAAGCGACAAGCGCGCCTCTTTCAACTCCTTCTGAAGAAGTTTTTAAAGAATTTTACGAAGGCACCGCCGGGCGTGAAGTCTCGACGACCATGGCGTATGTCCGGATTTTAACAGTCCTTTTAAAAAATCCTGATATTGGAAAACTCATCGTTCCTATCATTCCCGACGAAGCTAGGACTTTCGGGATGGAATCTCTTTTCAGGCAATGCGGGATCTATTCTCACGTCGGGCAGAATTATGAACCGGTCGATGCCGATAGCCTTTTGTATTATAAAGAAGCCACAGACGGGCAGATCTTGGAAGAAGGCATTAATGAAGCCGGAGCAATGTCGTCTTTTATCGCGGCTGGAACGGCTTACTCAACCAAAGGAATAAATACTATTCCTTTTTATGTTTACTATTCCATGTTCGGTCCCCAGCGTGTCGGTGACCTGATTTGGGCTGCAGCGGATTCACGTTGCCGAGGATTTCTCGTCGGAGCAACTTCCGGGCGAACCACTCTCAATGGAGAAGGTTTACAGCATCAAGACGGACACAGCCACGTTCTTTTATCCAGTGTGCCGAATATTAAAACCTATCATCCAGCTTACGCGTATGAATTAGCCGTCATTATCCGCGACGGGATCTACCGCATGTATGAAAAACAGGAAAATGTTTTCTATTATTTAAGCGTTGGGAATGAGAATTATCCGATGCCAGCCATGCCGGAAAGCGTGCGTGAAGGCATCATAAAAGGGATGTATAAATTAAAAACTTCTACAAAAACAAATGCTCTGGCATCCGTCCAGCTTTTTGGAAGTGAATCGATCCTTAATCACGTTTTAGAAGCCCAAAAGATCCTTGAAGCAAACTACAACATTTCGGCTGATGTTTGGAGCGTGACAAGCTATACTGAACTACGCCGAGAGTGTTTAGATGTTGAGCGACACAACATGCTCAATCCACAAGCGCCGGTCAAACTTCCGTATGTCACAAAATGCCTTAAAGATGCGAAAGATATTTGCGTCTTTGTCAGCGATAATTTAAAAGTTCTGCCGGACGGCATCAGCAAATGGGTTCCTATACCCTCTCTTACTTTAGGAACCGATGGGTTCGGCCGCAGCGAAAGCCGGATCGCTTTGCGCGATTTCTTTGAGATCGACACAAAACATATTGTTTACGCGTCCCTCGGCAAACTTTTTAAAGAGAACAAGATCAAAGCGGACGTTCTAGAAAAAGCCGCGAAAGACTTAAACATCAATCCGGATAAAAAGAATCCGATGGTTTCGTAACCAGTGCTCAGTGGCCAGTGATCAGTGGTCAGATTTAAACTGACCACCGACCACTGAACACTGACCACTAAAAGGACTGATAATGCTAGACTTCAAACTCCCCGAAGTTGGTGAAAACATTAAATCCGGAACAGCTGTCAGGATCGCTGTTTCCATCGGATCCGCTATTAAAAAAGGACAGACGCTTCTTGAATTAGAAACGGAAAAAGCGTCCTTAGAAGTCCCTTCTCCTTGCGATGGCGTCATCAAAGAGATCTTAGTAAAAGAAAATCAAGAAGTGAAGATCGGAACGGTCATTTTCCGGATCGAAGAATCTGCGTCTGCAGGATCCTCTGGAACATCTTCACCAAAAGATGCTCCGGCGAAAAACACGGAATCAGTGAAATCAACTTACAGCTCAGCGTTATCGGATACTGCAGCAAAAACGCCGGAAGCACCGGCAAGAGCCGTCATAACACCCATAACGTCAACTGATGTTCCGACGGAAGCGCACAGCAATGTTCCCGCTTCCCCGACGGTCCGACGACTCGCACGCGAACTTGGGATCAATATTACACAAGTCCCCGGCTCAGGCCCAGGCGGACGGATCTCCAAAGAAGACGTTAAAGCATTTACGAAACAATTAATCTCAGCCGGCCCTGTTGGCGGCGGAATGTCTGTCGCGGCCCGTTCGCTTCCTGAATTTTCAAAATGGGGAAATATTGAACGAAAACCGATGAACAATATCCGCAAAAAAACAGCGGAACATTTAAGCTACTGCTGGAATACGATCCCGCATGTTACACAATTTGATAAAGCTGATGTCACAGAACTTGATAAACTTCGGAAAAAATATTCAACGATGGAACGTGGATTGACGATCACACCTTTCCTCTTAAAGGTCATGGCGGCAGCACTGAAACAATTCCCGCAATTTAATGTCAGCGTTGATATGTCAACACATGAGATCATTCAAAAGAATTATTTCAATATTGGCGTCGCTGTTGACACTGACAGAGGGCTCATCGTTCCGGTGATTAAGAACGTCGATCAAAAAAGCATTTTTCAATTAACCGATGATCTAAAAGAAATATCTCAAAAAGCCCGTGACAGAAAAATAACTCTTGAAGAAATGCAAGGCGGCTGTTTAACCTTAACGAATTTAGGCGGTATCGGCGGAACATATTTCACACCGATCGTCAACTGGCCGGAAGTCGCGATCTTAGGCATCTCCCGCGGCGGATGGGAACCGGTTTGGGAAAACGGCCAATTCATAAGCCGATTTAAACTACCGATCTCCTTATCTTATGATCATCGCGTCATCGATGGCGCTGACGGAGCAAGATTCACCAGATGGATCGCCGACGCGCTTGAGCAGCCTTTTTTAATGGAATTAGAAAAATAAATAAGCTTGCAGCTTGCAGCCTTCAGCCATCAGCTGAGAG
>CAYGEE010000062.1:10867-12219 GCA_964348765.1 uncultured Planctomycetales bacterium | reverse complement strand
TAGAATCCCGTGATGATAATCCCGGGGCTGTTGAGATCTTAAAGAAGGTTTTATTATCGTTTGGGGTTTCAATTGAACGGATCATTGAGTCGGTTGTTTTAGACCGGCGGTTTTTGTCATTATATTTTGATAAATTAGCGCACGCTCAAGATTTTAGAAAGAAGATCTGTCTTTTAAAACTTAAGAATATTCGTCTAAAAGTAAGAAAGTGGCAATCGAAGGATTGGAAAAATAAGTGGAAGCAGGATTTTAAGCCTTTTCAATTGACGAAAAGCCTTAAGGTTGTTCCGGTTTGGTTAAAGAAGGATTATCAGCGGCAATTGGAGAAAGTTGTTATTATTGACAATACGATGGCGTTTGGGACAGGCCAGCATCCGACGACAAGGTTTGTTTCGGAATTTATCGAGGAGAATTGTCAGTCGATCGAAACCCTTTTAGATGTCGGCACAGGGACGGGGATCTTGGCGATCGTAGCAGAAAAAAATGGGATCAAGAAGATCCAGGCGATCGACATGGATAAATATTGCGTGCAGAGGGCTGCGTCTAACTTTGAGCATAATAAGTGCGGTGCGATAACCCTTCGCCGTGTGGGTTTGGAGTTTTTTAAAAAAGTGAAAGCGTTTGATTGTGTTGCTGCGAATTTATCGACACTTGATCTTATTAAGTACAAAGACAAGCTCATTTCCTTGGTGAAACCTGAAAAATATCTGGCTATTTCAGGCGTTTCCATTAATAATTATGACATGTTAAAAAAAGAATTTAGGAAATTACCGCTGCGCTGTCTGGAGATCAGAAAAAGTGAAGGCTGGATGGCGTTTTTGTATCAGAGGAGGTAAGCAATGCTTCAATTTTTAACTCTTGATTTTCAAAAGAAAATGCATAAATTGCATATCTTTGAACATGATATCAAGGAACTTTTTGTAAGATCATCCGGACCCGGCGGGCAGAATGTTAATAAAGTTGCCACGTGTGTCGCCCTTCATCATATTCCGACGGGATTGCAGGTTAAGTGTCAAGACACGCGTTCTCAGAGAGCCAATAGAGTAAAAGCCTGGTGGCTTTTGGTCGATCAGATCGAGGCTTATTATAAAGATATCGAATTAAAACATGTCCAAAGACGGGAAAAGATCAAACGTCAAAATAGGTTGAAACCGTTGGTTCTTAAGGAGAAGATCCTTGAGGAAAAGAGACTTCGTAAACAAAAAAAGAGTTCACGAAGAAAGATCACTGTCATTGGTCCTGAGGATGCTTTCTAATACAAACGCATAAAATAAAGTTACATCACAGCAGCTGTGTCATCGCCAGGAGGGCTGCGTAAAATAGTTTTCCCGACGAAGCGATCTTTTAGATTG
>CAYGEE010000062.1:0-10767 GCA_964348765.1 uncultured Planctomycetales bacterium | reverse complement strand
ATCGCCAGGAGGGCTGCGTAAAATAGTTTTCCCGACGAAGCGATCTTTTAGATTGTCCGCACTAAACCATAAAGTTTAGTGCGAGATCTCGCCCCTCGGGGGCGGACTTCGCTATCAGCGCAAGAGCTTCTTACAATGACACAGGATTTAATACACTTGTATTAGTAAGGTTTTTTTATGAAGAATTTTGATCTCGGTAAAGGAATGGTTGATGTTAGCGATAAGAATGTGACCAAGCGTATCGCGATCGCGTCTGCCCGGATCGGATTTAGCCAAAAAGCTTTTAAGATCCTCATTACAGATGGTTCGCCAAAGGGCAATATTTGGGAAACCGCGAAGTTGGCGGGAATCATGGCTGCTAAAAATACGCCACAATTGATCCCTTTATGTCATCCGCTGGCTATCAGCAAGGCGAATGTGACTTTTCAAGTCGACAAAAAGAAAAAATGTGTGTTTATTTCTTCTGAAGTTGTGTGTTTGGGAAGAACGGGAGTTGAAATGGAGGCTTTGGCGGCTGTTTCAGCGGCAGCATTGACGATATACGATATGATGAAGTGGACCGGGCAAAAAATGGTCATTACGGATCTTCAGTTGGACCTTAAAAAGGGCGGTCAAAGCGGTTTGTATAAACGAAATTAATTCTTTCCTGTGATAAAAACACGATCCCAATTTAAAAATAATCCTATCGCGCTTTTGAGTGTTGCTTTTGTGATCATCCTTATTGGGATCTTGTTTAGATTTTATCAGATCACCCAAGATAAATTTTTCTTTTACGATGAAGGCCTTTATTTAGAGCATAATATTGATTTTTTGCTTCATGTTGATCAAAAGCCGCCGGATTCATTGTCAAAGTTATTTCGATATCTTGAAGTTGCTTTTCACGTGGCTATTTCTGACGGCAAGGCCTTATGGTTCTTTATTTCAACTCTGCGGGTTTACTGCGGCGGAGCGAAAGCATGGTATTTTATTCGCGTTGTTTCGGCGATCTTTGGGATGTTGAGTATTTTTTTGATCTATCGGTTTACTGCGAAATACTCACAGTCTCGTCTTACGGGGATCCTGGCGGCCGTGCTGCTTGCGGTTTTCCCAAGTCAGGTGTTCTATTCACGATTAGGATTGCAGGAATCGTTTAGTACTTTTTGTTTTTTGTTGGGATTTTATTTTTATTTCTTTCCTCGTAAGTTCCAATGGCAGACGTTTTTGTCTGGATTCGTTTTTTCTTTAGTTTTTTTCACGAATTATCGTTTGATCATTTTACCTGCGTTGGTTGCTTTTGCGGAACTTTTTGTTAGTTTTGCGGAACATCAGAAACCAAATTATCGAAAATGGGTTTGGAGCTCGCTGACATTTTTGTTCATTGTCTTTATGGTCGGAGCGATCGATCATGGTGCGAATACGACGATCGTTTTTGCCTGGATCTTTTATCAGACGCATCTGGCTAGGGGGCAGTTTGAGCTTTTTGATCTCTTTTCTTATCCTTATTATCTTTTCCGTTTGGAAAGTATCCTTTTTGGATTGTTTTTCTTTGGAAATATTTATTTTGTGGTTCGTAAAGATTATAGGAATTTATTCCCTTTCGCTCTGGTCGTTTTTCAAATGTTCTTATTCTCTTTTAGTTTAGAAAAAGGCGTCAGGTATATGTGTGTGGTCATGCCATTTATGGTGATCGCAGTTACACTGCTTATTTCAGAATTGTGGAAGGCTGCTTTTACGAGGGGAAGGAAGCTTATTATTGGCGGTGCAGTATCGCTTTTGATCATCTGTCATCTTGTTAAATCTTTTCAGATCGTCAATTTCCGCAATGATTATGAGTATTCGATCCGGGATATTTTGATGCGGGATATTCATGCGAAAGTCATGTCGACGCAGAATATGCTCCAAAAACTTTATGTGCCCAATCGGGACAGTGTTTCGGCTATTCCGCGTGAAGTCAGGTTTTTATATGCTATGATGGCCGGTGGTTTTCGTTATCTGATCATTGATCCACAGGCCTATGTTTCCTTAACACAAGATGACGAAAGATTCTCGCTAAGGTTGAAGGGGTATCTTGGTTTTGTCCATGAAAATGTCCGGCCGATTAAAGTTTATCCGCATTTAAGCTCAGCAATGCTTGAACGGTTTGTTTTTGAGCATAATCAGCATTTAAAACGCTCCTTGGATTTTTTGCGTGAGAATAAAAATGATGAATTGGGCGGATTATATCTTTATGATGTCCAAAACATTATTGTGACCATGCATCAGAAGAGGGATCTCGATCCATCGATCGATCGTCAGATCATGGGTATTGAAAAACTTATCAAGAAAGCACAGCAGCCTTAAATTATGCCGACATTGCAAAAGTTAATTAAGATCCTGCTGGTCGTCTTGGTTTTTTTTGCCATTTGTGCTGGGATCTATTTTAGGTTCTATCAGATCAGAGAAAATAAATTTTTTTATTACGATGAAGGCTACTATTTAGGGTTTGACCGCACCAATGCTGAGGTCGTGGAACGGCACTTGCCTTTAAGTGCGAGCGATCTTTGGCGATCTTTGCAGGCAAGCGCGATCGTTAGTTTGGGGTCGACAAAAGCTTTGTGGATGTTTTTGATCGACTTAAGAGTTTATGTCGCAGGGGTAAAGGCTTGGTATTTTCCCAGAGTGCTTTCTGCGATCTTCGGCGTGATGACGATCTTGGCGACATATGTTTTTGCGCAGAGATATTTTAGATCCCGCATGATCGCTGTTTTAAGCGCTGTTTTTATTGCTTTGCTGCCGAGCCATATTTTTTATTCCCGGATGGCTTTGCAGGAATCATTAAGCACCTTGCTTTTTTTGTTGGGGTTTTATGTTTATTGGCGTGGCGATCGGAAATTCTTCACGCCATTTCTTTCCGGAGTTCTTTTTGCGGGAGTTTATTATACCAATTATCGGCTCATCATCATGCCGGTATTGCTTTTGTGTTCAGAATTGTTTGTCTGCTATTCTTCTCGGGAGAAGATCGATCTTCGGCGATTCATCTGGACCGTGACATTCTTTCTGGTCTTTGTTTTTGGCTGCGGCAATCTTGGCGGAGCGCAAAATACTTACACGACGTTTTCCTGGATGTTCCATCAGGCTGATCTGGCAAAAGAGAACTTTTCATTTTTAAATTATCTTTCTTATCCTTATTATTTACTGCGATTAGAAAGCCTGTTGTTCCTGATCTTTTTTGTTTCTAGTTTTTTTTGTGATATTAAAAAAGGCCTTAAAGAACAATTTCCCTTCTTTATATGTTTGCTAGTCATGATGATGTTTTCATTGGCGATGGAGAAAGGGGCGAGGTATCTATGCATTATTTTTCCATTTATGTCGATGGCGGTTGCTTATTGTGTTGTGACGGTTTATCGGAAGTATCAAAATATATCGATCCGATTCGTCTTGATCGGCCTTGTTGTCGCTATGATGTTCGTTCATGTTAAAAGATCGTGGGCGGAGATAAATTTTAATTCTGATTATGAGCGGTCGATGACTGATATCCTTTATCATGATCCGGATGCGAAAGTTATTTCAACGCAATCAACGGTGCAGGGATTATTTGCTCCCATCGATCATGTTGCTCCGGGGCTCGATAAGTATTATCTTCTTCGAGCGCAGTATCGCAATGGTTATCACTATTTGGTCATAGAGCCCCAAGCTTATATTTCATTGACTCGCGATGCTAAGCGGTTTAGTAAGGATCTCGAGGGGTATTTGTCATTCATTGATCAATCGGTTCCGCCAGTTAAGGAGTATACGCATTTTGAACCTGCAATGCTCGAACGTTTTGTTTTTGAACATAGTGAGGATCTCTTGAGGTCGATCGAATTCCTAAGATCTAACAAAGGCGGAAAATTGGGACGGCTTAAGGTCTTTGATGTTAAACAATGTTTGGATATGATCGATGGCGGGATACAAATGCAGAAAGCTTTGAGGAGATAGTTCTTTTAGGTGTTTTGGCCGGGGATGCAATGAGAATTTTTGTAGAACCGGGTTTGCTGGTTGTTGGCAGTGGTTTTTTGTAATTTTGGAATTTGTAATGAACGTGATTTAAAGCTTGAAGAAGATTCAGATGCTATTTACAATGGAAAAATGTGGCTTTTAAAAAGTAATTGTTTATCTGATAGAGAGAATTCTGACATCTTCTTATTGTGTCATCGCGAGTTAAAATGGGTTTCTCAATGACGAAGCGATCTTTTGGATATGTTAAAAAGATTGCTTCGCAAAAAGCGCTCGCCCTGGCCTGTCAGATGTTTGTTTTTTCTTGGCCAGGACAGGCAATGACACAGGACACATCGCGTCGAGTCTTTCTATTAGCAAAACAAATATTTTCAAAATTTAACTATAAACCAGCTGAGATTTTATAAACATGAAACAATATTTAGAACTTATTAAATATGTTTTGGCCAACGGTGAGCATAAAGATGACCGCACCGGAACGGGGACTATTTCAGTTTTTGGTTGTCAGGCAAAGTATGATCTTCGGGATGGTTTTCCACTTTTGACAACAAAAAAGGTTTTGTTTTCTGCGGTTGTTCGCGAGCTGTTGTGGTTTTTGAAAGGGTCAACGAATATTCATGAAGGATTAAAAGAATATACGCCTATTTGGAATGCTTGGGCGGATGAAGGTGGGAATCTTGGTCCGGTTTACGGTTATCAATGGCGTAAATGGGAGAGGTTTTCTTGGGATGAGAAGGCTCAGATATATCGGAAGGAATATGTCGATCAGATTCAGCAGGCGATCGATCTTATTAAGAAGAATCCTACTTCTCGACGGATCATTGTCAGCGCTTGGAATGTGGCAGACATTGAGAGGATGGCTTTGCCGCCATGTCACGCTTTTTTTCAGTTCTATGTTGTTAATGGCCGGTTGGATTGTCAGCTTTATCAGCGCTCGGCGGATCTAGCGCTGGGTGTTCCGTTTAACATTGCCAGTTATGCGTTGCTTTTGATGATGGTCGCTCATGAGACGGGCTTAATTCCAGGGATCTTTATTCACACATTTGGCGATCTTCATATTTATTCTAATCATGTTGAGGGGCTAAAAGAACAGCTTAAGAGAACCCCTAAATCTTTACCACAAGTAACGATCGCTAAGAAACCGTTTTTTGACGTTCGATTTGAAGATATTTCTTTGTTGAATTATCAGCATGATGCATTCATAAAGTTCCCGATCGCAGTTTAATCAACATTTTTAAATGACCTATGCTTGAATTTGGCGTTGTTGTGGCAATTGATAAGAATAATGGGATCGGTTTTAATGGCCAATTGCCATGGAACTTGCCTGGGGATCTGAAACGATTTAAAGAAATAACAACGCGGACAAATGATCCGAGCTTGCAAAACGCCGTTGTGATGGGCCGGCGAACGTGGGAATCGATCCCCGAGAAGTTTCGTCCATTACCGCAGAGAATCAACGCGGTATTAACGCGTGACCGAGATTTTAAATTTTCGAATGGAATTTTAGTTTTCTCAAGCCTTGAAGATTGCTTGGAACGAATGCAATCTGAATATTCTAATAAAAGGATCGAGAGGGGATTTTTTATCGGTGGAGAAAAGGTCTTTGCGGGAGCTCTTAATCATCCTTTGTGTCATCGATTGTATATGACCAGGATCCTTGGTTCATTTAAATGTGATACATTTTTCCCGTCTTTTCAGGATGATTTCCGTCTTGTTTCTACGTCAGAAAAACATTCTGAGAATTCCATCGAATATGTTTTTGAAGAATATTCTCGGATTGTGTAACATATTGAGGTTCCAAGTCTTATATACGTTTGCTTTTGAAAACGGTTCCTTGATTGGTTATAATATTTCACAAGGTGTTCATATTGCATAACTTGTGATTTTATGCCGTATCGTAATATTCATAGAAACTTTTGTATTACGATGGGTTTTTGTTTTACGGTATTTTATACTTTTACTATAGGGATCATTAGGCTAATCTTATTTTTCTGAAACAGGCTCAAATATAATTTATTGAATATCCGTTCATTATGACCTCTCAAGTCAAAATTCGTAAAAATATCTTTATCGTTGATGATGATGTATCAATTACCCAGATGCTTTGTCTTCTTTTGGAGACAAGGGGTTATGAGGTTTCGACTTCTCCATCTGCGAACGAGGCGATCGCTAAGATCAATTCAAAAACAGATCTGATCTTATTGGATCTCATTTTGCCTGATGAGGGAGGCTTTGAACTTTGCCGGCGTTTGAAAGATCAGGAAGATACTCGGCATATTCCAATTATTATCATAAGCGGGAATCATTTGTCAGGGGATGTTGTTGAAGGCCTCTATTTGGGTGCGGATGACTACTTGGTTAAACCAGTTGAGTATGAAGAATTGATCGCCCGCATGGAGGCAGTTATGCGTCGCCGGTCTATGTTCCAGCGAAAAGATCCTATTTCGCTGCAAGAAGACCAAATTATTAAGGAGATCCGGCACATTATTGATCAGAAGCTGATCACAGCTTATTTTCAGCCGATCTTTTTGACCGATTCTTTAGAGATCATCGGTTTCGAAGCTCTTTGCCGTGCACAGACGGAAACCGCACTCTCGAATCCGGAACTTCTTTTTAAAGCGGCGATACAATTTGGTTTCTATCATGATCTGGAAATGATGTCTTGGGAAAAAGCGACTTTAAGTGCGAAGGAATTTTTAACAGGACAGAAACTCTTTCTTAATTGCAATCCTTATCTTGTGGAGTGTCCGAAGTTTTTAACAATTCAGAATATGTTTAAGAACGCAAAGATAAGATCAGAAGATGTTGTTTTAGAGATAACGGAACGCTCCGCAGTGTCAGATTTTAAACTGTTTTTTCAGCAATTAAGCCGTTTTAGAGATGAGGGATTTCAATTTGCTGTTGATGATGTGGGTGGTGGATACGCCAGTTTGGAATCGATCGTGGAGGTTAAGCCGGAGGTTGTGAAGATAGATAGGCATATTATTACGAATATTGATAAGGATCCGTATAAAAAGAGCATCGTGCGGTTTATTGTTGCGTTCTGTTTAGAGAATAACATTCTTTCTGTGGCGGAAGGTGTGGAAACAAAGGGAGAATTTGATACAGTTCGCGAATTAAATGTTTCTACGGTGCAAGGTTATTACTGCTATAAGCCCGATTGTCATATTAACCCCTCGGAAATCCAAAAAAACGTTCAAGAAAAGATCTCATTTTCGATCTAAATCTCATTTTTTGTGTGATTCAAAGGATCCTGATATGCTAAGCGGAGAGCGATTGACTGGGATCCGTTGAGTGATTTTATTTCTCAGCTAAACAGTCCTGAGCTGATGGTTTTTAATGCGAGATTTGTAAGGTTTTTTTCATTCTTTTGATTTTTAGAAGTTTTATTGTTGAGCCGCCCTTTAGTCTGTGCTAGAATCCCTCCAATGAGAAGAGTTCCTATCCTGTTTTTTATTCTTTGCTTGATATTTGTTGGTGGCTGTTCTTTCTTTCGCGCAAGTGCTAAGAATGATCCAAAGGTCATTCCGTTAAAATATTCCGGTAAGATCTTAGAGCCTGAAAAGTTAGCCCGGGGAGGAAAGATCGTTGTTCTTTCTTTTCAGGCGGGAGAGGATGTCGAATCAACTCCTGAACTTGAGAATCTTGTGCTCGTGATCATAAAAAGTGTTTCAGATTCCTTGAATGACGGCACATCGCGCTTTGAGATCATTCCTGGTTCGGATGCTCAAACTGCGGATTTTACGATGCAGGGGCATATTCTGAAATTTAAGAAATCAGGTGTTTTCAATAAGGTCGTTTTAAGGAACAAAGAAATTTCTTTAGCTGTTAAAGTGAAGATCCTTGATGCATCGTCGCAAAAGACTGTATTGATCTTTGAGGATGACGAGAGATCAATGCAGAAAAATGAAACTGAAAAGGATCTTGCTGTTCGGATCGGGCAGGATCTGGCGAAATTTATTTTATCTTCTGTGAAGTAAAAGTAAGAATTGGGAGGTAAGGCGCAATGATCGTTGTTACTGGGGCAGCCGGTTTTATCGGCAGTTGTATTCTTGCAAAGCTTAATAGCTTGGGACATAAAGATGTTATTATTGTTGACCATATCGGCAATGAGCTGAAACGAAAGAATTTTGAGAATAAAAAGTATATTAAATATTATGACAAGCTAGAATTTCTTAAGCTTCTTTCGCAAGGAAAGTTTAACGGGCAAGTTGATTGCATTATCCATATGGGCGCGTGCAGTTCGACGACACTTCAGGATGCGGATTATTTTAAGAGGAATAATTTGGATTATACACGAACACTTGCGCAATGGGCTTTAGAAAATCATGCGCGGTTTATCTATGCCAGTTCTGCCGCGACTTATGGTGATGGCGCTGATGGGTACAAGGATGATGATGCAACGATCCGTAAATGTAAGCCGCTTAATTTATACGGCCAGTCGAAGCAAGATTTTGATCTGTGGGTTTTGAATAATAATTTGAGCGAGAAATTTGTCGGCCTTAAGTTCTTTAATGTTTTTGGGCCCAATGAATATCATAAAGATGATATGCGAAGTGTTATCGCTAAAGCATATCAGCGGGTTACAGAAGAAGGAAAGATGTCGTTGTTTCGATCTTATCGTCCGGATTATAAAGATGGTGAGCAAAAACGGGATTTTATTTATGTTAAGGATGTTGTTGATGTCGTGATGTTCTTTTTTGCGAATCCTAAAGTTCACGGCATTTTTAATGTTGGCACCGGTGAGGCCAGGACGTGGGTTGATCTTGCCAATGCGCTATTTTCTGCGGTGAAAAAGAAGACAAATCTTGAATTCATGGATATGCCGGAGAGTTTGCGTCCGCGTTATCAGTATTTTACACAAGCGGATATGGGGAAATTGCGAAAAGCAGGATATCAGAAATCTTTTACACCTCTTGAAGAGTCAATCAAAGATTATGTCGCTTACCTGAGAACAGGTAGCTATATTTAACCTGGTCACTTCTTATATGATCCCGTCGTATATTTTTTTAATTACTGCCGCCGTTCTTATCCTTGCCATTATCGTTATTATTATTCGCGCGGTTTTTTTTCCGCCGGATGAAGAAAAAGCTGTTCCGATCACAGAGTTAAAGGAGATCAGGCAGTTTCGTCAGCCCATTTCTGATGTTGTTCCCGCCGCCATCAAACCAACGCTTGCTGAGCATGTGGTCAAAGAAAATGTTTCTCATCTTACTAAGCCTAGTGAAGCAACTGTTCAGAAGGTGGAAGCTGTGGTTGGTTCAAGTTTTGATAAAGAGAAGAACATTGAATTGCAAAAAGAGAATGAGCTTTTAAAGGAAAAGATCAAAGCTTTAGAGAAAGAACAAGCTGAAAAGAAAGCTGTCGATATTCCAACGCCGGCCGTTGAGATCGCACCGCGACCGAATGATGACGAGAAAGATCAGAAGATCCTTGCCTTGGAGCAGTCTTTGGAAAATCTTAAAGAGGGCAATCGCGCATTAACGGAGCAATTGACAAAATATCGATCAAATATTCAACAGCAGGAAGCTGCGATTGTTAGTGTGAAGGATCTGATGACAAGAAAGATGTCAGAATATGAATATCATTTATTGAAATTAAAAGAAGAGAACGACTCGCTTAAAAACGATCTGAAGGAAGTTCCTTATCTTAAGGGAACTAATGAGAAACTTTTAGAGCAATTAAAATTGGATCAATTAAAGCTTCAGGAGTTGTCGGGGAAAGAAACGTATTATGAGAATTTATATAATGAGAAGAATTTTGAGGCGCATCAGACTATCGATCGCCTGAAAGTGGAATTGGCAGACTTGCATCGAGCAAGCCGTGAGGGGATCAATAAGCAATTGACAGAGTCCATGTCTGTGCTTGAAGATATGAGAAAAGAAAAGGAAGTCTGGGACAAAGAAAAGGATGAGGTTTTATCTGAATTTAAGAAAGTATCAGAATTTAATAAATATCTATTAGAAAAAGAGAAGCTGTTGCAATATGAATTGATAAAAAGCCGCGCCCAGACCATCGGGCTCGAAAAGTTGTGTGAGGATTTTAAGGTCCAAATTGAGCAATTAGAACGGCACTCTCATGTTGGTGATCCATGATGGGTTTATGCGATGGGAATTGATCGAGAAGTTGTGGCAAGCTTAAGTCGGGGGCATCGAGTTCTGACAGATTCTTTAGGGCCTTCTTCTGGGATCGTTGAAAGCTCTGATCATATGAAGCAGAAAGCCGTGGCGATCTTTGAAAAGGCTGCGGCACATTTTAGTTTGCAATCAAAAGAACTTTTTGACGCGTTAAAAGTTTTCTTTGTGGAAGATCGAGAGAGTCTTAAAAAAATCGAATTTCTGGAAAATGACCTAAAATCGATCAAAGTTGCTGCTTAAGTCGGGGGCATCGAGTTCTGACAGATTCTTTAGGGCCTTCTTCTGGGATCGTTGAAAGCTCTGATCATATGAAGCAGAAAGCCGTGGCGATCTTTGAAAAGGCTGCGGCACATTTTAGTTTGCAATCAAAAGAACTTTTTGACGCGTTAAAAGTTTTCTTTGTGGAAGATCGAGAGAGTCTTAAAAAAATCGAATTTCTGGAAAATGACCTAAAATCGATCAAAGTTGCTGCGTGGACGTTCTTTGAGGAATATTCGGGAGAATTAAAGATCTTTAAAGGTGGTAATTTTCATAAAGATCTCAATATCCTTCGGACGGAACTTGTTGATCGGATCCGTTCTGAAAAGCAATTTCTTATTCCTTTACTTGATCAATTCTTCGGATGATAAGAAAAGGTACGAACTTGTGTTGAACCTCGAATACGTTTTGTTATAAT
>CAYGEE010000061.1:0-12253 GCA_964348765.1 uncultured Planctomycetales bacterium | reverse complement strand
TCTTATAATTTAATCTGTAAATTGTAAAATTAAGAAAAACTGCAAAACTCACCCAAAGGAAGTACGGCACAAACAATGCTCCAGCGATCCAATACACTGACCAAAAACTGATCATTGTTAAAACAATTACTATCCAGAGCAAAACGATCTCAAAAAAAGCAAGATCAGGCCGACGAAGACTGAAAAATAAGGCGGACCATCCAACATTTAAGATCAATTGGAACCCAAACAAAATGATCGACCCATAATCGCCACCTTTCGGCAAGCGTTCCCAAACCATCCATCCCGCGACCGCCATCATCAGAAACAATATTGTCCACACCGGAGCAAAAATTTTATCCGGAGGATTCCACGATGGTTTCTTGATAGTTTTATACCACGTCTTAACCGAAAAGCTCGTCAAAAAACCACCTAAGCCGGCTGCTCCGAGACAAATGAAAATAAAGGTTACAAGTGTTAAAAATCTCATTTCTTTTTTCCGCCTTCATTCATCACAAAAGCAATTTCATTGCGACGCATAAAAGGCAATGTCCAAGGCGCATCATAAAATGCGTACTGAGGCGGCCGCTGAACGATTAATTTATTCTGTTGAATAAAATCTTCCAGTCTCTTTAGATTTTGCGATAGATTGCGCTTGGTAATTGACCCGGAAAATCTAATAACAACTTTTTTAACCGGCTAGGTCATTCTAAATTGGATACGGGCATCTTTTGCTGACGGAAGAGTATCCAATGTGTATTTTGAAGGCATCGTAAACTGGATATCCCAGCGATCATCTGCCCCCGATTGAACGACCGGCGTTGTCATGGCGATCTTTTCATTCGCTTTGCTTTGACTGACCAGAGTCGTCATGGCTATTTTTTCCTTGGAAAGATTATTTCCAAAGATGTATCCCGCTAAGATCATAAAGCCCTCATTGATGGCCTTATCTCGATCGCCCACGACCTCAACCTCAGCTACCAGCGAGGTTTCATAATGTCTTACTTCGATAACGCCGTCTTTCTTAATAACAGAGTATCGTGGTGATTCGTAACCTTTATACCTTAGATTTGAATCATTAACAGACGCTCCACTGCATCCGATTAAGAAAATTAAAGCTAACGGCGCTAAATTATGAATACTGTCCACGAAACACCTCCGTCTTAAAATTATTTAGAGCCAGTCTTGCGCTTGCAATTGATCTTTAATAAAGCCATACCATATGGCATAGCCTCGCGCATTTAAATGCAAATGATCCCTGGCATAACAATCACTGTAATTGACGCCTTTATTGCGCGCATAAATATCGATGTACGAAACTCTATCATCTTGGCTCTGAGAGTATATTTCCCTAACTTTTAAAGAACGCCACGTATAAACCCAGTTAAATGGCCAAATAAACAACGGCGACTGTCCAATATCGCCGGAATGTAAAATGATAATGTTCCCGGCAATATTTTTGGCTAGATCTAAAACACGGCGCTCATCCTTTTGGATCTCTTGAATCGGTGTAAAATATAGGATATCGTTAGCGCCTATCTGCAATATAGCCAAATCAAATTTTCTATCCTGTACACCTTTTAAGACATCCACTAATCCCTTAAGACGAAGGCCATTACGGCTGTGATTTTCAACATCAAAATCCGGGAAGTCCCGACTCAACAAACCTGCTGTACTCTGGGCATTGTCAGAAACCCCCGTACCCACCGCGGTACTATCGCCGGCGAACAAAACTTTGTAAACAGCGTTAGGCTTACTACGCTGCCAAGGTTCAATATTTTCATTGCCTAATTTGATACAGTTATAGACTCTGAGGAATTGAACGCTAGTTATCAGGATAATAAATAAAAAAAGAACAACAATCATCTTAGTAATTTTTTTCATCGAAATGATTTAACCTACTGACTTTATCTAAACAGAGCGCTCTAACATCTTGATCAAGCTACAGAGGTTTGTTTTTTATTGCTTCAAACTTAAAATCATCCGAACCTATGATCTGCTGCATCTCTCCATTTCGAATGCCGAAAATAGCCGGTAATCTCTGTAGATGAAAACTGGGATATTACCGATAGAACTCATCTTTGTGCAAAAATTCTTTCTTGCAGGCATAATTTTCCGACGATATGATCTTATGAGCAAAGTCTGAAACCAAAGAAAAAAGCCCGGCGTCAGCGTTATAGACAAAAATCAACTCGTCCACATTTGGATTATTCTTGGTCATCATTCATAACCTAGCTAATGGGATATTGCTTGTTCCCTCTGATATATAAAACCAAATCTTTAGCGTCAATTATTAAGGAGATACTGTTAATAACAATAATACTGCGCATCCAAACACCCAAAACATCCCCAGTGGGGTTCATCTGCAATCGTTCCCAAAGAAAAGCAACAAGAAAGATCCACGGAACATGCATCAAAGATAATAATCGGCGGTATCCATCAAATCTAAAAATAATTAGACCGATCGCTAAACCCACCAAAGCACATAAAATTGTTACCTGAGCTTCTTTATAATAAATCAATACTAATGGAATAAAGAAATTAACAACGACCATTAAATTGAGCCACTATCTTGATCTTTTAAGAAAATTCTGTGAGGCGACATTATACTCATTAAAAACTTTTATGATCGGCTTCATTGGGATGAACTTTCAATATTTCCATCTAGTCTATAAGCCACAATATTGACGGTTTCGTATCCGGTCTCCATACCCTCATACTGAACCCAATTGCGTAAATCGTTTTTTGGGAACCATACATATGTAGGCGGGACCATTTTAGAAGCGAGCTCTGTTAATGGCCCCAGATCCGCCATCAATTGAAATTTCTCAGCGGGGACAATCCCTTTAGAACGGCTCAAAATTTCGTCGGGCCTACGCTTGATCATCACATGATAAAGTTTGGGTTCATCGGTTAACAAATAAAATTTTTGTATTTCGATTTCTTTCGATGAAGGAAGTATTTTATTGAACACGTGGACCAAAGTCACATCGTCACAGATGGGGCCTTTGATCGGATATTGATGCGTTGAAGGCTTCAGATCCCGTTCATGGCTTAACTGAACCGTAACAAGCAAAGAGGTATAATCATATTTTTTCTCAGATTGAAAAATGACTTTTCCCTTAGAGAATACTTTTGTTGAGCTGTTTTGAACAATCACATCTCCCCCTTTTTCTTCAATCACCGCTTCACTGATCCAGCTGACGTCTTTATAACCGGCATATTCTCCTTTTCCATCTATGCGTAGATCATATCTTCCTTTATTTGAGGAGTTCTGTTGAATCGTGATCTTGGCATGTGAGCGAGCCTTCAAGTCTTTTTTGGTCAACGTTTCAATGGTTTGATGCTGCTTTTCCATCAACGCCGCAAAAACAGAACCCTCCATCAAACACAAACTAAAAAATACGATCAACGGCAAAGATATCAACAAAACCATCTTATAACTCTTGAAAATATCCACCGATCTACTGCTCATTGAGACCCCAGTCATATTTATTATATTTTATTTTCCAAGAAGAAACATTGGTTTGGATATCGCTGGAAAGACCCTCGGGTAAATAAGCGGCTAGATATTTAAGCAATTCTCTTGAATTTCTTCCAAAATCTTTAAGAAACCAGCTGAAAATCGGCGACAAATGAGCGGTTTTCTTCTCTAAATCAAACGCATTAAGATCATCTCTTGTAACTATAAATACTTTTCCCTGATCATTAAGCTGATCTTCTAATTTAAACCCTTCATAGGCCTCGGAACGTAACGGAGGACAACTGCGGGCGGCACAGACGATCGCAAAATGGATCCTGGGGTCTTTATATTGAGGTCGCAATATTTTGTGTTCGATGTGACCCAAGGTATAAGTCTTACCCTTGATCGTAATAAATGGTTTATCCCATGCCGTTTTACCTGTGACACTGGCAAGAATAAGGCCCCCACTATGCAATTCACCGATGCTTTTAAGCGGATAATTTCTACAGATCAATTGCAGCGTGAACGCATTATAAGCGTTGATCCAATAAGCCATGCTGTCTTCTTTAGACAATGATCCAACGTCAGTTTCAGATAATTGTTCCCAATATTCTTCAAGTCGGTTATCTTTACATAAATTCCTGTAATCAACCAATCCATCCTGCACATGATCACCAAGAACATTCGATAACAGTTGGTGCTGTTCTTGAGCGTTGGCGATTGTAAAAGGACCCGCAGTAAAGGTGAGCGCTAAAAAAAACACAATAAAAGCTTTTGAATTCTTCATCATTTCCTTCTCCTGTAATTTTCATACTCAACCGCTAAACGATCAGGCGAAACTCCACACAAATATTTTAGAATGATCTTAGCGTTAAATAATTGTTGGCGAATGATCCCGTTTCTGACAAACCGCTCAGCTGAAGTTATAACTTGAGCCGACAGAGTATAAATTTTCGTCAATTTTCGTGCCTTTTGAAAGAAGGCAACATCTTCCAATAAAGGCCAGTCCGGAAAGCCTCCTAGCTCTTCAAAAAATTTCTTTCTGACCACAATTCCCTGATCGCCAAAACTTGTCCATAGAGAATCAATCCTTGCTAAATACGCGTAACATCTCAAAAGCCAATTCTGTTGATTAAACATTAAAGAACACTTCGCTAATTTTCTTCGCTCGTCTTGAAAATACTTTTCAACAATCGGGAAGAATTCATTTGTGATTAAAGTATCCGCGTGCACAAAGAACAATATTTCACCTTTTGCCCTCTTGGCTCCTTCATTAAGCTGAATACCACGCCCCTTGGGGGAGGAAACAACGATCACATCTTTCCCTTCTAATAACTTGAGAGTCTGGTCTGTGCTGCCTCCATCAGAAACAATAATCTCGCAATCAGGATTAAATAAACGCAAGGTATTAATACAGTCATCAATGAATTTGTCGGCATTAAGAACAGGAATAATGACTGAGTATTTCATTCCTTACGTAATTTTCTTTTCGAGCTGATGAATAACCCAATATCCGAAACTCAAGGCAAAAACTACCGCTGCGGTTGCATAAATATATTCCGGTTGGGTCTTTTCAAAATCAAGAATGATAACCTTCCGAGCAATCGCCATTAATGCTGTCGCCATAACGATCTTGACATGAATCACATCATCTTTAAGGTAAATTGTAATATTAATAAAAATTTCTATAGCGATTAAAACAGCCATGAAGGCTCCAAAAATAGCTAAGATTTCACTAACTTCTAATAAGAAAATTGGTGGATTTATTAATTTTTGATAAAGATTCCACGCCACATCTCCCACGCCCCATAAAATAACAAAGGTCATAAGGATGGCGAGCATTCTGACGGAGAGATGAATGATCTTCTGCATCCATTGTACTGATCGATCGTCTTCTAATTTCATGATTTAACTCTTTTTTTTATTTTCCACACGAAATTATTATCTAATTCTTTCTAATGGAACCCATTTACCGACGGAAAATAATTTTGAGGCCATCGATTTACGAGCTGTTTCGAAAATGAAAATAGCAAGCCCCGGTAAAAAGATGATCCCCCACTCAAACCAGCCTAAAGCAACCGTATCAAAAAAATGATGCAGATACGGTGTATAGACTACAAATAATTGCAGCAAAATTCCGATCAGGATCATTCCCAATAACCAAGAATTTTTAAAGAACCCTAATTTAAAGATTGTATGTTCATCAGACCGGGCATTAAGAGCTAACAACCATTCAAAGAGCACAATCGTGCAGAAAGTCATCGTGCGCGCTTCATGGATCTCGTAGTGACGCAATGCCCATGTAAAAACCAAGAACGCGCCCAACCCCAACATACTGGCTAAAAGAGCTATGCGCATGATCATGCCTGGAAAAATAAGTCCAACTTTGGGATGACGAGGAGGACTTGATAATTCATCTCCCGAACGAGGCTCTGATCCAAGCGGAATGGCCAAGAGCCCGCCTGCAACAAGATTGATCCATAATATTTGTAACGGAATCAACGGAGCTTGACCTGTAAAAATAATGGCTAACATCAACACTAATAATTCTCCAAAACAAGTAACCATGAGAAAAAAAACAACATTGCGCAACCGGTTAAAAATAGCCCGGCCTTCTTCAACCGCCGTTACAATCGACGCAAAATTATCATCAGCTAAAATCATATCAGCAGATTCTTTGGCCACATCTGTTCCCGTAATCCCCATCGCCACCCCAATATCCGCCGCTTCCAAGGCAGGCGCGTCATTAACCCCATCTCCGGTCATGGCCACAATATGCCCTCTTTTCTTGAATGCCTGAATGATTCTTAACTTATGCAGCGGTTCAATACGGGCAAACACCGAAACATTTTCAATTTCATTCTCAAGTTCCTGATCTTTCATATCCTCTAGTTGATTTCCCGTCAGGCTTAAATCTCCCTTAATTCCAAGCCAGGAAGCAACAGCACGCCCAGTAACTAAATTATCTCCTGTGGCCATAACAACTTTTATCCCCCCTCGATAGCAAGCGGCTATAGCCTTTTTTGCTTCCTCACGTGGAGGATCGATCAATCCGCACAAACCCACCATGACTAATTGTCCATTGATATGCTCTTCAGTCAATTTTGTTTCACTTAACGGGTATTCTGCATACGCCAAGGCAATCACGCGCATGGCTTTATTCGCCATAAACTCAGCCTGTTTTTGCAGCTTGATACGGCTTGTGTCATCCAGCTCTTCCCGGCGCCCTTCGTTCAAATAATATTTTGATTTTAGCAAAAGTCTTTCTAAAGATCCTTTAACATAAATCTTTTTTGAATCGTTAGCGGCATGCAGTGTTGCCATATACTGATTTTCACTTTGAAAAGGGATTTCATTTAATCTTCTATTATGATTTTCTTCCTTTTCTTTCATTAAACCCGCTTTTGCAGCAGCCACGACTAAAGCCCCTTCGGTGGGATCACCAATAATTTCAAACGCGTTCCCTTTTTTGGATAGAACAGAATCATTACATAAAAGACCAATCCGCAAACACAATTCTAGTTCCGGAGTTTTATCCTTAACAACTGGAAGATTATTCAGGAAAAACTCTCCCTGCGGATCATACCCTTCGCCACTGACATTAATGATCTTTCCACTAACCGCGATTTCTTTAACCGTCATTTGATTTAGAGTAAGCGTTCCGGTTTTGTCAGAACAAATCACCGTTGTTGAACCAAGCGTTTCAACTGCCATAAGATTACGAATTATTGCATTATGCCGCGCCATTCTTTGCATTCCGGTTGCTAACGCGACTGTCACGACAGCGGGAAGACCCTCGGGTACAGCCGCAACAGCAGCGGCAACTGCCAGCATAAAAACATCAACCATCGTCATCTCTTTAAAAAGGCCAAGACAAATTAAAAGACCACAAAAACCCAGAACGATCCAAATCAATGATTTGCCTAAATGGTCGATACTTTCTTGTAGAGCTGTTCTTCCTTCTTTGATGCTTTGTACTGCCGCTGCGATTTTTCCAATCTCCGCTTGCATTCCGGTGTCCGTTACCACAGCCTGGCCGCGTCCTGAGACAACCGATGTCCCCGTGAAAATCATGTTCTTTCTTTCACCCAACGAACATTCTTTCTCGATTAAATCAATATTCTTTTCAACCGGCAAAGATTCCCCCGTCAAAGACGACTCATTAACTTTAAGGCTTGAGACTTCAATTAATCTTCCATCGGCAGAAATCTTATCTCCAGCGTCTAGAATCATAATATCCCCTGGAACGACATTCTTTGCCGGAATAACGATAACCTTGCCATTTCTTTTTACTTTAGCTTTCGGCGCAGATAATTGCAGCAATGCATCCATGGCTTTACCGGCACGAAATTCCTGTATAAAACCAACTATCGCCATAAAAAGCAGCACCACAACAATCGTCAAAGCATCTAAAGGGCCTTTAACAATAGCTTTGATGCTCGCCGCTGCAACCAAAAGATAAACAAGAGGATTTAAGAACTGGCGAAAGAAAATAGCGAATGCTGTAACTTTCTTCTTACCTAAAAGCTGATTAAGCCCATAACGCTGTAATCTGTTATTAGCTTCATCTTCCGATAAACCAGAAATACGTGATTCTATTTCGGTCAAAACTCTCTCTGCTAAATTTCTATAAGCCATCATCCTAAAAACTCCCTAACTAATCCTGCCCGTGTAATCAGGTTGGTTGATTGGGTACAAACTGTTGTGACTTAATCTTTAAGATAAGATTTGCAGTAAAATCTTTTGAATTTCTTAAGTTTTGTGCATTTTACAAGTCACATGCCATAACCGAATTAACTAAAGTTAATGTAAGTGTCCCAAACATACTTTTTTATTCCTTAACCTTCCAGCGCTGAGGCACCTTACGAATTTTGGTAATGTCATATCCTTGTTCTTTGAGAATGCTGAGTAAACGCTGATAATCTTCCTCTGGGATCTCTGGCGTGCGTGCCTGGATCCATACATAATCACGCTTATTACGTCCGATCACGGTCTGGCTGTAGTCCGGCGTTAAATACGTTATCAAAAATTCCGCTTTAAACGGCCAGATAAATTGCATTCCCCAAGTTGAATTGTTAACTTTGTCAACGATAAATCCACGAGGATTATATTTTTTAAGAGGCCCATCAAATCCGCCGCTGTGAAATGTAAAGATCGTATTGATCGTCCCATCCGGTTTAAGCTGATATTCTTCAATCGCGTTATAGGCTTTCGTTTCAATAAAGGTCGGGATACAGGCGATGACATACCAAGGTCCCAACCCACGTCCACAACCGCCGCATTCTTTAAGAATAAGTGAATAACCCACATAACAAAGAATAGGCTGCCAACGCTTAAAGCTCCCATTAAAAGCATTTGAATAATAGTCGACGTCATGACCGGTCCTCTCGCAACAAAACCTGTTCCAATCCTTCACCATTTTTAAGTCTCATGAATTGTATAAAGACATACAAACAAGCCCCTATGCTGCCCAGACAAATAAATGCGACAATCCAAAGAATTCGAGCAAGAACAGTTTTCTCTTTATAAATAACCCAAACCGAAAGGATCGTCACAAGAAAATAAAAATCTACTAAAGTTGTCTGAAACCACGGCTCATTGACAACGGCAGCCGGAAGCTGGAACATGTTGCTTTTCATTGAAGTTACAATGACCAAATACATCATAAAGACAGCCATCGAACCAAATAAGATCTTTAAAATAATCCTAATTTTCTCATTATCCATTGCTCATCTCCTTTTTCCCCGAATCATCTAATTTTGAAAACCATTTTAATAACAACATTGATAATTGCTCAACTTCACTTCGTTCCAGAACATACACCGACTGCTGGATCATTTCCCCATAACCATGAAAAAGTTTCTCTAAAATAGCGGATCCATTGGCCGTTACCTTGATCAATTTAACCCTTCTATCTTCCTGTGATGAATTCCTCTCCACATAACCATCCGCAATCAGCCGATCGATCAATCGGGTAATATTGGAAGGACTCACGATCAAATGATGGCAAAGCTCATTTTGACTCAAACCCTCATTACCTCCCAAATGCTTCAGCAATAACAATGTATTAAATTTCACAGGGGTCAATTCATAATCTTTGAAATATTCTTCCATCTTTCTGTAAAGAAGCGAATAGACACAAAGCATCCCGTTAAAGACCTCCGCGCTGGGCCTGCCCTTAACTGCGTCTAAATAAAAATTCTTTAAATTGTTATCTTTATTCATCATGCTGAAAGTTTAACATATCAATGTTTGATATGTCAATCATTATTTTAAAGGAAAAGACATTCCCTAATCCTCTAAAGCTATGTTTTTTCAATAATTAGGTTGGCTCAACGACACTAGACCCTACTTAATCATAACAACCCTTACTAATGAGATTAGCAATTAGATAATAACGATATAAATAAAACACGTAAACGCTTACACCGGGCGATGACACAATTTAGACTGGTGTAAAGAATATATATAAAAGTTAAAATATTAACCATTAACGCCGTGTATGAGTTTTTCATTTCCCACGATCCAACTAACCAAGGGTCCTGCCACTATAAGCGGCCCAAAGCCTGGAATAAAAAAAACGCTGAACCAAACATAAATCCCCACAACCCGCCCCAAAAAGCACCTGTTTTACCCCATGCTTGCATCCGTTCGCCGGTATTGTAATAACCAACCACATGCTCATCTGTGTGAGAGTCTTTTCCCACGATCGAAAGTTTCTGCATATCAAGTTTAGACTTTTGAAGTTCCTTGATCGCTGTTTCGGCAGCTGTGTGTGCCTAATAGATTGCTACGATAGAATTATCTTTGTTCATATTTTGCCTCTTTCATAACCCTATTTTATTTTCTGTGTATTTGGATCTCCTTCGTTGATAAGTCTAGAAACAGCCTGATCGGTATTATTTAAAACTTCCTCTGCTTCCAACCAGTTTTCTAAATCAGTGCCGCCTTTTTTTTTATAAATTTGATAAGCCTGAAGCTGAACCAAATTATCATCGACAACGGCCGCTTTTGCTGGGATTCCTTTCGGCTTAGCTGGCTTACTTACATATTTCGATACGCTCTCACGATGAAATGTTACCGCATCGTTTGTTTTGTTATCGATTTGTTCTGCTTTGCTTTGATGGTGGTGTTTTGACATTTTCTACTCCTTTAATTTAGGGATTTAAAAGATTTAAACATTCATATTAATAGTAATAACCCAAGAATTAAGCCCAAAAGACTAAACCAAAAAAGCACAATAAAACCTACTGTCATTACTTCAAACTTCATAATGATTCTCAAAAGATGCATAATCGACACCAAGAGAAAAATACCTCTCGTAATTTTTAGAGCCGTGTCTTTTATTTATTCCTCTATTTAATTGCCTCTTCTTAGTAATGGCGATCTATGTTGGAATTTTTTGTATACCCTTAATTTCTTCTTTGAGAAGGCACTAATCGAATATTTTTATTTTAGGGAGGGATGGGCAGAGAAGCAATTGTACCGAGGTATAACAAGAACTCTTTCAAACAATGATATTTTGATTCCTTCAGCTGCAAATTTTCTTTTAATCTATTATCTGTTCCATTTTAATATAATATCGAAAGCAATTCACCCTCATTCCCAAAAAAATTGATCCCTTTTACAACGCGAAAAACGTTTGGAGAGGGCGGAATAAAAGTAAATTTTTTAGTCAATTATGGCTGGGAATGGGACTTAAATTCAATGAAGATGGCCAATGGCACTCAAAAAAATATTATGGATCAAATAAAATCAGCCGAGGTTTCTAGAATTGATTTAATTATCCGCTGGGGAGGACGGCGGCGATTGAGCGGGTTTTTACCGGTGCAGTCGATCTACGCTGATTTTTATGTGCTTGATGATTATTGGCCGAATTTTCAGCCAGATCACTTTTTTCAAGCCTTAAACTGGTATAAAAACCAAGATGTCACTTTGGGCGGTTGATGTATCCTGCCGCATGACTTGGAATCCATTAACGATGCTTCGGACGCGGAACTTTATAGCCTTTTTCTCTTGCCTCAGAAAGGCCAATAGCAACAGCTTGTTTACGATCGGTGACTTTGTGCCCGCTGCTATTTTCTAATGTTCCCTTTTTAAAACGATGCATAACGCTTTCAACCATGCTCTGAGATTTCTTTCCATATTTCAACATAATACCTCTCTAACCTCTAAAACTTATCAGGGAACTGCTTGGCAATCCCGTCTGTGAGCATGTCAGCGAACATCAACATATGGGCGTGACCTTCATCATACGATTTTATATCATCCGCCCAATTCTTCGTTAATCTACCAACAACCTCTCCAGTTGTTAAGTCCAAATGTTTCTGCAACATCTCCTCCAGGTCTTTTTGGGGCCAATTAGGGTTTGCCCCGCTTAAGAAAGCTGCGATTTCCCTGCCATTGGCAGACCACTTATCCTGAGCGGCTGAGAGTTGATTTTTATCGCCCCCCTTAGCTGCTGTAACAACTTCTGTAGCAATCATAATATGATCACGCAAAAGAGTAGTGAGCTTATTTCCAGCATCTTCGCCATAATAAGGCTTTATCGCATCGCCAATATCATCTTGATTCCTAAGTAGGCGCTTAGCGACGACATCAGCGTCGGGAAGATTAGCCACAGCACTTATAATATAATTGCGAGTATAAGTAATATGTTCTTCCCAGAGCTTTCTCATCCCCATCTTTACTTCAATTGCTAATTGATCTTTGGCAAAAGCAGCCGAACTGATCAAAGATACTGCCATAATTGCCAATAATATGATCCTTCTTTTTATACCATTCATTGGATTTTTCATTCTTTCTCCTTGT
>CAYGEE010000060.1:0-12559 GCA_964348765.1 uncultured Planctomycetales bacterium | reverse complement strand
AATAAAAGGAGATCCTATGGCAAAGTTGAGAGTATTTTTATTATCTTTGGTTATTGTTTTTGGGGGATTTGTTTCGAAAAGTTTCTCAGAAACAACAGATGAGACGAATATTCTTGGCGCGGGAGTTCTTATTTCTTCAAGTCCGTACAAAGATCATGATATGAAAGTTTGGCCTGTTCCGATCATTTCTTGGAAAAATAAGAATTTTTTTATTAAAGGGACAGAGGCGGGTTGGATCGCTTATGAAAATGATAATTTTAGAGCGGATGTTCTAGTAAAGCCGCATTTGATGGGATATGATTCTGGAGATTCATCTTTCTTGGCGGGCATGGAAGATCGCAACTTTTCGATCGATGGCGGAGGGAAGTTAACATGGAAGATCCCGCAAGTTAAAGATCTGGATCTGTCTTTAACGCTTGTGACGGATCTACTTAATGAATATCAAGGTCATGAAGCTGTTTTAGGTTTGACAAAAGTTTGTAAAGGAGATATTTATCAAATTCAGTCATCCGTGGGTGTGAAGTGGGAAAGCCAGGATCTGGTGAAATATTATTATGGTGTTCGCGCGGGTGAAATAACATCTTCTCGTCCATCTTATGATGGCGCGGATGCTTTTGACCCATATGTGCAGTTAGGGTTTTTCTTGGGGATCTCTAAAGATCTTATTTTTGTCGGACAATTTACGGCTGATTATCTCGCAAGTCAGATCACGGATAGTCCGATCGTTGATGAGGGCCATATCCTTACGGGCGTTGTTGGGATAGCGAAGAGATTCTAATTCTGAGTCGCCAGTTTTCTGATGACTGCAGACTGATGTCTGACGACTGAAGACTTCTAAAGGTATTTTATGTCATTAAAGAATAATTATTATGCCGTTATTTTGGCGGGAGGTTCCGGCACTCGTTTTTGGCCTTTAAGCCGTCAGAAAAAGCCTAAGCAATTTTTAAATATCCTGGGAAAACGGACATTTCTTCAAGATACTGTTCAAAGGATCACTTCGAAAATCCCATCTAAGAATATTCTGATCGTTACGAATAAGGATTATCGATCTGAAGTTTCCCGACAACTTAAAGGATTTGGGATCTTAAAAGAAAATATCCTTTTAGAACCTGCCGGCAAGAACACAGCTCCCGCTATCGGTTGGGCGGCGTCAAAGATCCATGCTGTGGATCCAGACGCACTGATCGCCGTTTTACCATCGGATCATTATATTGAGGATCCATTGTCGTTCTTGAAGATCTTGGAGCAGTCCTTTTATTTAGCACAAAAAGATTTCTTAGTGACTTTAGGCATTGAACCTACTCGTCCGGAGATAGGTTTCGGATACATGCAAGGGAAGAAAAAAGTCTTAGGAAAGATCGTTTTTTATGCTGTTGAACGTTTTGTTGAAAAGCCGCCTTTAAAAGATGCTCAACATTTTTTAAAAAGCGGGAATTATTTCTGGAATAGCGGGATGTTCTTTTTCAAAGCGTCTGTTATTTTGGAGAATTTTCGGGAATATTTACCGGATGTTATGCGGGTTTTCATGAAAGGATCTTCATCAAGATCTTTTGCCTTGGATTGGAGAAAACTCTCTGGGATATCTATTGATCATGGGATCCTGCAGAAAGCACGCAATGTTGTCGCGATTCCCGCCGGTAAGATCGGCTGGAATGATATTGGCAGTTGGGTTTCGTTGAAGGATGTTCTAAAAAAAGATAAAGAAAAGAATATTTTAAAAGGTGATGTTTTTACTTGGGATTCTTCCAATACGCTGATCTTTGGGCACGAGCGTTTTATTGCCGCCGTGGGACTTAAGGATTTGGTTATTGTTGATACGAAGGATGCGTTACTTGTTTGTCACAAAGATCATTCGCAAGAGATCCGGAACGTCGTTGAATATCTTAAAAAAAATAAAAAAAGAATTTATTGAATCCCATGAATTTGAAAGAATTAAACCCGAAAAAGATTTTGATCATTAATACTTTCGGGATCGGTGATGTTCTTTTCTCAACTCCTTTTGTGAGCAATCTGCGCGCGCATTTTCCTAATAGTTTCATTGGTTATATCGCCAATATCCGTTCGGCACCTATTTTAAAGGATAATAAGAAGATCGATAAGGTTTTTGTTTACGAGAGAGATGATTTTCTTGCTGTTTATAAAAAGTCGAAGTTGGGCTTTATTTTGGAAGTTGGCAAATTCTTAAATGAAGTTAAAAAAGAGGATTTTGATGTTGTTTTTGATTTTTCTTTGAACAGTTCGGCGAATTTCTTGATGTGGTGGATCGGGATCAAGCATCGGATAGGATTTAATTATAAAAATCGCAGTCCGTTCTTAACTTATAAAGTCCCTTTTACTGGTTTTGAGGACAAACATGTTGCGGATTATTATTTGGATCTTTTAACTGAGCTGGGAATTAAAGTTCTTCCAGCAGGACTTGAAGTCTTTGTTCCGGAAGAAGATCATTTTTGGGTTGATCAGTTCTTAAAGCAGAATGGCATAAGTTCGGAGCAAAGAATCGTTGGAGTGATCCCAGGGGGAGGCGCAAGCTGGGGTAAAGAGGCTCGTTTTCGGCGGTGGGACCCCGAAAAATTTGTGAAATTAGTCGATAAAATTATTGAAAAGTCCGACCAGCCCATTATACTAATGGGGGACAAATTTGAGGAATCAATTTGTGATAGCATTTTAAAAGGAGTTAAGCGGGGCAAGATCATTAAGGCCTGCGGAAAAACGACGCTGACTCAATTTATCGCTCTTTTAAAAAGATGTCAATGTGTTGTTGTTAATGATGGCGGGCCTCTGCATTTAGCTGTTGCCGCTGGGACAAGAACATTATCACTTTTCGGGCCGGTCGATGAAAATGTTTACGGGCCGTATGGATCGGAAGATCAGCATCGGGTCGTTAAAAGTGATGTTCTGTGCCGTCCGTGTTATCGAAAATTCAAAATGACAAATTGTGAACATATCAGCTGTATGAAAAATATAGAGGTAGAGGATATTTTACCTAAATTAGAAGGGTTATTATGAAAGTATCGTTTGTTGATTTTAAGGAACAAAATTTAAAGATCAAAGATCAGATCGATCTGGGGTTCAAGAAAGTTATTGAAAAGGGGAATTTTATCCTCGGGGAAGAAGAAAAGGTTTTTGAGGATGAATTTGCACAATATTGCGGCGCGAAATATGCGATCGGGGTGAATTCCGGGACGGATGCTCTGTATTTGGCTTTGGCGGCACTGGGGATCGGAGAAGGCGATGAAGTGATCTTGCCGTCGTATACTTTTATTGCTACAGCGCTGTGTATCTCTTACGCGGGGGCGAAGCCGGTTTTTGTGGATATTGAGGAGAATACATATAATTTGGATCCTAAAAAATTAAAGAAAGCAATTACAAAGAGGACCAAAGCGGTTATTGTCGTGCATCTTTACGGCCAGCCGGCAGAAATGGATGAGATCAATAAGATCGCTAAAGAAAATGACCTCTTTGTCGTTGAAGATGCCGCACAATCTCACGGCGCGGTCTATAAAGGCAAGAGAGTCGGATCTCTGGGGGATGTGTCATGTTTCAGCTTTTATCCGACAAAAGGTTTGGGCGCTTTCGGAGACGGTGGAATGATCGTCACAAGCAATGAGAAAACTTTTGAAAAAGCTAAGATGCTTAGAGATTATGGACGCGTTGGGCGTTATGAACATAAGATCAAAGGATATAATTCCCGTCTTGATACGCTTCAGGCAGTTGTTCTCTCGGCTAAGTTGAAATACTTAGATGAGTGGAATGAAATGCGAAATGATAATGCTCAATATTATGGTGAATTATTAAAAAATGTTAAAGGGGTAATCGTTCCTAAGATCTTGGATAATCGGACGCATGTTTTTCAAACCTATGCTATTCGAGTTAAGAATCGTGATAACATTTGTGAAGCAATGCAGAAGAACTCTATTGGGGTTTTGATCCATTATCCGATCCCGATCCATTTGCAGGAAGCTTACAAGGAATTAAAATATAAAAAAGGTGATCTGCCTCTTTCCGAGCGGATCGCAGATGAAATCTTATCATTACCCATGTATCCACATATGAATAAAGATCAGATCGGATATGTCTGTAGTACTTTAAAGGATTTATTGTAAACGCTATGGCTAAGATCCCGTTATCAGTAGTTGTAATCACAAAAAATGAAGAAGTTAATGTCGATATGTGCTTAGGAAGTGTTTATAACTGGGCAGATGAGATCATTGTTGTCGATGATGAGAGTCGGGACAAGACTGTTGAACTTGCAAAGAAATATACGGATCGAATTTTTCATCGAAGAATGGACAATGAAGGAACGCATCGCAATTGGGCTTATGCGCAGGCAAAGAATGAATGGGTTTTAAGTCTTGATGCGGATGAATATGTTTCTGAGGAATTGAAAAAAGAGATCACGGAAGCGATCAAGGATCCGAATTTTCACGCGTATTCTATTCCGTTGAGAAATTTTATTGGTGATTATCAAGTTCGTTATTCGGGATGGTATCCGGCGGGGAAATTGCGAATGTTCATGAAAAGCCGTTTTAAGTATGAAGAGGTTGGTGTTCATCCCCGGGTTTTCTTGACTGGAGAGACCGGGCATTTGACGAAAGACATTGTGCACAAAGGGTATCCGGATTTTGAGCATTTTTTGGGAAGTTTAAATCGTCAGACAACGCTTGAAGCAAAAAAATGGATCGAAACAAATCGGCATATGTCGTTGGGGAAGGCTATTTGGCGGACGGTCGATCGTTTCCCACGGTCATTTATCGGCAAAAAAGGTTATAAGGATGGATTTATTGGGTTTATGATAGCGTTTTTTGCCTCCTTGTATCAGATCATGAGTTATGCGAAATATTGGGAGATGAAAAGAGCGAGGGCAGGCAAGTGAAGATCGTTTTTTTAGACCGCGATGGTGTGATCAATCAATTCCCCGGGACCGGCAATTATGTTACAAAGGTAAAGGATTTTCATTTTATTCCTGGGTCGCTGGATGCGATTAAAATATTAACTGATCAAGATTATTATATCTTTGTTGTTTCTAATCAGGCGGGTGTGGGCAAAAAGATCTATAGCCAAAAAAAGTTAGATCTTATTACTAGGAAAATGTTGGCTGGGATCAGATCTTGCGGCGGGCGGATCAAAAAAGTTTTTTATTGCGTTCATCCTTCGAGTATGGGCTGCAATTGTCGAAAGCCTGAGATTGGCTCTATTGAGAAGGCGATGGAAATTCTTAAGACATCGTTACGCAGTGCGCAACATGCTTATTTCGTTGGTGATACTGAATCAGATATTTTGACGGGCCATAACGCCGGATGTAAAACGATCTTTGTTCTTTCGGGGCATGAAACAAGACGGAATGTTCGAGGCTGGAAAGTTCAGCCCGATCACATCACTAAAAATCTTCAAGAAGCTGTTGCGATCATTACGGATCATCACGCACGTCTTAAAAAAAATAAACTGTAATATTATTGTCCGGAGGGTCTTCTCGTGAAAATTCTAGTGATCCACGCCAGTGCCGGGGCCGGACATCAGAAGGCCGCGGAGGCTATTTATCAAGGTCTTCAGAAAACCGGCCAGCATCAGGTTTTCCTCGCCGATGCGCTCGATTATACCCCGCCGTTATTCAAGAAAATGTATCAAGGGACATATTCCTTCATGATCACGAAAGTCCCTTTTATATGGAAGTTTGTTTTTAATACGCTTGATCGGAATTCTCTTCAAAAGTTTATCAGAAAAGCTCGCCGGATCTACAATGGGATCAATACAAAAGGTTTGCAGTGGTATTTGCGGGATGAAAAATTTGATTGTATTATTTCAACGCATTTTATGTCTGTTGAAGTTGTCTCTGCTTTAAAAGAACAAGGCCTGATCCGTTCAAAACTTATTTGTGTGGTTACAGATTTTGATGTTCACAAGATCTGGCTTGCGAAAAATGTTGATAAGTATGCCGTTGCTTGTGATTGGACAAAGGATAAAGTAAAACAACTCGGGGTTGAGGACTCGAAAATATTCTCAACCGGTATTCCTACGAATGATAAGTTCTCTGAGCCGCATGATATTTCCGGCCTAAAGAGTAAGTTGGGATTAACACAAAATGATTTTACGGTCTTGATCGCGACGGGATCTTTTGGGATCGGACCGATCGAAGAGATCATTGAAGCTTTAAAAGATATTCAGACGATCGTTGTTTGCGGACATAACAAAGGATTATACGAACGTTTAAGTAAGAAACGTCTGCCGTTGACGAAAGTTCTTGGTTTGGTTAACAATATGCATGAATTAATGGCTATTTCTAATGTGATGGTTACGAAACCCGGCGGGCTTTCGATCGCTGAGGCTTTGGTGAGTCAGTTGCCGATGATCTTTTTTAACGCGATCCCCGGACAAGAAGAGAATAATATTAAGGTTTTAAAGATCCATGGGATCGGCTTGAGCAATTGTTCCATCAAGGAGATCGTTCAAAAGATCAATGAATTTAAAACATCGAAAGATCAATTTCTTACAGCGCTTAAAAACACACAAACACTTGCTCGTCCTTTCGCAGGCAGAGATATTATTAACCTCATACAATAATTTTTTGTGAATCAAAATACCGATACTATCGCCCAGGTTGTCGTCGGCCTTCCGGTGGAAGGCCCTTTTGATTATTTTGTTCCTGAGAATTTCCGGGACGAGCTTAGGGTTGGTATGCGTGTGCGGGTTTCTTTTAATCGGCAGAAACGTATCGGTTTTGTGGTTGGTTTTGTTAATAAGAGCTTGTTTAAGACTTTGAATCCTATCCTTGAGACCTGTGATCGATCGCCATGTTTGGATGCGAACATGCTTGCTCTTGCGAAGAAATTAAGTGAATATTATGGGTGTTCATTCGGTGAGGCTGTTGAAGCTGCGCTTCCGCAAGTTCTACGAAAAGGGAAAGCGATCGATCGTATTTTTCCGTCCGTATTAAATGAAAACCCTCAGGAAGAAAAAAAGACTTTAGTTTATGATCGATCATCAGATCTTTGCTGGGAAGATCTTTTTTTAAAGATAAAACTGTCGTTGGATGATCAGAGAAGCGTTATTGTTTTAGTGCCGGAAATATCACGGTTGATCCAAATTGCAAAAAAACTTAATATTCATTTCTCATCGGCGTGTATTGTTTTTGATCACGATCTAAAGCCGCAGGAGGAATTGGACCGGTGGATAGCTGCAAGATCGAAGCCTGCCCAGATCATTTTAGGAACACGATCGGCTATTTTTATTCCCGTTTGTAATTTAGGATTGATCATTGTTGACGGAGAATCGCACGAAGCTTATAAACAAGAACAGATGCCGCATTATCATGCGCGGGAAGTTGCGTTGTGGCGCGCAGGAATTGAAAAGTGTCAGCTTGTTTTTACTAGCAGCGCTCCATCGGCGGAGGTGTATGCGTTGGCGCAAAAAGAAGAGTGGCAGATCGTTAAAACGGGACTCGACAAGCAAGCACAATTAAAGATCGTTGATATGACAAATTATAATCCCGCGAAAACAGGGCTGATCTCTTTTCCTCTTCAGGCAGAACTTCAGCAAGGGCTTGAAAAGAAGAAAAAATTTTTGTTATTTCTAAATAAGAGAGGTTTTTCATCTATGACCCGCTGTCAAGATTGCGGGTTTGTCATAAAATGTGAACGCTGCAGCCTTCCGATGACGTATCTTTATTCAAAGAAAACATTGATCTGTCATCATTGCAATGAAAAAAAAGAACTCCCAAAGTTTTGTCCGCAGTGTAAGACTTCTTATTTGAGCTCGACGGGCAGCGGGATCGAGAAGCTCGAAAGTAATATGGCGCGGTTCTATCCGCAGGCTAAGATCTCTCATTTTGATAAAGATACTGAAGAATTAGATCTTCGATCTGATATTGTGATCGCAACGCAAGCTATTTTGAAATTTGTTTCTGAAAAGAAATTTGATACGGTCGCGGTCCTTAATTTTGACGCGCAACTAAATATCAGCGACTATCGAAGCGGCAGCCGGCTTTGGTCTTTACTCGCCCAGTTAAGGACAATGGCATCTGAGAAATTCTATATTCAAACTCAATCGCCGGATAATTATTGTATTAAGGCGATACAGAAAGATGATCCGGAAGTTTTTTATAAGGAAGAATTGAAAGCCCGCCGTCAGATCGGTTTGCCGCCGTATGAGCATTTGATCGCGGTCACTGTTCGCGGTGAGAATGAACAAAAAGCATTCGAGCAGAGTGGGGAGATCTATCAATTGCTAAGGGATAAAAAACCTCAAAGCATGGAGATCATGGACCTGCACAATGATATTATTTTTAAATTGCGCGGAAAATATCGCTATAATATTGTTTTAAAGGTAAAAGATGTGATCAAGGGTGTCGCCTTTGTGAAGAAGTCATTAAAGGCGATTCGGCGGAAGTCGGGGAATATTGTGACGATCGACGTGGATCCTTGATGCAGTGGTCAGTGATCAGCGTTCAGTGTTCAGAAAATAAGCTGACCACTAATATTTAATTCTTGCATGGACCACTGATCACTGAACACCATTTTAAATCTATTTTATATTTTAGAACATATGAAAATAATCTTCTTCGGCAGTGACGATTTCGCGTTATATCATCTTGAGAAGATCAAAAGCTCACGGCATGAAATCCTTTGCTGTGTGACAAAGGAAGATAAAGAGCGTGATCGGCATTTGCAGCTTAAGCCCACACTGATCAAAGAATTCGCACTGCAACATAACATACCGTTACTGCAGCCTGAGAAGATCAAGGATCCTTACTTTGCGGATCAATTAAGATCGTATCATGCGGATCTCTTTGTTGTTATTGCTTATGGCAAGATCTTGCCGCAGGAGATCTTGGATGTTCCGGCGATCTTTTCGGTCAATGTTCATGCCTCACTTTTACCGAAATATCGTGGAGCAGCACCCATCAATTGGGCTGTCATCAACGGTGAAACAGAAACTGGGATCACGATCATTAAAATGAGCGCGCAGCTTGATGCGGGAGAGATGATCTCTTCGGTAAAACTTCCGATCTTAAAAGATCAGACATCGGGCGATCTGCGGATGAGGTTAATGAGTAGCGGCGGGGAACTCTTGATGAAAACTTTAGAACAAATAGAAAAGAAGGATTTTCCACTTATTGCTCAGGACGGACGACAGGTGACATCTGCTCCAAAGATCTCTAAAGAGCTATGTCAGATCGATTGGAAGAAAAGCGCGAAACAGATCCATGATCTTGTGCGGGGATTGTTGCCTCGGCCGGCTGCGTTTTGTTTGTTTGAAGAAAAGGCATTAAAGATATTAGAATCAGATCTTTTGGAAGAGGGGAAAGTTTCTGCTAAGCCTGGTGAGATCGTTTCTATCGATAAAACAGGGCTGTCGGTTATGACTGGTCGCGGGATATTGATCATTAAGAAGGTCAATTTAGAGTCTTCAAAATCAATGGATATTCATAGCTTTTTGCGTGGACATGCGATCAAAGTTGGGGATTTTTTAAAGTAGTTTTGTTCAGAGCGTATTGAAAAAAGAAATGTCCTTGACATTTTAAAAGGGGGGTTATATTTTATATGTCTCTTGTTTTTCAATTTCAACAATACAAAGTTTTTCTTAAGGAGGATCATATATGATCAAAGTTGGCATTAACGGTTTTGGGCGCATTGGGCGATTGGTTTTTCGTGCCGCGCTTGTCAATAAAAACATCCAGATCGTTGGGATCAATGATCTGATCGATGCGGAATATATGGCTTATATGCTCAAATATGATTCGACACAGGGAGCGTTTAAGGGTGATATTAAAGTTGAAGGTAAGGATCTGATCGTTAACGGCAATAAAATTCGTGTCAGTTCTGAAAAAGACCCTGCGACCTTAAAATGGAATGAAGTCGGCGCTGAATATATTGTTGAATCAACGGGGCTTTTTACGGTTATTGAAAAAGCCAAGGGACATTTAACAGCAGGTGCCAAAAAAGTTATCATCTCCGCGCCAAGTAATGATGCTCCTATGTTTGTCATGGGTGTTAATCATAAGAATTACAAAAAAGATATGGATGTTGTCTCAAACGCATCTTGCACGACAAATTGTTTAGCTCCTATTGCTAAAGTCCTTCATGAAAAATGGGGGATCGTGGAAGCGTTGATGACAACTTGCCATGCGATGACAGCGACTCAAAAAACTGTGGATGGCCCATCAATGAAAGATTGGCGCGGCGGGCGAGGGGCTTCTCAGAATATTATCCCTTCTTCAACCGGCGCGGCGAAGGCCGTAGGAAAAGTTATCCCGGAATTAAATGGGAAATTGACCGGCATGGCTTTTCGAGTTCCTGTTGCTGATGTTTCAGTTGTTGATTTGACAGCAAGATTAGCTAAGCCAGCAAAATGGGATGAGATCAAGCAAGCTATGAAGGCGGCGTCAGAAGGGGAACTTAAAGGTATTTTAGGCTACACAGAAGATGCTGTTGTTTCGAGCGATTTCATTGGTGACCCTAGAACATCTATCTTTGATGCAGATGCTGGGATCGCTTTAAATGATAACTTTGTTAAGGTTGTTTCTTGGTACGACAACGAATGGGGTTATTCGAATAAGGTTGTTGATCTTATTAGCTATATGAACACTGTCGATCATTCGTAATTTTTCATAAAGGCACTAAAAAGGGCATGGAGTTTTCTTCATGCCCTTTTTCTTTTTTTAATAATAGCCTGTTTCATTGACAATGACGGTATAGAATGTTAAAAATTAATTAGAGTAATATTATTTATATCGTTTATAATTATCATTAATCTATGGCTGTCAAATCAAAATTCCCGTTAGGTCAACTTTTAATCGAAAAGAAAATAATCACCGAAGAACAGCTTAATATTGCCCTTGAGAAGCAGAAGGAGTCCGGGGAATTGTTGGGGGCTGTTTTGCTGGGTTTGGGTTTCGTCGATGAGGAAACTGTCTTTTTGCCGATCTTGGCGGGGCAATATGGTGTTGATTATGTGAATTTTAAAGATTCACAGATATCAAAAGAAGTGATAGCAAAGATCCCTCCTAAATTTGCCCTTCACTACAAGATCATGCCGTCAGAATTTAAAAATGGCGTGCTGACGATCGCAACTACTAAGCCCATGGATGTTCATATGATCGATGAGCTGGGGCTTGTTGTTAACTGCAGGATCAATCCGGTCTTGGCTAGTGAAAAAGATATCATTGAAACGATCCGTAAGTTTTATGGTGTTGGCGCGGATACGATCGAACAGATGATGGATTCTGTGAATTCCGATATTCCTAAAAGCGATATCGCGAACATTGATGAAATTGATTCCGATAGCGAAGCTTCGATCAGTAAGTTCTTGAATCAAATTCTCTTAGAGGCTTTTCGTGACCGTGCGACGGATATTCATATTGAACCATTTGAGGAAAGCCTTCAGATCCGTTATCGCGTTGACGGCGTTTTATATGATGCCAAAGTTCCGACGAACATTGTTCATTTTAAAGATTCTATAAATTCACGTATTAAGATCTTATCGAATTTAAATATTGCTGAAAAACGTTTGCCGCAAGATGGGCGGTTTAAAGTAAGGGTTGAAGGCATTGATCTGGATTTCAGAGTTTCATTCTTACCAACGCAGTATGGAGAGAGTGTTGTTTTAAGGGTTTTAAATTCGACCAAGATCCTTGATCTTGAAAAGCTTGGGCTTGATCAAACTGAGCGAGATACTTTAGAGGCCCTTATTGAGAAACCGCATGGGATCGTTTTTATCACCGGGCCGACGGGAAGCGGAAAGACGACAACGCTTTATGGATGTTTGACTAAGATCAATACAGAAGATAATAAGATCATCACGATCGAGGATCCGATCGAATATCAACTTAAAGGGATCACGCAAATTCAAGTGAATCCTCGGATCGGATTGACCTTTGCCAATGGATTGCGCTCTATTCTCCGTCATGATCCGGATATTATGATGGTCGGAGAAGTCCGTGATGTGGAAACAGCGGATATTGCGATTCAATCCGCTTTAACGGGGCATTTAATTTTATCCACGTTACATACCAATGATGCTGCAAGCGGAGTGACTCGTTTAGTTGATATGGGGGTTGAACCTTATTTAATTGCAAGTACTTTAGAAGCCCTGATCGCGCAGCGGTTATTGCGGGTTGTTTGTCCGCGCTGCAAGGAAGAGAAGAAAATTACGGATAAGATCATTCATGATTTTGGAGGCCAGATCTCCGTAAATCCTTCTCAGCTGATCTTTGAAGCTCGCGGTTGTAAATCTTGTAACTTTACGGGTTATACCGGCCGGGTAGCGATCTATGAATTTTTGGTCTTTAACGATGAGCTTCGCCGTCTTGTCGCGCAAAGAGCCGGCACGATGCAAATTAAAGAACAGGCTGTTCGTTTTGGGATGAGGTCTTTATTGCAGTCTGGTTGGGAAAAAGTTCTTCAAGGGATCACAACCCCGCAGGAAGTCTTGAGAGTTACGAAAGAAGAGATTTTATAGCAAAATAATTCGTGACAGGCACGAATTAAATGTAATAAATAATTTAGATGTTTAGCGGATCGAGAGAATTTTATGGTTCCCCTCCCCTTGTGGGAGGGGTAAGGGG
>CAYGEE010000059.1:0-12920 GCA_964348765.1 uncultured Planctomycetales bacterium | reverse complement strand
CTGTTTCGTCTCCGTTTTCTAATTATTTTTTTATCTCTAGTTATCGTCCCCTATTATTTTTTGGCCAATATTTTAATTAAAAAATCTGAAAATATCGTTTTAAATAATTTTGTCAACCGCACTGCGATCATCGCGGATATTGAAAAGGCCAGGATCTTAGAAAATATTGGAAAGAATATAGAGCGGTTAAATGGTATCACCAGCCGGACACAGTTGCGCCGCACGTTAAAATCATATCTTAGTGGTCAGACTTTAGACGATAAAGAATTAATGACCAAAATTTTATCGGACGCGCGTGACTCTATTCCTGATTTTGAACAAGTCCTTATTTTTGAGCCTCATGGGAAGTTCATTTGTTCGGCAAAAGGAGATTTGACAAAAGATTTTGATTTAAAAGCTATTGCGGATCAGGGAGTAAAAGATAATTTTTTTACCGTTGATCAAGACCTGTCTAAACAAAAGAAAATATTATTGGCGGGCCCGTTAATGCTTGATAACGAATTATTGGGAGTTTTGGTTGTCATTTCTAAGCCCAATAGTATTTCAGAAGTTACAACATCATTTACAAGTATGGGCGGCATAACTGGCGAGATTCTTCTTGCGAAAAGGACAAAAGAAGGCGACGCTCAGTTTATAGCGCCACGGCGGTTTGAAAATGATCCGGGAGCCAAAGAGATTATTAGTCACTTCCAAGAGACTGTCCCAATAATACAGGCATTGCGTAAGAATGAAGCGTCTTTTGTTCGTGCCGTTGACTATCGAGGCAAAGAGGTCATTGCTGCTACGCGATATATCGAGCCGACGGATTGGGGACTGGTCGTTAAATATGATCGCAATGAAGTTCTTGGTCAAATTACAGATATGGTAAAAATATTTTGGGGCATTGCCTGCATCCTTTTCTTTTTTATTTTTATCATTGCTCTGATCGTTGCCATCAGTATTGCTATCCCCATTGAACACATGGCGGAGGTGGCTAACAAAATAAAGGAAGGCCATTTAGAGGCAAAGGTTGAGGATTCCGTACAAGCCTTGGATGATGAAATTGGCGAACTGGCAAGGACGTTTAGTGATATGACAAAACAATTAGTTGATTCAAATGTTGCTCTTGATAATCAAGTTAAAGCAAAAACGGAAGAATTGCATAAACGTTTAGATGAGTTTGAACGGATGAATAAACTTATGGTTGGTCGGGAACTTAAAATGGTTGAATTGAAAAAGAAAATTGCTGAATTGTCTGGTGAGCTCGGGCGTAGGTCGAGCGCTTAAAAGAGGAAGAAAATCTAAAAATGGAGGCATTATCATAAAATTATTTTTATTTTGGGTGGTATTTTTTTCTATTTTTTTCTTTTCTGTCAAACTTCAAGCGGGAGAGATCGATCAGATGATCGCGGCCATTGAAAAACCTAAGTCCATTTTGGGAGATCTTGTAAAGGTCAAGATCGGTGGAGAATTTAGATACCGGTTTGAATTGCGGCACGATTTCAATTTTAATGAGACCCCAGAGAATGATACGATCAATCTTTTCAGGACCCGCCTTGATATGGATTTCACTCTCGATCCATATCTTCGTTTTTTCGTTGAAGGACAAGATTCAGAAAGTGTTGCTCAAACACATATCAACGAGAGCACGAGTTTTGTTGATGTGTTTGACATCTATCAGTTATACGCTGCGGCAAAAAGCCCTTTTAAATCTATTCCTATTGACATGAAGGTAGGCCGCCAAACGCTTTTTTATGGGGAAGAACGTTTTGTCGGTTTTAATGACGATGTTTGGTCCAATGTGGCTCCGCTCATTGACGCGGTAAAGGTTGTTTATAAGCCAACACATTGGTTGCAGGCGGATATTTTTTATGGCCAGCCGGTTATCGTCGAGCGCAGTGAACCGGATACGGCTAATCATAATGATAATCTCTTCGGACTCTACACCACACTTGGGCCTTATCACGAACACACGTTGGATACATTTCTTTTTTATCGTTATAATCCAAGCAAAGATCTCGTCGGAGAAAATTCAGGGGATCTCGGCCAGCTTAAAGAATACACGGCGGGAAATCGTCTGAGAGGAAAGTATGGGAATTTCGATTATGGAGCTGAGTATGCGGTGCAATTCGGGTCCCGTGCCAACAACAATATCCAGGCGTGGGCCTGGCATAATGACATTGCGTATACTTTTGATACTATTCGATATAAACCCCGCATTAGTTTTGAATACGACCACGGCTCTGGCGACAGCGATCCGCATGATGGAACTGTCGAAACTTTTGACAATTTTTTTCCAGGAAATCACAAGCTTTACGGATTTATTGATTTTACGAGCTTGCGTAATATTGATGATCTAAAACTTGGTTCGCAGATCACACCGAATTCTAAGCTTAAACTGTCCGCCGATTATCATTGGTTTTTTCTCGATACAAACAAAGACGCTTGGTATAAAGGCAGTGGAACTGGGACGATTCGATCGTCTAGCGCAGGAGCAAGTAAAGCATTGGGTCAAGAGATTGACTTATTGGCCAAATGGCAAGTGAGCAAAGAGTTTAGCTTAGGGATTGGATATTCTTATTTTCTCTCGGGACCTTTTATCAAAGAAACTGGCGCGCATGAAAACCCCAGCTTCTTTTATGCTCAATCGCAGGTCAAATTTTAATTAAAACGAAAGGAAGATCATGAAAAATATACTTCAATCTTTTCTATTCACCGCGGCGTTTCTGTTTGTAGTGGTCAATAGCGACGCCCAGGAAACAAAAACAATTACGTTAGGTTTAAACCTGTCAATTCTCAGCGCTCCTGTCCAGATCGCCGAGCATGAAGGTTATTTTAAAGAAGAGGGGATTAATATTATATCACAGGAATTCGATTCTGGGAAAGCAGCTCTCGCTACAATGTTAGCTGAAGGAAAACTGGATATGGTCACCGTTTCTCAAACGCCCATTGTTTTCAATAGCTTCACACGAAACGATTTTACGATCATCGCCTGTATGGTTACCTCCGACTTCGATGTCAAGATTTTAGCTCGAAAAGACCACGGTATTCTCTATCCTAGGGATCTAAAAGGAAAAAAAGTCGGACTCACCAAAAAATCCGCAGGTCAATTTTTTCTACATCGATTTTTGAATCAGTCTGGCATTCTTGATTCCGCTGTAGAAATACAGGATATTCCAACTTCAAAGCTGTCACAGGCATTAGCAGAAGGACAAGTCGATGCCATTTCTACATGGGAACCTAATATTAGCAATGCTCAGAAGGAACTGGGAGATCAAGCAATGATCATTTCGGGCAAAGGTTTATTCCGCGAAGATTTCTATTTTGTTGCAAATAAAAAGTTCCTCGAAAATAATCAGAGAACAGTGAAAAGTTTCCTCAAGGCTATTCAAAAAGCTCAAGATTTTATTCACAATGATAAAGAAAAATCTATTGAAATCGTTTCTCAACGGTTAAAGATTGAACCAATTTTTGTTGCCTCAGCATGGGATGATTTTGACTTTGAGTTGACCCTCGACCAGACAGTCCTCATTACGTTGGAGGACGAAGCACGCTGGGTGATAAAGGATAAGCTGGTGGAAAGTCAAGAGATGCCTGATTTTCTGGATCTTATTTCGTTGGATGAGTTAGAAGATGTGAACCCGGATGGAGTGCGGTTAAATCATTAAGGTATAATTTAATGAATATAAAAACACGATATTTTGTCACCAACTCTGTTTCTTGGAGTATTTTGGTTTTGATGAGCTTATTTCTTTGGTTAGGCATTCGTGAAACTAAAAAAGCTATAAAACAAAATGAATCGGCTGATCAGATTATCCAAACTGTTTCTAAATTAAGATTTGCCGCAGTTGAGTATATATTGTATCGAGAAAAACGTCCTGCACAGCAGTGGCAGAAAATTTATAATTCATTTACCCCTCAACTAGCAGCAGCAGCAGCAGCAGCAGATAGTCCAGATTCAAAAAGAAAGTTTTTCTTAAAAAGGATTTTAGAAAATAGCCGTAATACTAGAATTTTATTTTTCAATTTAAGGCTCGCGCAAGGAGATTCCCAGGAGACTAACGAGAAGAAACAATTGCTTGAAGAGTTTAATGCAAGGACTGCCAGCCAAATGATGGCCAATCTTCAGCTTATTACTAATGATGCAATTCAGATAGGACAGATTAGTTATCAACAAGTCAAAGTTGCCCAGGAAAGGGTAAGCGAGATTATTCTATTATGCATCATTCTTCTAGGAGCAATTTTAACAATAGATTCTGTGTTTATTCGCAGAAGCATTCTAAGGCCGCTCTTAAAGCTCAAACGAGCAACAGAAGGATTTGCTAGTGGAGAGTTGGAAAACATTGTTGATATAAATACTCGTGATGAAGTCGGCGACTTGAGCCGATCGTTTAATTCCATGCGAATCAAATTAAAAGAAGAATCAGAGCAACGTAATAAAGCGCAGGAACAAACGCAGAAGGCTTTCGCAGAGCTTAAGACCTCACAAGTAGCAACGCTAAATATTATGGAAGATCTTAGGGAAAGTGAAGAGCGAATAAATCTCGCTTTGGAAGCGGCACAAATGGGCGCTTGGGATCTGGATCTTGTTCGTGACACCGCAGTGCGATCTTTAAGGCATGACCAAATATTTGGTTATTCGAGACTTCAGCCGGAGTGGGGTGGAAAAATATTTTTCAATCATGTTTTGCCTGCGGATCAGGAGATTGCTAAGAAAAGTTTTGATGAGGCTTCAGTAACCGGTTTTTTTAAATTGGAGTGCCGCATTATATGGCCAGATAAGTCCATTCACTGGATATCCGCCTTTGGACAAGTCTATCGTAATAAAGATGGTGATCCGACGAGGATGATGGGTTTAGTTTTGGACATCACTGAACGTAAAAGAGCGCAGGATGAAATTCAAGAAAAGACTGAAGAGTTATCGCGGTCAAATCAAGAGCTGGAGCAATTTGCGTATGTGGCGTCCCATGACCTTCAAGAACCTTTGCGGATGGTCGCGAGTTTTACCCAGCTTCTTGAGCAGAAATATAAAGATAAATTGGATGAGCAGGCTAAAGAATATATTTATTTCGCGGCTGATGGAGCTCAAAGGATGCAGGGGTTGATCGATGATCTATTGATGTTCTCTCGGGTTGGGCAAAAAGATGTTCCGTATTCTACGATCGATCTTAATAATGTTTGTGGAAATATCATGAAGGATCTTGATATATTAATGAAAGAAAACAAAGCCAATATTCAAATTGAACAATTACCAATCCTTTATGCAAATGAAACGCAGATGACGCAATTATTTTTGAATTTGATCACCAATGGCATAAAATATCGTTCAGAAAAAGATCCGGTGGTCAGAGTGACTTCTAAGGAATTGGGAAATGATTACTGGCAGTTTTCTGTTTCGGATAATGGTATTGGGATCGAAGAAAAATATTATGATAAGCTCTTTGTCATTTTCCAAAGATTGCATACAAGGAAGGAATATAAGGGGACGGGAATTGGGCTTGCTTTATGTAAAAAGATCGTAGAAAATAACGGAGGTAGAATTTGGCTCGAATCAAAGGTCGATGTGGGAACGACATTTTATTTTACCTTGAAAGGAGGTGGGCAAAATGCAGCTTATTGAAATATTGCTCGTGGAAGATAATCCAGGGGATATTAGCTTGACCAAAGAGGCTTTCAAGGGCGCGAAAGTGGCTAATCAAATTCATGTTGTCCAAGACGGTGAGGAGGCATTGCGGTATCTTCACAAAAAAGATCAGTATGCCAATAGTAAGCATCCCGATATTATTCTGTTAGATCTGAATTTGCCTAAAAAAGATGGCAGAGAAGTTTTAAAAGAGATCAAGAATGATCCGGATCTAAGAAGGATCCCCGTCGTTATTCTTACGACCAGTAAGGCCGAGGAAGATATTATTGGCGCTTATGATAATCATGCGAATTGTTATATTCGTAAGCCGGTTGATTTTCAACGATTTATGGAGATTGTTCATCAGATCGAAAGTTTTTGGCTTTCGATCGTGAAATTACCTCCTCAATAAACTCATTTAATAGGAGAATTGAATGGAAAAGAAGATCCTTATTGTTGATGATAATCCCGGTGATCGAAAATTACTGGAAGAAGCATTAAAAGAAGGGAATGTGGATGGTCAGATCTTATACGCGGACAGGGCGCAGAAAGCTATTGTCTTGGCTCAAAAAGAACAGCCGCAGATCATTTTCATGGACGTCATGATGCCAGTCACATCGGGAGGAGATACCGTCAGGTTGTTAAGAAATGATGTGAGAACTAAAAATATTCCTATTGTGTTCTTAACGGGGATCTGGTCTAAAAAAGAAGAACAGGATCTGTCTAAAGGAATAAATATCGAAGGGCAAGTGTATCCAACGCTTTCGAAACCGATCGATGCGAAAAGACTTATGTCGATAGTTAAGCAATATGTCTAAAGATCTTAGAAAAATTTTAGTAGTTGATGACAGTCCTATCTCTCAAAAAGTCACACGGACTATTCTGCAGGGGGCTAATTATGTTATTTTAGAGGCTTGGGATGGGGATGAGTGCTTGAAAACGGTAAAGTTAGAGAATCCGGATGCTATTTTGATGGATGTTATTCTTCCTGATGGTGACGGGAAAGAGGTCGTTCGGAAATTAAGAAAAGATCCGGATACGCGATCGATCCCCGTGATCTTTGCGACAAATACTGTGAAATTGGCAGATGATAAAGGCAATGAAACAATTCAGATCGATGGATCTTCTTATCGCGCGTTCGCCAAGCCCTTGCATCATCCTAAATTATTAAGTGTCCTTAGAAAAGAAATCAATCGCCGCCGCAATGGCGGGAAAGTTATTGAAAAGATCCTTTAAAGATCGTTTGCGCCTGCCTTGGGAATTTGATCAATCAGTAAAGATATTCAATAACATTTGGTTGTTATCATCTTCAAAGTAGTTTTTGATGTTGATCGAAATTTTTTTGCCAATTTTAGGGATCATTTGAAGATCGGTCAGGGACGCGGTTGATAAATCTTTTAAGGAATGAAAATGCCCGGCAATTATTTTTGCTTTTTGCGGGCCGAGAAGATCAACTCCGATCGAGGATAGGATCTTTTCTAAAGGTCTTGTTTTGCTCGCTTCGATCGATCGTAAGAGTTCGTGCGCTTGAGTTTCACTGACAAGTCCAGATCGCAAAAGGATCTCGGCGTTCAAATGATAGAGGTCAGATATTCTTTTGATGATCTTTTTGTCGACTAATCCGTCGATAAGCTGCGGAGTAAGCTCGTTAATATTCATCCTGTCTTTACCTGCGAAATATTCGATCTGTTTTTTGATCCTCCCATGACAATTTTTATTTTCACAGATAAGATTGCCTTTCATTTTTATGGAAAACGCGAGTCTGCAGGCTGGGCATTGAGAAATATTTTGACTAAAAGCATTTTTTTCTGAACTTGGCGCATGCTTTAAGACCTTTACGATTTTCGGGATTACGCGCCCCGACTTCTCGATCTGCACTTGATCGCCGATGCATAGATGAAGAGTAGTTATTGTTTTCTGAGAGCTTAATGAGACACGGCTGATCATACTTCCGTCTATCCAAACAGGGTCAAGGATCGCAACAGGCGTGATCCTTCCGGTCCGTCCGACTTGCCAAATAATATTACGCACGTTTGTTTTCGCGGTTGCGTTATAAAATTTATAAGCGATCATCCCCAGAACATCTTTGCTCGTTGTTCCTAATGCTTTTTGTTTGGCTAGATCATTGACCTTAACGACAAATCCATCGATCTCATAGGGAAGGATCTCAATATTGTTAAGCTGTCCTTGTATTGATGAGACAGCATCGTTGATGGTCGGACAGTGTTTCCGCCAGATTGGGACTGTAAATCCATAATTTTGTAATTTTTGTAAAAGTTCTTCCTGTGTGAGTGCGATCGGTTCGCTTGAGAATCCGATAGCGTAAGCGGTCATTTGAAGGTTGCGCTGTGATGCTTCTTTGGGATCCTTAAGATTTAAACTTGCCGCCGCCAGATTGCGGGCGTTGGCGAAAGGTTCTTTTCTGGAGAGAGATCTTTCTTTGTTTATTTGTTCAAAGGTTGCTTTCAGGATATAGATCTCGCCTCGGATCTCCAGTGTTTGCGGAAAATCATCGGGCAATTGTTTTGGGATCGACGAAAGAGCAAGGGCGATGGCGCTCACATCCTTTCCTTTTGTTCCATCACCGCGAGTTAGGGCGCGGATCAATTTCCCTTCTTGATATTCTAAAGATATCGCAACTCCATCGATCTTTTCTTCCAAATAATAATCGACCGCTGCGGCGAAGAATCGTTGATTCTTTTGATCAAACGCGATCAAGTCTTTTAGGTCTTTGGTGTTTTGAATGCTCAGCATCGGGGCTTTATGGAGGAAAGTCTTCGCATTTTCCGCGATGTCGTTGCCGACATGCTGGTTGGGAGAATCTTCCCTAATCCATTCGGGATGCTCTTTTTCGATCGCAATTAATTCTTTCATGAGCGTGTCAAAGATCTCATTTGAAACGAGCTGTTTGCCATCGACATAGTAGGCGTGATCGTAAATGTTGAGTTGATCCACTAATTTTTGGTAGTCGGCGCGTGAGTTTTGTTTGGCAAAAGTGATCGTGGGTTGCTCAAGGATACAAACAACGAGAATGACAGTGGTTATTATCTTGGTTAGTTTAAAAAACATAAGACCTCCGGATGGTGGTTAATTTTTATGGGGGAAACAGGACAAAAAGGGGGAGATCAATAAAAAATTCTTAGGGATAATTATTAAGGGATCTGTTGGGGGTAAAACCAAAATTAAATTATCACGCTATTTTTCTAATGTCAAACAGAACGTTACAGACGATGGTTTTGGTGCCTTTATTTACATTTATTAAAAGTTTATTTTGTGCTTGATGTTTTACTGTATTATGGATAAAATTATCCATAATTAAGAAAAGTTCTATTTTGAGGAAAACCTTATGTTTAAGATCTATTCAAAGGGTTGCGAATATGCGTTAAGAATATTAGCGCAGATCTCCGTTAAAACACCTGAAGAAAAATTCCTCGCAGCGAAACTTTGCCGCAAAGCCAAAGTCCCTATCCATTCCGCTCGAAAAGTGCTCCAGATGTTAGTTGAAAAAAATATTCTGAGCGCCGTTTCTGGCCCCGGAGGCGGTTATAAGCTCAGAGTTGATCCGAGTCAGATCTCTTTGTTCGATGTCATCAGTGCTATCGAAGGTCAGGATGTTTATGATCAATGTGTTATGGGCCTGGATCGATGTAATTCTATGAATCCATGCCCACTGCATCATATGTGGCAAGGCGTTAAAGAAGAGATGAAAAATGAAATGGGAAATAAAAAGCTTGTAGATCTCATGGCAAAAAGCGAAAGGTTCAGACTATGAAAAAGATCGCAATTATTTTTGCATCGATCGTCATGCTTTTGGGGAGTGTTTTTAAATCTGAAGCTGGCGAATTCCTTAATAAGCATCTTTCTAAATGGGTCAATGTTGATGTTCAGTTAAGAAATCGCTATGAATGGCGGTCGAATTTTGATTTTAATGATTCAGCGTATGACAAAGACGCGTATAACCTTTGGCGGGCTCGATTAGGATTAACTTTAAAGCCGACGGATCAGCTCAAATTATTTTATCAATTCCAAGATGCTCGAATTTCTGACGATAGCACGACCGGATCTAAGGCTGCTTTTGAAAATTGGGTCGAAACACGGCAGTTGTGGGTGGAATATAAGATCGCCAAGATCGGTGATACTCAATTGCCTGGGATCGGATTCAAATTGGGCCGTCAGGAAATATCTTATGGAGCACAAAGGTTGTTAGGCACGTTTGATTGGTCGAATGTTGCTCAGACTTTTGATGCCGGAAAAGTATCTTTGGATTTTGCACCGCAAAAATTGACATTTGATGTCTTTGGCGGAGGAAAAACTCCCGTTAAAGCTCCTCGCGAGGCAGATGATTTTTATGATGCATCGGCTAATGATCGTGTGGGCGGATATTATGCGACATATAAAGGAATTGAGAATGTGACGGTTGAACAATATGTCATCAATCGCAATACTCACGGACAGAATATTTCCTATGGTCAAACCGGCGATGGTCAAGTCGACGATTATACGATCGGCGGGCGTGTGGTTGGGAAAATCGTTAATACCGGTTTTGATTATGAAGTGGAAGCGGCAAAACAAGTCGGTAATTCAGGTAGTTTGGATGTAAATGCTCAGATGGCGATCGTGATTTTAGGTTATACGTTCAAACAGAAATGGAATCCGCGGGTTTCTTTTGAGATGGATTATGCCTCTGGTGATGACAATCCAACCGACGATAAACGACAGACGTTCGATAATTTATATCCAACAAATCATCCGTTTTACGGATATATGGATCTCGTGAGTTTACAGAATATTCATGATTATCGATTCCAAATTAAAGCGGATCCGACTAAAAAACTGAATTTATCTGCGGATTATCATATTTTCTATTTAGATTCAGAAAAAGATAATCTATACGCGGCAAATCGAACGATCAAACGAAGTACAAGTGCGGCTGCAGTGGAAAAATTTGTTGGTAATGAGATCGATCTTTTGGCGAAATATCAACTCAACAGTTATGTCGGAGTGTTATCCGGCTATTCGCACTTTTTTGCGGGCGATTTCTTGGATCAAACCGGCGCGAATGACGACACGGATCTATTTTATGTTCAAACAATAGTGAATTTTTAAGTAAATCTTTATAAATCAGTTAAAATATAATATGTTTATGCGGTTATATCCGGAAGGTATTTTAAGAGGGCTGGGAAGCATAGCGGTTTTATCGGTTCTGATCGTTCTTGGGTCCCGGAAATTGATCTATTTTGATGCCGCACTCATTCCCTATCTTATCGCCACTCTTTTTGCGGTTTTCGGAAGCGTGTATCGTTATTCCGTTTGGCTGTCCCGCCCACCGACGCGCATGCTATGGAAGCGCAGTTTAAAGCTTTATTTCAGTAAGCATTTCTTGTCTAATTTTGTTTTTATCATCAAAGCTTTCTTTGAGAATATGTTTATCCAGAAATTCATTGGGCAACGAAGCACGTATCGATGGGTCACGCATTTTCTTCTGGCTTGGGGCTGTGTTCTAGGTTTCGCGGTCACATTCCCGTTGGTCTTCGGATGGCTGCATTTTGCTCATCCCGCCCATGACGCGTATATGTATCAGCTTCATGTTTTTGGATTTCCCATGATGATCTTTGATCCTTACGGCATTATCGGCTTTTCATTTTTTAATTCACTGAACTTTTGTTCCATCATGATAATTATCGGGACGATGATGGCTTTTGCTCGGCGTTTGGTTAGCCCTGGAGAAATAACGACCCAAACATTTGCTAATGATATTCTGCCGCTTCTTATTTTATTTTCCGTCGCTTTTTCCGGGCTTTTTTTGACATTTAGCACCCATTATCTTGGTGGACAGCATTACCGGATCCTTTCAACCGTTCATTGCGGGACAGTTGTGGCTTTTCTTGTCTATCTTCCCTTTGGAAAATTTTTCCATATCTTCCAACGTTCGGCTCAAATGGGCGCTGAGCTTTATATTCATGAAAAAGAGGAAGGAAAGCTTGCGATCTGTCCGAAAACGGGGGAAGGGTTCACCAGTCAAGTTCAGAAAGATGACGTGAAAAGTATTTTACGTGAATTGGGTTTTAAATTTGAAACAGAAGGCGATCAATATTCTATTCAAGATCTAAGCCCACAGGCACGCAGGCAGTTGTTAATGACAACACAACATCAGAGGCTCAAGGGTCAATTTGATATAAACAGCGAAAAGATCGATTAAGGTTTTGTTATGGCAAAGTTGCCTATACCAATAGAGAAAATTATTGAACAGTTCGGCCCGCATCAAAAACATGAACCGCCCGGCGGGTGGGATGAATCCTCTGGCGAGCCGGATAAGCGTGTTAAAACTCATTGTTGTTTTTGCGGACAACAATGCGGGATCGTTCTTAAAGTGAAAAATAATGCTGTTGTGGGGTTCGACCCTTGGGAAGAATTTCCGTTTAATAAAGGAAAGCTTTGTCCCAAAGGGGTTAAGCGTTACATGCAAGGCAGTCATCCTGATCGATTGCTTTATCCTTTGGAAAATCGTGAGGGAAAAGGTTATGAGCGTATTTCTTGGGACGCGGCTTACAGCCGTGTTGTTTCTGAAATTCAACGGATTCAGAATAAGTATGGGAAAGACAGTTTTGCCATGCTTTCCGGCGTTTCACTAAGTAATGAAAAATCTTATCTCGTCGGTAAATTCGCACGTGTGGCTTTGCAGACTGCCAACTTAGATTATAACGGCCGTTTATGTATGGTTTCCGCTGGCGCGGGAAATAAAAAAGCTTTTGGTATTGATCGCGCTGCCAATTCCTGGGCGGATATTTTGGAAACAGATCTTATTCTTTGCGCTGGAACCAATGTCTCAGAGTGCGCGCCGATCACAACCGATTATATTTGGAAAGCGCGTGACACCCGCGGAGCGAAACTAATTGTTGTTGATCCTCGCATTACACCGATCGCGCGAACGGCTGATCTGATCCTTCCTGTCCGTCCGGGAACGGATTCTCATTTATTTAATACGATCTTAAATCTCATGATCCAAGCGGGTGATGTTGATCAGCAATTCTTAAATGAACATACGACAGGTTTTGAAGATGTAAAAGCGGCTGTTGCAAAGTATACGGTTGAAGATTGTGAGCGTGTTACGGGAGTTCCTCAGAAAAGTATCAGGATCGCTGCTGAGTGGTGGGGAAAAGCTAAGCGAAGTTTCTTGTTGCATGCCCGCGGGATCGAGCATCACACGAAGGGTGTTGATAATGTTTTGTCATGTATCAATCTTGTTCTAGCGACGGGACGGATCGGAAAAGTCGGCTGCGGTTACGCGACGATCACTGGTCAGGGCAACGGCCAGGGC
>CAYGEE010000058.1:0-12983 GCA_964348765.1 uncultured Planctomycetales bacterium | reverse complement strand
GTTCTCCCCTACAGAAGAATCATTATGTCGCCCCTTTATCAATATCTTAACGACGGGATCAGTTTCCAATCCAAAGACGCGCTTAATTTGCGGATGATCTATTTCCCTCTCTGCGGCTCGTCGGCAGATTCGATCAAGTCTTCGATCACGCCATATTTATCCGGCGATATTAAAACTGATAAATATCATTACATCACCAAGCCTGCTTCGCGCGAAGATTTGCGCAATAACCTGCGTGATTTTTTTGTTTCGGTCAAAGGCAAAGGTGTTTTTTCATTAACGAATGAGAGTGCGAAGGATTCGGCGACAGTCGAAGCCGGCCAGCTTTATCATCAGCTGACGCGGACGCATAAGGTTTGCGGATTAGAAATGCGGGCGTTGAATTTTGTTCCCGTTTCCGGCGAGAATGCGGAGCTTATGCGCGTTAGCATTAAAAATATTTCCAAAAAGACGATACAATTGACACCAACGTCTTGCGTTGCGCTTTTTGGCCGGTCGCTGGCTAATAAACATGACCACGAACACGTGACCGCGCTTTTGCATCGGATCAAACAAGTATCTTCGGGCGTTTCTTTGGAACACGTCATGTCGTTTAATGAAGAAGGACATCAATCAAATGACGCGGTGTATTTTGTTTTCGGCTGTGACGACAAAGGCGCTAATCCGTCGGGAAGTTTCCCTACGTTAGAAAATTTTTACGGCGATGGTGGAAATGTTTCTTCGCCTCAAGCGGTCCTAGAAAATCATTCGCCGCGAAAATTATCAAAAGATGAATGTAGCGGCAAAGAAGCCGTCGGAGCGTTGCGTTTTGCCAATGTTACTTTAAAACCGGGCCAGACAAAAGAATATTTGATCGTTATCGGCGTTGCGAAAAGTGAAACGGAGGCGTTGAGCACTTTTCATCAGTTTGATTCCGTTAAAAAATTTGATGCCGCGTTAGAGAGAAATAAGAAATTTTGGTACGACAAATCGCATACGATCGATTTTTATACGGGTAATAAAAATTTTAATTCATGGCTGAAATGGGTTTCTATTCAGCCAGTTCTCCGACGGATATTTGGTTGTTCTTTTTTGCCTGACCATGATTACGGCAAGGGCGGAAAAGGTTGGCGCGATATCTGGCAGGATCTTTTGTCGTTGATCTTTATTGAGCCGGATCACGTGCGCGAGTCACTGTTGAATTATTTCGCCGGAGTGCGCATCGACGGGACGAACGCGACGATCATCGGCTCGCGTTCGGATGAGTTTATTGCGGACAGAAACGCGATCACTCGTGTTTGGATGGATCACGGGCTTTGGCCGCTAACGACGATCCTTCTTTATATCCATCAAACCGGAGAGACCGAGGCGATGTTCCATAAGACGTCTTATTTCCGCGATCCGCAGATCTTTCGTACATTCCATAAAGATGCTTCTTGGACTTCTCATGCCGGGCAGAAATTAAAAGATAAACATGGCCGTGTTTATGAAGGAACGATCTTAGAGCATATTTTAATTCAGCATTTAGTTCAATTTTTTAACGTCGGAGAGCATAATCTTATCCGTCTAGAAAATGCTGATTGGAACGATGCGCTGGATATGGCGTTTCACCGCGGAGAAAGTGCGGCGTTCTCATCCTTTTATGCCGGGAATCTTCTTGAGATCGCGAATTTCTTAGAATATATATTAAAAGAGAAGAATGTTAAGGAGATCACTCTTTCCAGGGAAGTTTTAACGCTTTTGGATTCTATTTCCGGTGGAGACGTTGATTACAATAATATTGAACAGAAAAAGAAACTTCTTTTTGAACGTTATTTCCCGTCAGTACAGCCGGTGTTAAGCGGAGAACAAGTGCCGGTCGGGATCGAAAAGGTCATTTCTGATCTGCGCAAGAAAGGCGAATGGCTTTTTGGTCATATCCGTTCGCAGGAAAAAGTTGAAGTCAAAGAATCCGGAAAGAAATACCGATTTTTCAACGGTTACTACGACAACAAAGCCGCGCGCGTTGAAGGTAAAAAGAACAACGGTGTTTGGATGACGTTAACAGGGCAGGTGTTTTCGATCATGAGCGGGATGGCAAACGATAGCGAAGTCAAAGAAACCATTGCCTCGGTCAATAAATTCCTGAAAGATAAAAAACTCAAAGGCATCCGGTTGAATACGGATTTTGGATTGAAACATAACCTGGATCTGGGCCGCGGATTCGGTTTTGCTTACGGGACAAAAGAAAACGGCGCTTTTTTTAGCCATATGAACGTGATGTATGCTTATGGGCTTTATAAACGAGGATTTGTTAAAGATGCGCGCGAAGTTATTCATTCTATTTTTAATATGGCTCAAGATACCAAACGAAGTAAGATCTATCCGGGTATCCCGGAATATTTTGATTCCTTGGGCCAAGGGATGTATCATTATCTGACTGGTTCGGCGAGCTGGCTTATTTTGACTGAGCTTACTCAGAGTTTTGGGGTTTGCGGACATTATGGGGATCTTGTTATTTCACCTAAGCTTATCAAGGAAGATTTTGATAGTTCAGGAAAAGCTTCTGTCAGCTGCCAGTTTGCCGGAAAAAGAGTGGAAGTGGTTTATGTAAACGCTAAAAAACGTGATTTTGGGCAGTATTCGATCAAAGAAGTCCTTCTGAATGATCAGCCCGTTGTTTTTGATCCTTTTAATAAGGCCTCAATCAAGTTCAAACGCTCCCAGATCGCCAGTTTCCCCGACACATCGAAGCTCACGGTCATTCTTTTTTGACAACCTCCAGAGTGCGTGTTATACTTCTACTCCCAATCAATTGTAGAGCTCTAACCTGATGATTTCCAGAAGGTTTTCGCTTTCATAAAATGAGGTGACATATGAATAAAAAAATCGTATTAAAGAAGCTATTTTGGTTTATCTTCGCGGCAGGCTTATTTCTCTTCCCTAATAATAGTTTTGCGAACAATCTTCTAACCAATCCGGCGTTTGAAGACCAGGCCGGGGCTTTAAGCGGCTGGACGAATACCGGGCCTAATTTTATTGCTCAGCAATCCGTTGTTTATTCTGGCACAACCTCGACCCAAGACACTATAAATATTCAATCGATCGATTTTTATGCGGCCCTTTCTCAGACAAAAAGTTTTACAGCCGGACAGACAGCTTATGCGACCGCTTATTGTAAAACCGCGATCAGCCCGCTTGCGACAACAGCGGTTGCCGGTTTAAAGATCGAATTTTTGAATTCCAGTAATATTGCCATAGGTTCAGCGGAAAGCGACATCCGCGGGAATAATAATTGGCGGCAATTATATGTTTCTTCCGTTGCTCCGGCGGGGACAACACAAGTCAAACTTTATCTCTTGGTTTTTGCTTCAAGGACAGATACGGCTGCAACAGGCGGTATTGCTTATTTTGATGAAGCAGTCCTTTCAACAGATGTGATCCCGGCTCCTCCGAAAGCGACAAATTTAATCAATTCGGATTTTGAAAATGGTTTTAATGAATGGAAGTTTATCTATTCTCCGGGATTTACGATCGATAATGTTGCTAAATATCAAGGTATTTATTCCGCAAAGAATACGATCAAAACGAATTTAGGTTTTGATTATTTCAGTTCAGCTTATCAGGACCTGCAATATCTGACCGGCAAAGTTTATGCGGCTGCATATGTGAAAACGAATATGAATGCGGCATCTTCTGCAAGAGCGGGGCTGCTATTGGAGTACTATAATACATTTACTCCTGTTCCTTCGAATAAATTAGGGGAATCGAAAACGGAAGTTTCCGGCATTAATGATTGGCGGCAGCTCCTGGCTGGCGGCATTGTTCCTCCGACAGGAACCGTTATGATCAGGGTTCATGTTTATGGGTATGCTGTGAATGGGGATGGGTCGGCTAGTAACGGCACTATCAATTTCGATAATGTTGTTTTTTCATACAGTCCCATTGCCCCTCAGGATTATCGTTTAAATCTTTTAAATAGCCAATTTAGCAATGGCTTAAATGATTGGTCCGAACAGTATGGATTTCCTGCCGCGGCAAGCTCGACTGCGTATTCCGCGCCGTATTCGGCCCAAAAAACGATCGGAGTTATTTCCGGTCAAAATTATTACAGTCAGATATACCAGGATCTTTACGCGAATGCCTCAGGAACGGCATTTACTCCTGGAATAAAGGTTTATGCTTCAGCTTATGTGAAAACAAATATTAATCCGATCTCAAAAGCAACAGGTGGTTTGCAGATCGAGTTCATTGATGCTCAAGGGCAGGTCCTTCCTATTGGGACGACCAATCATTCCGTTGGCGGCAATACGGATTGGCGGTATCTTTCTATTGCGGCAACAGTTCCCACAGGAGCGATCCGCGCAAGAGTCAGTGGTTTTGGTTTTGCCAGCCAGTCGGATTCATCTTTAGGCGGAGACATTTACTTTGATGATTTTGTCTTTTCCTTAGCACCTTTACCTTCCGAAAAGAATCAAACAACTCTTTTAAATCCCGGTTTCGAGAACGGGACAAATGACTGGAAAGAATTCTATAAACCAGCGGTAACGACTTCGGCTGAAAAATATGCCGGAACATATTCTACTTATTTTGAAGTTGATAGCAGGGTATTCTTGTTGGAGGATTATTACGGATCACTTTACCAAGAGATCTCGGCTACAACAGGAAAAACAGTTACGGCAAGCACATGGGTTAAAACGAACTTTAATCCTTTGTATGGTCCTGCGGCTGGTATAGAATTAGCTTTTTATGATACGGGAGGGCAAGAGTTAGGTGTTTATAATTCCGCTGTCAGCGGAACGAATAATTGGAAGCAGTTGACCGTTTCCGGCACTGCTCCGTCCGGATCCTATAAAGCACGGATCACGGTGTTCTTATCGGTTTTATTTGAAGACGGCCAACATCTCGTTGGAAGCCGGGCTTATTTTGATGAAGTAACTTTGAATGTTGCCAGCGGATGTCTCTTGGCCGGTACCAATATCACAATGGCTGACGGCAGTCAAAAGCCGATCGAGTCGATCGCCGTTGGGGATAATGTGCTTTCTTATGATGAAGCCTCAAAAGAAATTAAGCCTGGTGCAGTCAGCCAGATCTTTGTGCATGATAAAGAAAATACTTATTTGATCATCAATCATTCGCTTAAAGTGACGCCGATCCATCGTATGTTAAGTAAAGGTGAATGGGTGGAGGTTGGGAAGATGAAAGTAGGAGATACTTTGACGAATGCTAAAAATGAAGATGTCGTCATTGATAGCATTGAAACGGTCAATGAACTGGTCCCGATCTATAATTTTGAGGTCAGCCCGTATCACACGTATGTCGCCGGCGGATTTATTGTTCATAATCGCAAACACAATATTGATGACGGCGGTGGTTACTGTGGTAAAAAGGGCTGCTACGCTCAATAGTTTATTAAATTTCATTTCTAGTTAGAGTTAAGTTGTGGTATTGTAACTTTTCTGGAATTTAATTCTACAACAGCATAGAATTGGGAGAAAGTTGATGAAAAAGTTATTTGCTTTTGTAATGTGTTCTTTCGTTCTTTTAAACTTGACTGGTTGCGCTAATAAAAAAACAGAAGAGCAAAAAAGTAATACAATCGCAATGTGGCATTGGATGACGGATCGAAATGACGCTCTCCAGGCCCTCGCCAAGAAATATGAAATAGAAACAGGTATAAAGGTCAAGATCGATCTTTACGCTCCATCGGACGCTTATACACAGCGCATTGTTGCCTCCGCTCAAGCTAAAGTCCTTCCGGATATTTACGGCATTCTAGATAAAAAGGAAAATTTCGCGTCATTTATTCAAAACGGATTTGTCGCTGATCTTACAGACGATTTCTCTAAGAATAATTCTGAATGGGAAAAGAGTTTGTTCGCTAAAGCTCTTGATGTGAATCGTTTTGAAGTTGGAAATATTTATAATGTTAAACCGGGCATTTATGGCGTTCCGATCGATGTTACGAATATTCAAATGCTTTATAATAAAAAACTTCTTAAAAAAGCCGGTATTGAAAATCCTCCAAAGACTTTTGATGAGTTTTTAAAAGCATTAGAAGCCTTGAATCGAGTCGGTATTTCCGGATTTGTTTCCGGTTGGGGAGAAATGTGGATGGCGGATTGTTTCGCTTCTAATTACGCGTTTAATATCATGGGAGAAGAGAAGGTCATGGCAACCTATCGGGGAGATGTTCCGTATACGGATCCTGATTGGAAGAAGGTTTTAAATATTTTTAAGACGCTCAATGACAAAAAAGGCTTGATCGAAGGGATCGTTACGAAAACAAATAAATTCGCTGAACAAGATTTTGCGCTTGAACGTGCGGCGTTCGCTTTTAATGGCTCGTGGTGCGTGAATGTCTATCATGATATGAATCCAAATTTGGAATATGGCGTGATGACACCGCCGGTCATGAATACGAATTCACCAATGAGCATTTGGGGCGGCGCGGGTTCGTCTTTTGTCGTGAATAATCATTCTGCAAAGAAAGATAAGGCCATTGCATTCTTAAAATGGTTGACGGAAAAAGATCAGCAGGCTTATTTAGCGAAAGAAACAAAGAATCTGCCTTCCAATCGCAGTGCTCTTTCTGATATTCCGGAAGTGTTGTCAGACTTTGCTAAGGTGATGGATAATACTACTCACCCGACAGTTTGGAAATATAACGAGAATTCATTAGTTGGGGAAAGCTTTGACAAAGGGATACAAGCTATTATTATAGGTGAAAAGACTCCGGACCAAGTTTTAAAAGAAGTTCAGGAAGTTAAAGACCGTGAGATGAAGAAGGCAAGGTCTCGGTAAGCAATGTTTATTTGGCATTCTGTTTTGTGTCATTGCGAACGACCGAAGAGAGTGAAGCAATCTTTTTTGATTATTAAAGAGATTGCTTCGTCGCTGACAAGCAAAATGTCAGGGCTCCTCGCAATGACACAAAATGAAAATTCTAAAAATAAAATTATTTTCGTCTTGAGATGATCTTTCCACTTAATAAAGCTAAAGAAAATTTTATTAATTTCAGTTTTGCTCTTCCCGCCATCGCTATCTTTTCTGTTTTTTATATTTATCCCTTTTTTGATATCCTTCATCTATCATTCCACGAGTGGAATGGTATTAATCTGACGCGCCATTTTGTTGGTTTGCAGAATTTTCAGGAATTGATCCAGGATAAGGTTTGGTGGAGCTCGATCGTGCATGCCGGGTACATCACGCTTATCGCGCTGACATTCCAAAATATGCTCGCTTTTGCGTTGGCCCTCGCCTGTGATCGAGAGATCCGGATGAAGAGATTTTATCGGGTTATTTTCTTTCTTCCCCCGGTCCTTTCGGAGATCGTTGTTGGTTTGATCTGGCAGTGGATCCTTTATTCCGGGACACAGGGCGGTGAACAGATCGGGCTTCTTAATTACTTTTTAAATAAAATAGGTTTGCATCACTTGGTTCACAATTGGTTATCCGATCCAAAGACAGCTTTGACTTGTATTGCGGTCGTTCACTCGTGGAAAGGTTTTGGCTGGGGATTTATTATGATCTTGGCGGGGTTACAAACGATCGATAAACAGCTTTATGAGGCGGCAAAGGTTGATGGCGCGGGGAGTTGGCAGTCATTTTTAAATGTCACCGTTCCGATGATGGTTCCGGTTATTGCGGTTGTTATGATCTTAACAGTTTTGGGTTCGATGCAGGTTTTTGCTTTGATCCTTTCGATGGTGGGACAGGGCCTTGTTTATCACACGGAAGTTCCGGTCACTCGTATTTTGGCTTCAATGGCGGGGACGAATCGTTTTGGATATGCTTGCGCGCAGGGTGTCACTTTCGGAGTGATCCTTATTATGATCTCTATGAGCTTTAAATTATTATCAAAAAAGATGAAACAGGCTTAAAGGTATAAAAATGGAAGCGAAAGTTCAATTTAATAAATATCAATGGATGAATCTGGCTAAGAATTCCGGTATTCATATTTTCTTATTGAGTATTTCTTTAACCTGCATTTTCCCGCTTTTTTGGATGGTTCGCTCGGCGCTGATGACCAATGATACGGTTTTTTTGGATAAGGCGCTTATTCCGCATAAGATCGTCTGGGGCAATTTCGCGCAGGCTTGGACGGAGGCGAATTTCGGGATGTATTTTTTAAATAGCATGATCTATACAGCATCGGTTGTTTTCGGGATCTTGATCGTGTCCTCATTGGCGGCCTATGCATTTTCACGACTGCAATTCCCGGGAAAGAATTTTTTCTTTTATATGTTCGTTGCGGCGATGATGATCCCTTTGCCGGGCAGCTTTGTTCCCTTATATGTACTTATGAATAAATTAGGCCTGATCAATACGCGATTTGGATATGTTTTATGTATGATCAATGTCGGATTATCGATGAGCATTTTGCTTTTAAAAACATTTTTTGATAAAATGCCTTCTGATCTTGAGGATGCTGCTCGTATTGATGGATGTACCAAACTTGGCATTTGGTGGCATGTGGCACTTCCTTTGGCCCGTCCGGCGATCGCGGTCATTGTTATCTTTAATTCTTTAAGTGTTTGGAATGAGTATATTTTAGCGACACTGCTTTTAAATGATCCGTCCTTGATGCCGTTGCAGCGAGGGCTCATGGTTTTTCAGGGAACACATATCGTTGATTATCCGTTATTGATGGCCGGTTTAACGATCACCGCGATCCCGATCATTGTTATTTATCTGTTAATGCAAAAACATATTATTAAAGGCCTGTCCTCAGGAGCTATCGTCGGATAATAATGTTCTCAAAGCGCAAAATTGCACTTAAATCTTTGTTACCACTCGGCATTGTGATCTTTTCTTTAAACGCATGTGATGCTAAAAAGAATGATCAACCGCAAGCCATTGTTTCCCCGCCACAAGACGTTGCTTCTCCTAATGTAAGTGTAGAGAAGAAAGCACAAGCAGAGAATGAAAAGCCTTCTGAACAGCAGATTTTAACTTCAAGCGAGATCGTTAAGCTTGCCTGGGAAGCTTCTGGTCAGAATAATTTAACTCGTTTGGAGGAATTGGTCCGGCAGTGCCTGGAAGTTTCTGGTCAGAAGGCCAAAGAAGAGCAGAGTATGCTGACGCATTTTCCCGTTCGCGGAGAAGAATCAAAATATCAAGATCTTAATGATGTTGCCACATGTCTTTTCATTAAAGCGGAATCTTTAATGAACTCTGGTAAAAAAGATGAGGCGATGCTCAAGTTTCAGGAGATCCTTGATGAATATTCTTGGGCTCAAGCCTGGGATCCGCGCGGCTGGTATTGGTCTGTTGCAGAGAAAAGTCAGGCGAGTATGGATGTTTTGACCGGAAAAGCTCAGGAAGAGCTGGATAAGAAAACAGAAGATGTTATTCATTCAAAACCATTTCTGCAGACCAAAGGTTCGGAAGTGGTGGTGGATTATTCAAAATATGGAAAGTTTGAAAATATTGGCACGAATGAGTATCGATATGTGATCGTGGATAAAAAAGGTCTGTCAGCTGTTCTTGGAGAAGGGATCTATCCCAACGAAGAGGATGTTTATAAGAATCTTCAGTATAATGAGGTGCGAAAACAGGGACGATTGAAAGGTAAGCATTGGGATTTTATTAACAGTTCGGATCTTGAAGCGGCGTATTTTAAATGGGTTACTGCCCCGGAGCCTAAGGGCGTCCGGTTGTTCTATTTAGGGCTTATTTTTGAACGGGCGGAAATGTATTATGAAGCGATAAAAGCTTATCAAGCCTTAGTGATCAGTTTTCCTAATACGATTGCTTGGACATATTGGCAGACTCCTTGGTATCCCGGTCAAGCGGCGATCGCTAAGATCAAACATATTATTCAAGGACATCCGGAATTGAACTTAAGAGAAGATGGCATGAAGATCAAGGTCCTTAATGGGTCCGACAACGATACGGCTAATGATGTTTTTATTGTTTCTCCGGGCAGTATTGTGGAAAAGAAATCAGCTGATGTAGAGATAGGTGTTCTTAATGAGCAAGAAAATAAATTATTGTTTAGCATTAAGAAAAAAATTGGCGATGGATTTGTTCAGCTGGTGCAATATGAGAATCGTCATTGGCAGATGCTTGTTAATGGTGAAGTTTATGTGATCAAAGGGATCACGTATGCTCCGACGACGATTGGTCAAAGTCCTGACAAGGGCACGTTAGCCGATTGGATGGTGGAAGATATCAATAAGAATGGCCGTCCGGATGGGCCTTATGATTCTTGGGTTGATAAAAATCTTAATAATAAACATGATCCTGATGAGCCTGTCGTTGGCGATTTTCAGTTGATGAAGGACATGGGTGTTAATACGGTTCGGATCTATCATCATCCCCGAGATCTGAATAAGAAAATTCTGCGCGATCTCTTTGAGAAGTTTGGGATCCGCGTTATTGTGGGTGATTATATTGGGAAGTATGCGATCGGCTCTGGTGCGACATGGGCGGAAGGTACGGATTACGAAAATCCGAAACATCAGGAAGCGATGCTTGAGTCTATTAAAAAGATGGTTTTAGAGTTTAAGGATGAGCCATATGTTTTGTTGTGGCTTTTGGGCAATGAGAATAATTATGGGGTCGCAAGCAATGCCGATAAGAAACCGGATGCTTATTATGCTTTTGTCAATAAAGCGGCACAATTGATAAAGTCTTTGGACAAAGATCATCCTGTGGCGATCGGTAATGGTGATACGTTGTTTTTAGATATTTTCGCGCAAAAATGCCCGGATGTTGATATCTTTGGATCGAATATTTATCGCGGAGATTATGGATTTGGATCTTTTTGGGAGCAGATCTATGATTCAGCGGACAAACCGGCATTTATTACTGAATATGGATCTCCGGCCTATGCAAAACACATGACGCTTGATGAAGCTGATAAGTCTCAGGCGGATTATCATAAGGGAAATTGGATGGATATTAATGGGAATTTGGCGGGAAATCCGAGTGGAGTGGGAAATGCGCTTGGCGGGGTTGCTTTTGAATGGCTGGATGAGTGGTGGAAGAATTATGAACCGTTCATGCATGACCGTAAATCTGACGCGATCGGCCCCTTTGCGGGCGGGTTTTACTATGAAGAATGGTTTGGAATTAATGGTCAAGGCAATGGATCTCACAGCCCATTTTTAAGGCAGCCGAGGAAGACCTACTATTTGTATAAGGAGCTCTGGAATTGATCTTGGATGTTTTTCGGGTGTGCGCATTGACAAAAAGTCAACAATATGTTATTTTTATACTAAAAGCGGTTCCCTTAAAGGTACAAGTCAAGTAAGTTTTATTAATAAAAAAAGTGGTCCCAGCTATTGGCAAATTCAAATAAAGTAGTGTATACTTACCTTACCTTTATAACATATCATAACCGGTTAAACTTTTTTTAGACGAGGAGGAAGATGTATGAAGAAGTTAGTTCTCACACTAATCATGGCTTTTTTAGCGGGCACTCTTTGTAATGCTAAAATAGCTCAAGCTTATAGTTTCGGTGATTTTCGTTCTGAAACATTGGCTGGCAAGGCTTGGGAAGCATTATCAAAAAACGATGTTGAGGCTGTTTTAGCATACACAAACAAGTGTATGGAGCTTTATGGTGAGCAAGCTAAGAAAATGCAAGCTGATCTCCAAGATTATCCAAAAGGAAAGAATCAAGAAATATTCGCATTTTGGGCGCTAAATGATGTCGCGACATCTCTTTTTATTCAGGGTGAAGCTTATCGAAATGCCAAAATGAATGAAGAAGCTAAAGAAGTTTATAATAAATTGATCAACGAATATAAGTACGGTCAAGCTTGGGATCCTAAAGGTTGGTTTTGGAAACCTGCGGAAGCAGCAAAAGAAAAATTAAATATGTTAGTAACAGGGTCAAAGATCGATTTTGGTGATTACACGTCTTCTTTCCTTGCGTCTCAGGCATGGAAAGCTTTAGCCGCAAAAGATGTTGATTCTGTAAATGCTTATGTGGCTAAAATAGTGGAATTATATGGACCTGAAGCTGGGAATATGCAGGCTTCTTTGACTGAATATCCTTGGGAATCAAAAGACAAGATCTTCTCATTTTGGGCTCTTAACGATGTTGGGACAGCCCTTTATATTCAAGCAGAAGCTTATAAAACTGCCGGGAAGAAGAAGGAAGCTAAAGATTCTTATTCAGAATTGGTTAATGAGTATTTTTATGCGCAATGTTGGGATCCGCAAGGATGGTTTTGGAAACCAGCGGAAGCTGCACAGCAAGCTTTAGATGAATTAGGGGAAATCTAAGAAAGTTTTCTTGATAATGTGTTAAAGCTCCCCCGCATATCGCGGGGGAGTTTCATTTCATCTGATAAAATAAAGATAGCGATAGTTTCTCGTAGGAAGGTCTTTTGATGAGGGTGTTAAGTTTATTGCTTGCCGTAGTTGTAGGCATTCTAGTTGGATGTGATAGTTCCTCGCAATTAAAAAATTCCTCCAAAACAAAAGTAGTCCCTTCTAGTCAAGAATCGAAGCCAACAGAAGCAAAAAATTCATTTCAGTCTTTTTACATTTTTTCTGATAGAGGTTCTAGGTTAAATCATTTTGTTCCTTCGGGTTTTATGCCGGATGGAAAATGTTTAAGTTTAAATGAAGGGTGGCTGAAGAATTGTCAGTCTGGGCAGACATGTTTAAAACTCGAATATGATGTTGAATGTTCGCGAAAAGGTTCAAAATGGGCGGGGATCTATTGGCTTAATCCCGCGAATAATTGGGGACAGCGCAAAGGCGGCTTCAATGTGTCCGGTTCGACTCGGCTGACTTTTTGGGCGCGGGGAGAAAAAGGCACGGAGCAGATCCAGGAATTTGTTGTAGGCGGGATCCTGGGTGATTATCCCGATTCTGACAGAGCGTCGGTTGGCCCGATCCTTTTAACTTCTAAATGGAAACAATATTCTATTGATCTGCGCGGCAAAGACTTATCCTATATAAGTGGTGGATTTGCTTGGACGGCAAGTGAAGATCAAAATCCTAATGGCTGTATTTTTTATTTGGATGAATGCGAGAACGAAATTGCTGTAATGTTTTTTCAT
>CAYGEE010000057.1:0-13471 GCA_964348765.1 uncultured Planctomycetales bacterium | reverse complement strand
GATAGATGGGATCTCATCCGGGATATCAACGACAGTAACACCGGCGGATTTTAAGATTTCACGTTTGGCCTCAGCAGTTGATTCCCCGGAAGAAATAATAGCACCGGCATGGCCCATGCGCTTTCCCGTCGGAGCGCTTCGCCCGGCAATAAATCCAACAACCGGCTTTCTAATTTCTTTGCGGATATATTCAGCCGCGATCTGTTCATCCTGACCGCCGATCTCTCCGACCATAACAATACCCTTGGTCTCATCGTCTTTGTTGAACATTTCCAAAACATCAATAAAACGCGTGCCAATGATCGGGTCGCCGCCTAAACCGACACAGCTGGTCTGTCCAATATTGTTGATCGATAAATTATAAACAACTTCATAGGTTAACGTTCCGCTACGAGAAACAACTCCAATAGGGCCTTGTTTATGAATATGACCCGGCATGATCCCAACCTTGGATTTTCCCGGAGAAATGACTCCCGGACAATTCGGACCGATCAAACGGATATTCTTTCCCTGCATCGCACGACGAACATCGACCATATCTAAAACCGCGACACCTTCCGTAATACAAATAATAAGTTCAATATTAGCTTTAATATCCTCTAAAAGCGCTTCTTTAGCAAATTTTGCCGGAACATAGATAACAGCAACGTTGGCATTTGTCTTTTCTTTGGCATCGGCAACAGAATTAAAAACAGGCACCCCAAAAAGTTCTTGTCCGCCCTTACCGGGAGTAACACCGGCGACGATCTTTGTCCCATATTCCAGCATTTTCTGAGCATGGAATGATCCATCACGGCCGGTGATGCCTTGAACTAAAACCCTGGAATTTTCATTAATGAGAATACTCATATTATTTCGCTAACGCGACAACCTTTACGACAGCTTCGCGCATTGAAGAAAACGTGTTGATATTATTTTTTGCCAAGATCTCTTTCGCTTCTTTTTCATTCGTTCCCGTTAAACGCACAACAAGCGGTACTTTAATATTAAGCTTCGCCTGAGCGGCAATGATCCCGTTAGCAATATCATCGCAACGAGTGATCCCGCCGAAAATATTAATAAGGACCGCTTTAACTTTCGGATTTCCTAAGATGATCTCCAAAGCATGCAAAACTTTTTCCGGATTAGAACTTCCACCGACATCCAAGAAATTCGCCGGATCACCGCCAAGAAGTTTAATAACATCCAACGTCGCCATCGCCAAACCGGCACCATTGACAATACATCCAATATCTCCCTCTAGCTTAACAAAACTTAAATCATATTTTTTTGCTTCCAACTCATCTTTATCCTCATATTTTAAATCTCGCAACTTCTGCAAAGCCTCGTGCCGATAGAGCGCATTATCATCTAAAAGGACTTTTCCGTCGGCTGCAAAGAAATTTCCTGTAGCATCCATAACAAAAGGATTGATCTCGGCGAGTGAACAGTCATTTTCAAAAAAGATCTTTAAAAGAGACTGAAAAACCTTTGTCCCAGCATCACGAGCGGATTGGTCCTCAAAAATAGAACCGATAAATGCTGGCCATCGATTCTGATCGATCTCACGGGAGCCTTGCAGATAAAATTTCTTAATAGCTTGAGGATTTGTTTTTGCGGTTTCTTCAATTTCAACACCGCCTTCGGCGCTTGCGATCAGAACAACATCATCCTTAGCTCCATCGACGGTAATAGCAAGATAATATTCTTTTTTTATCTCGATGGCTTTAACGACCAGTATCTTTTCAACCGGATAACCTTTGATCTTTAAAATCTTTAATTGAGCAAAGGTCTTCTCAAGTTCAAGTTTATTCTTAACAACCTTGATCCCGCCAGCCTTACCGCGGCCGCCGACCAAGACCTGGGATTTTAAAACGACAGGATAACCCGCTTCTTCGGCGATCAACACAGCTTCATAAACTTCCGTCGCCACACGGCCGCTGACAACAGGAAGTCCGCCTTTTTTGAAGATCTCAGATGCTTGATATTCGTGAATTTTCATAATAAAAAACTATCAAAAAAATAATATTTTCTGAAGAGGGCTAAATAATAACATAGTTTGCAGAAGCTTTCGAGAAAAATCAAAGATTTTATTGCAAGGCTTCAGCTATGGATCACTCTCGAAAAGCCTGCGTCAGCCGTGCAACTGTTCTCTCTTTTCCAAGCGCAGCAATAGTTTCAAAAAGCCCCGGCCCGACGACTTTACCCGTCAGAGCAACTCGCACAGGATGAACGAGATCAGAAGGATTTAATTTCAGATCCTCAACAGTTTTACGAAAGGTCTGCTCAATTGCCGCTGTTTCAAAATTAGAGACTTTCTGAAAATCCTCAGCTAAGCGCCCAAACTCAGCCGAAAGATCCCCTGCTAAATATTTTTGTCGTCCCTCTTCTTCAACTGCAAAATCATCTTTGAATAAAAATTCAAACCACACAACGAATTCCAAAAGCGTGCTTGACCGGCTTTTATAAAGGCTGACAATATTCATCAATTGCTCTTCGCTTAAGAGTGACAGATCGTAACCTTTTTCAAGAAGTAGCGGCTTTAACAATCCAACCAACTTTGGAGAATCCGCTTTCTTGATATATTGACTGTTAAGCCAATTTAATTTATCCATCGAAAAAGCAGCAGCGGCCTTATTAACTTTCTTGATCGAAAAATTTTTGATCGCCGTAGCAAACTCCACCATCTCTTGATTGTTCCCCGGTGACCATCCCAATAGCATTAAATAATTCACAATAGCCTCTGGTAAAAATCCTTCTTTACGATAATCCGTCACAGCAACGGCGCCTGTCCGCTTGGACATCCGGCCGCCCTCTTCATCCATGATAAGAGGAAGGTGCGCGAACTTAGGCGGCTTAAGGCCAAGAGCTTCGTAAATAATGATCTGTTTAGGCGTATTTGAGATGTGATCCTCGCCTCGAATAACGTGGCTGATCTCCATTAACGAATCATCAACAACACAACAAAAACTATACGTCGGCGACCCGTCAGATTTAAGCAGGACTTGATCTTTGATCATCGAAGAATCAAAGGCGATCTCCCCTCGAATAAGATCGAACAATTTAACTTCTTGCTGAGGCATTTTTAAGATCACAGCTGTCTCTTCTTTGTAAGCTTTTCCTTCATCTAATAATTTCTGCGCATATTGCCGGTAAATATCAAAACGTTTGCTTTGAAAATACAGCTCATCCCAAGAAAACCCAAGCCATTTCATGCTGTCCATGATCTCATCGACATATTCCGGCTTAGAACGCTGAAGATCAGTATCTTCAATACGTAAAATGAATTGTCCGCCTTGCGAGCGGGCATACATAAAATTAAAAAGAGCTGTGCGCGCACCGCCTATGTGTAAATATCCCGTCGGGCTTGGAGCAAATCTCACTCGGATCATTTTAATCCCTATTTAAATTATTTTTGATTTTAAAAGTCTAACAAGGAAGGTGTTTTATCGGAACGTAACATCTTTCTGGCTATTCGCTAAGCGGTCAATGATCTGCTCTAATCGTTCACGATCCTTGGGATCGATCTTTTCAAATTCAATGCCAATATCATAGAACATTGGCTTTGCGGCAGCACCCTCTTGCCTTTGAACGTTCCAAACGACTTTTCCTGTACATTTAATATGATTAGCAAGGTCTAAGAGATCCAATTCGATCTCAACCATTGAAAAGATCCGAATATCCTGCCGCAAGATCACGCACATTCCGCCGGAACCAATATTCTCTGTGTGCGCAAGAATAACATCTTGATTATTGGAACTATTGCGCAAAACAACTAAACAGGGATAATTAACTCTTGGAAATTTACGTTTATTCAAACCTTCCCATTTGTTCATATATCCTCTCCCTGTAAAGATCCGCCACTAGTAATTTTCACAATGATTCAAATTATAGTATATTCGCAGAACGCTCACAAGGATTTCGTTGCCTTATTTTATTTCTCATCTTCATCGCTTACCGGCAGAGCGAACGCCTTCTGGATCCGCGTGATCTTCCTGGCTTTCCCTGAATACTCATCGACATCAACAACGATCCCGTGAAGTTTAACATCTCCGCTTGCAACTTTAAAACGAACCGGCATACTCGTTAAAAATCTTTGAATGATCTGGTCTTTATTCTGACCTATAACCGAATCATAAGGCCCTGTCATCCCCAGATCCGTGATATAAGCCGTGCCTTTTGATAAGATCTTTTCATCAGCCGTTTGAATATGCGTATGCGTTCCGAAAACAACACTGATCTCACCATCAATAAAATGCCCGATCGCATTCTTTTCACTCGTTGTTTCCGCATGCATATCGAGAACAATGACCGATGTTTGTTTTTTGATCTCGTCAACGATCGCTTTTAATTTCCGAAAAGGACAATCAACAGAATAACGCATGAATGTTCGGCCAAGAAGGGTAATAACCCCGACATTGACGCCATTTTTAGCCTGATAGATACAAAAACCTTGTCCGGGAACGCCTTCGGGAAAATTTGCAGGACGAACGATCTCTTTAGCTGTATTTAAATATTCATAGATCTCCCGCTGGTCCCAAACATGATCGCCTAAAGTTAACACATCACATCCAAACTGCAGAAGTTCTTTTGCCAAACCCGACGTTAAACCTGACCCGGCAGCAGAATTCTCAGCGTTAACGATCGTCAGATCAATGTTGTATTCTTTTTTGATCTCCGGCAATAATTTTTCGATGGCAACCCTGCCGGGCTTACCAACAACATCGCCGATGCAAAGGATATTCATAAAACCTCTTTATTTATAAATGTAGAGACGAGCCGGCGGCTCGTCTCTACTGTTTTTTCAATTTATTTTGCGATCTCGATCGCGCGTTTTTCGCGAACAACGATCACTTTGATCTGTCCGGGATATTCCATTTCCTCTTCGATCTTCTTTCGAATATCACGAGCCATCACCAAGGACTCATCATCATTGATCTTGTCAGGATCAACAAGAATTCGGATCTCTCGTCCGGCTTGAAGTGCAAATGATTTCGCAATACCAGGAAAAGAATTTGCGATGCGTTCTAGATTTTCCAATCGTTTCACATAAGTTTCTAACGTCTCCGCCCGAGCTCCCGGACGAGCCGCGCTGATCGCGTCGGCCGCGCACAGGATCCCGCCATACATCGAAACCATCTGAACCTCTTCATGATGAGCTTCAACAGCATTCGCAACATCTTCACGTTCGCCATATTTCCGGCAAAGATTCCCTCCAATGATCGCATGAGTTCCTTGCTCTACATCTTGACTGACAACTTTACCAATATCATGCAAAAGCCCGGCCCGCATCGCGATCTTAGGATCCATCGAAAGCTGAACGGCCATGTGCCCCATTAACAGAGCAACTTCTTTTGTGTGCTGAAGACCATTTTGTCCATAACTTGTTCTAAACTTCAACCGTCCAACGAGTTTCAAAAGTTCGGGATGCATACTGTGGATCCCCAACTCAAAAGCAGCTTTTTCGCCTTCTTCTTTAATTAACGTATCGATCTCTGTTTTTGCTTTTTCAACAACCTCTTCGATACGCCCAGGATGGATCCGTCCGTCGGCAATCAAATTCTGAAGTGCCAATTTAGCGATCTCCCTGCGATACATATCAAACCCTGAGATCGTAACGGCCTCAGGAGTATCATCAATAATAATATCAACACCCGCAGCAGCTTCAAGTGCGCGAATATTGCGCCCTTCGCGGCCAATAATGCGACCCTTCATTTCATCACTAGGAAGCGCAACTACAGTAACCGTTGTCGCTGCCGTATGCTCTGAAGCGCATTTTTGTATCGCGTTAGAAATAATCACCCGGGCTTTTTTATCCGCATTTTCTTTTATTTCTTCTTCCATTTTACGGATACGTGACGCTTTTTCTTTCATAAGATCATCATCAACACGACTTAATAAAAGATTGCGAGCGTCTTCTTCTGTCATTGAGGAGATCTTTTGCAGACGGACCTTTTCTTCATCAATTAATTTCTTTAATTCTTCCGCATTTTCTTTACTCTTCTGTTCTTCTTGCTGTAAAGAGCTTAACCGCCCATTGACATCTTTTTCTTTCTTGTCCAGAAATTCTAATCTTTTCTCTAAGTTCTCTTCCTTTAATAAGACACGCTTCTCCGAAGTGATCGCCTCTTCTCTGCGGTCTTTGATCTCTTTTTCAAAATCCTGCCGAAGTTTTAATAGAAGGTCCTTGCCTTGCAGCTCGGCTTCTTTCTTTTTGATATCCGCTTCTTTTTGGGCGCTGACGATCAGATCTTTAGATCGAAACTCCGCCTCTCTTAGTTTGCGATTAGCAAAAAACCAGCGAAGAAGATAGCCGGCAAAAAAAATGATAATGGCAAACAAAGAAAGAACCACGCTTTGCGTGTAAATACTGGTTGCTTCTGACATGCAAATACTCCTCTCTAAACAATGAAAATAACGCTTTGACCTGAGGAATTATTAGATTTTAGTTTTATGGTCTAAATTACCCGACAAGAACACGGTGTAAACAAACATCGTGGTCTTCTTTTGGAAGGCGACGAACGATTTGAAAATCAAAAGCGAGGCCAATCGAAGAAGCAGAAGAAGAAAGGGTCTTTAAAAAACGATCATAATACCCCCCACCCCGGCCTAAACGATAATTATTCTTATCAAAAGCAACCCCCGGAACAACAACCATGTCAACATCACGAACATCGATAATGTTCTCCTTGATCGATCTCGGTTGTTTGATCCCGAAAGGCCCTTGAACCAAATCACGCCGCAAATTCCGCACCAAAACCGGGACAAGTGCCCTTGTTCTCTTAATGATGCGCGGCAACGCGATACGTTTTCCTAATTTTATGGCTTGCTCTATCATTTCTAACGTTTCGACTTCCCCATCAAATGCCGTGTAAAACAAAATAGTTAAAGAGCTCTTAAATTCCTTCGAAGACAAAAGCTTCTTTTGGATCCTCGAACTCTTGGCTGTTCTGTCTTCCTCCTTCTGATTTCTCAACAGAGTTAAAATTTTTTTTCTTAAAGAATTTTTCTTAGTCGTTTGCACTTTTTTGAATTTTCTCCAAAACGAACGGGGTTATCTTATCATTTTTTTTGATTCTTTACAACTGAGAATTTAAGTGTTGAATTTTATGCGGATTTGAAGAACATCCCTAAGGCAGCTAACAAAAAGCGTTTCCAGTCAAAAAAAATCCCCACCTGTGCCGTCGATAAGGATGAAAAGAAACCATTTCATCCAAGTGGGGGCATCTCTTATTTGCCCTGAGGCAATAAAGAAGTTTAGCCATCCCAACTATACAATATTGGTTCTTTTTTAGTTATCTAACGAACACCGCAGGGATTTATTCGTATCTTAGCATAAAAGAGCAAAAACACCAGAAAAAGGTCTGTTAAACCTGTTAAGTTCAATAAACTTAGCGAATTACGGCAAAAAACTTTTCTTTTAACGCTGCAAGGATGCTCTCATGAACAACGCTTACTTCATCTTCTCGAAGCGTGCGTTCCTTAGATTGATAGATCAACGAAAAGATCAATCCGCGTGAACCCTGAGGGATCTTCTCGCCAAGATATTCTTCTTTAAAGCGAACTTCAGCTAAGACCTGTGCTCCGTGCTTTTTTGTCAATTCTTTAATTGCCTGAAAACTAATATTTCGATCAACGGCAATGCTGACATCTCGCGTAATCTCAGGATATTCTGAGATGGCAATAAAAGGTTTTTTAATAAACGAATTCTTGTACAAATCTCCTAGTTGGATCTGGGCGAAATAAACACTCTTCTGTTTAATCTCCCAGTTCTGCAAAACACTAGAACTGATCTTTCCAAATTCGCCAACACCTTTTCCATCTAAAATAATATTCACGGCTTGACCAGGCTCAAAATACGGACGATCCAGCGGCTGAAAATCAAAACACGCAATATTAAGACGACCAAAGATCTCCTCAGTCTTGCCCTTTAGATCAAAAAGACTGATCTCCTCTATTTTTCCCCGACGCCAATCATTTCGCTCAAAACCTGTCAATAAAAGCCCCAAAGCTTCTGATTCCTGACTAGAATGATAGATCTTCCCTGTTTCAAATAATTTTAGATCTTTATTCCCTCGATTAATATTGCTGGCACTGACAGATAAAAAAGCCGGCAATAAAGACGGCCGCAAACATTCTTGATCCAAGGATAACGGATTCTGTATTTTAATGCCCAGACCATTCTCTAAATTCGATCTTGTCAACGCGGCGTTATTTGTCATCGAATAAGTGACGATCTCAAAAAATCCTTGCCCCACCAAAAGATCGCTAATGGTTTGGCGTAACACTCGATTATGATTCACAGGGATAGTGGAAGCTTTGATCTCCGGCAAGCACATCGGCAATTTATCGTAACCGGCAACTCTGGCAATCTCTTCAATAAGATCAACTCCTTGTTTCACATCAGGCCGGAAGCTTGGCGAAGCAACAACAAAAGAGCCCTTCTTTTCTTTCGTTACAAAACCCAATTTATTTAAGATATTCTTTATTTCTTTCGCCGAGAAACTTCTCCCAAGATACCGTTCGATGTCCTTGGCTGTAACAAGGATATTATTTTTCTTGCCCGATGCTCTCTTCACACAAACATCCGCGTATTGCGCGATCTTTCCTCCGGCGCTTTGCAAAATAAGCGACAACGCACGCCCAGAGCCTAAAGCCACCGCTTCAATGTCCGTGCCGCGTTCAAAACGATAAGACGAATCACTGCGTAATCCTAATTTCCGTGCGGCGCGCCTGATCGTGATCGGATCAAAATAAGCGCTTTCAAGCAAAATATTCTTTGTGTTTGCCGTGATCTCAGTTTCTTTGCCTCCCATTATTCCGGCGATAGCGACCGGTCGAGCGTCATCAGCAATGATCAAGATAGAAGGATCCAACTCACGAGTTAACCCATCAAGTGTAACGATCTTCTCGCCTTTTCTTGCCCGACGGACAATCACCGTTCCGCCGATCAATTTATCATGATCAAAAGCATGCAACGGTTGGCCGGATTCCATTAAGCCAAAATTCGTAATATCAACAATATTATTAACCGTTCGAATACCCACAGAAGAAAGAAGTTTTGACATATCTTTTTCTGACGAGAGAACGCTAACACCTTCAACAACAGCGCCAACATATCTTAAACAGGCTCCTGGGTCTTCGATCTTAATTGGACATTTCTTCTTCGGAAAAAGCAACTTAGAGGATTGAGGAGATTTCAAAGAAGTATTTAAAACCGCTGACAATTCACGGGCAATGCCGACATGACTTAAACAATCTGCTCGATTAGGTGTCACTTCCAATTCAAAAACAGTATCCCCGTCAACATTGAGAGTCTTCTCAACCTCAGCGCCAGCCATTGTAAGCACATCGGCCAGATCTTTAGGCGAAAGCTTAAATGACACATATTTTTTTAACCACTCTAAACTTATTTTCATATATTAAAATTGTTCCAGAAATCTTTTGTCATTCTCATAAAAAATACGAATATCTTTAATGCCATATTTAAGCATCGCAATGCGCTCAACGCCTAATCCGAAAGCAAGCCCCGTATATTTATTCTTTGGATAACCAACCGCATCAAACACTTTAGGATTAACCATCCCGCAGCCCATGATCTCAAGCCAGCCTTTTCTCCCGCACGTCGAACATCCCTTTCCTGAACACAAATAACAAGAAATATCAACTTCCGCTGACGGCTCTGTAAAAGGAAAATAATGCGGACGAAAACGCATTTTAATATCATCCTGAAATAGTCGTTTACAAAATACCGTCAACAATCCTTTTAAATGTGAAAACTTAATATCCTTATCAACGAGCAATCCTTCGATCTGATGGAACATGAACGAATGGCTCGCATCAACAGCATCCGGCCGATAGACCTTGCCGGGAATGACAACCGCTAAAGGCGGCTTATGCGCTTTCATCATGCGGATCTGTCCTGGCGAGGTATGACTGCGTAAAAGCAAATATCGTCCCTTATTATCCGGATCTTCCTCTTTCAAATAAAATGTATCAAAAGAATCCCTCGACGGATGGTCGGCAGGGATATTAAGCGCGGAAAAATTATTGAACTCTGTTTCGATCTCTGGGGTCTCTTCTATGTGAAATCCCAAACGTTCAAAAAGAGCGCAGATATCATTAACTGTTTGAGTGAGAATATGCTTATGTCCAACGGGGGTGAAAACTCCGGGAAGTGTGACGTCGATCTGATCTTTTAAATTCTTCGTTTTTCCTTGAGCCAGTTCTTTTTTCTTATCATCAATGATCTGATTAACACGATTTTTAAGCTCATTGACATTCTTGCCAAACACCGGTTTCTCGACAGCAGAAACGCTTCCCATAGAAGCATAGATCTCGGGGATAAGGCCTTTTCGGCCCAAATACTTAACGCGAAAATTCTCCAAAAGAATCTCCGAAGAGATCTCTCTCGACTCCTCTTCGATCTTATTTTTAATTTCTTCGAAATTCCAGGACATAATAAAAATGGTGCTAGGTGCGAATTATTATAAATCTATAGAGACGAGCCGTCGGCTCGTCTCTATGACCATAAATCAAACAAACTCGCTCCTACCACCAATTCCTTAAGAAAGGTTTTTCTTTGAAAGTTCAACCAATTTCTTGAACGATGCCGCAGAATTGATCGCTAGATCAGCGATCATCTTTCTATCAATGACAACATTAGCTTTTTTCAAACCACTAATAAAGCGACTGTACGTCAATCCTTGCTCACGGCAAGCTGCATTGATCCGAACGGTCCACAATCTGCGGAATTCACTTCCGCGCTTCTTGCGGTCACGATATTGAAAAGCCAACCCTTTTGTTAAAGAGCGCTTGGCCTGCTGATATCGGCTTTTACGATGGCCGAACTGGCCTTTCGTTTGTTTTAGAACTCTTTTCTTCCGCCGTTTCGCGGTTAAGACACTTCGAACTCTAACCATATGGCATCAGTCTCCTTACTTTATCCGCGTCAGATTTTGACAAATATCCTGTTTTACGCAGTTGTCGTTTTCGTTTTCTTGATTTTTTTCCCAGAACATGGCTACGACCCGCATTTCTTTTTTTCCACTTCCCGGACTTTGTCCGTCCGAGCCGTTTTGCGAGCGCTTTATTTGTTTTTAATTTTGGCATACCTGGTCCTTTCTAAAAACCCATTCTTAAGATTCTTTTTCCAAGGGCTTCACTCCACCCGGAGTGATAACAACCGACATAACCCGCCCCTCTAAAACAGGCGATTTCTCCGGAAGCCCATAAGCAACAGAATCTTTTATTATTCTATTTAAGATTGCCAGGCCTAATTCCCGATGTTGCATTTCGCGCCCGCGATAGAACATATTCACCTTTACTTTATCTTTCTTATCCAAAAAAGCAATGACCTGACGGAGCTTAACATGATAATCGCCTTCACCAATATTAGGCATCAGCCGGATCTGCTTTAAGTGCACAACATGCTGATTCTTTTTTATGCGGCGTTCTTTTTTCTCCTGATCATACTTATATTTACTGTAATCCATGATACGGCAAACAGGTGGTTTTGCCGTCGGAGAGATTTCAACCAGATCTAAACCGCTTTTTTGCGCCATATCGAGTGCGCGCGCGATAACAACAACCCCGAACTGCTCAGAATCAGGCCCGATCAACCGAACCTCAGAAGATTTGATTCTTTCGTTTACACGGATGAACTTTTGAATAGGAACACCTCCTCGATTAAAATTAAATAACTTTTCTTACAATCTCGTCCTTAAGTTTATTCGAAAACTCATCAATTGACAAGCTGCCGATGTCGCCTTGACTATACTTACGCAACGAAACTTTTCTTTCCTGGATCTCCCTGTCGCCGACGATCGCCAGATAAGGGATCTTTTTCATGGTCGATTCGCGAATTCTTTTATTTAAACTTTCGTTGCTTCCGTCAATTATAACCCTGCATCCTTGTTTTTGTAAATCTTCTTTTAAGCTATTCGCAAAATTCATATGTTCCGGCCGAATAGGAACGATCGCAACCTGTGAAGGCGCCAACCATAGCGGAAACGCACCGCCATAATGTTCAATAAGCGTTCCCATGAACCTCTCAAGGCTTCCAAGGATCGCCCGATGAAGCATGATCGGCTGGCTTTCGCCGCCCTGTTCATTGATATAGTTCAAATTAAATCTCGCGGGAAGCGCAAAATCACATTGGATCGTCGCGCATTGCCATTCGCGCTTTAAAGCATCTTTTAATTTAATATCGATCTTCGGCCCGTAAAACGCGCCGTCGCCTTCATTGATCTGATAGTTAAGTTTCTTTTCTTTTAAAGCGCTTTCAAGGGCATCCGTCGCTATCTTCCAGTTTTCAAGGCTGCCGATATATTTTTCCGGACGAGTGCTTAATTCGATCGAAATATCATGAAATCCGAAATCCTTCATCACATCAAAAACAAAATCAATAACACTCATCACTTCCTGCTTCACCTGATCCTCGCGGCAGAAAATATGAGCATCATCTTGAGTGAATCCGCGAACTCTTAATAATCCATGTAAAACACCCGCTTTTTCCTGACGATAAACCGTCCCTAGTTCAAAAAACCTCACCGGCAATTCACGATAAGAACGAATGCGCGATTTATAAATTAAAATATGCCCCGGACAATTCATGGGCTTCACGGCATATTCTTCTTTATCGACGTCAAAAAAATACATATTCTGCCGATAATTCTCCGCATGCCCGCTTTGTTCCCAAAGCTTGCCTTTTAAAATATGCGGCGTCATCACAAGATCATAATTGCGGCTGATATGTTCCGCGCGAACATAATCTTCGATCGTTTTTCGGAGCATCGCGCCATTAGGATGATAAAAAACAAGGCCCGCGCCAGCTTGTTCATGATAAAAATTAAAAAGATCCAATTGCACGCCGAGCTTGCGATGATCGCGTTTTTCCGCTTCTTCCAAATTCTTTAAATGTTCATCAAGTTCTTTCTGACTAAAAAATGCTGTCCCGTAAATTCTCTGCAATCGCGGATTCTTTTCATCACCGCGCCAATAACTTCCCGCGACTGACAAAAGCTTAAAAGCCTTGATCTCACCGGCATTATCGACGTGCGGACCCTTACAGAGATCGAACCATTCGCTGCCCGTATCAAAAATAGAAACTTCCGCGTCCGGTAAATTTTCAATGAGCTCAACTTTAAATTCTTCATTCATGCTGCGAAAAAGCTTTACAGCCTCATCACGAGCCATCGAGCGTTTGGAAAATTTCGGTTTGCGCTCAATGATCTGCCGCATCTTCTTCTCGATCTTTTTCAGATCATCATCAGAGAACGGCTCTTTCTTGTCGAAATCATAATAAAACCCATTTTCAATGGCCGGCCCGATCGTGACCTTAACTTCCGGCCACAATTCTTTAACCGCCTGCGCCATCACGTGCGAAGTGCTATGGCGTAATTTATCAAGATCTGTTTTGTATTCCATAGAATTCTAAAATTGAAAATTTTATTTCTAACTTCTTGTCCCTAACCTCTAACTTCTTTAAACA
>CAYGEE010000056.1:0-14059 GCA_964348765.1 uncultured Planctomycetales bacterium | reverse complement strand
AAAAAGTGTAAAGGATGTACCCGGTCTAAAATGTAAACGATGTTTCAGTTGTACACCTGCTTATGTCGAACTTACGTTAAAATATATAATTTTTAGACGGCAACGTATCCGATGAGTTTAAATAATCGAAGCAAGTGAAGGGCGAAATTTTTATAACATTAAACAAGTTCTAACGCTGTCCCGCCAGCAATCCATCTTTATAACCCTTTATAAGGTTTTACGATCTTGTAAGGGTTTTTCTTTTTTTTTTTTGAGACAGAGTGAAGCCTAAAAATATTTGGACGCATAGCAAAAAATTTCCTACACGACATAGTAAAATCCGACGGTTACACCTCAGTACAATTGTTTAATTTTGAACCCTGCCTAAAATATAATCATGCCAGTAGAGGAATCACAGCTTAAGAATTCTGACAAAACGTCATCAGATACGAAACAAATATATATTGTGGATGACGATGATTCTGTTCGCCGTTCTCTTAAAGCGCTTATGGTTAGTTATGGATTTGCCGCGGACATATTTTCTTCTTCGGAGGAGTTTCTTGCCGCTGTGCCCAAGGACACTAAAGGCTGTTTGATCTTAGACATTCATATGCCGGGATTAAATGGGTGGGATACACAGCAAAGACTTGACAAAGAAGGATACAAGCTTCCGGTCATTGTTATTTCGGCGGATAAGGATGATGCTTTTAAAGAAAAGGCTTTAAAAGCAGGAGCAGTGGGTTTTTTGCAAAAACCGTTTGAAGATCATTACCTGCTCCATATGGTTAACCGAGTGTTTGATAAAAAAGTACAGCGGAACGGATCCTAACTGGCTTAAAAAAGATTTGGAAGGCATGCTGCAGGAACACTTGGATCTGCAACGAGAGAAGTGGTTGGCATTCTTAAGAAGGATTGGGCTGGGGATCAATCTGTTTTACACCTTTTGGATGTTCGAACTTTTGAATACTCTCTTGAGTGAAATTCGCCCGCCTGTTGTACCTTGGTACAATTGATTATCTGTTAACTTTCTTTAAAATAATATCACAAATTTATTCCTCGTTCTTGGCTGAAGATATTCAAGGTTGATCGCACGAAGAAACAATATTTTTAAATGATTGTTTGTAAGTAAAAAGGGACAGGCATGGTTTTTTGATTATGTCTGTCCTTTTTAATTGTTGGCAGGAGGCTTTAGCGTGAAGAAAATGATAACAAAAATTACTTTTTCCTTTCTGCGTTTGTATGTGCGCCTGCGGGGTAAACATTTAGGGAAGAAACAGCCCCCCGAGGAATCGCCATTGCGCGCAGAATTGTTCAGTAGCAGCCAGATGAAACAGCATGGTAAAACGTTGGCGGGTTTGCATCAATTAACTAAAGAACGTCCTTCTCAATTGCTTTTGACCAGGCTAACAGAAAATGAAAATGTTCTGGTTGAAACTCATGCCTTGTTGACTGCAGCTGTTCAAGCAAAGCGTTTGATCACACCGGCCGGGGAATGGTTGCTTGATAATTTTTATTTGATCGAAGAACAAGTTCGTACGGCAAAGCGGCATTTACCGAAGAGTTATCATCGTCAACTGCCTCTTTTGATCAATGGCCCATCGGCGGGTCTTCCCCGTGTGTATGATATCGCGCTAGAGATGATCGCCCATGGTGATGGACGGGTGGATCCGGAAATTCTTAACAGTTTTATGGTGGCTTATCAAAAAGTCACAGCGCTAGACTTAGGTGAATTGTGGGCCATTCCCATTATGCTGCGCCTTGCCTTGATCGAAAATCTCCGGCGTGTTGCCACCCATATTATTGCCGTAAGGACTGATCAGAATTTGGCCGATTTTTGGGCGGATCAAATGATCCTTATTTCTGAAAAAGATCCTAAAAGTTTAATTTTAGTGGTCGCGGACATGGCCCGGTCAAAGCCGCCTATGTCGAATGCGTTTGTCGCTGAGCTGACCCGCCGTCTGCAAGGGCAGAATCCATCCTTGGCATTACCGCTGACGTGGATCAAGCAATGGCTTTCTGAGGCGGGGTTGACGATCGAGCATTTGGTTCATTTGGGAAATCAGGACCAGGCCGCTAATCAGGTTTCTATTAGCAATAGCATTAGCAGCCTTCGTTTGCTAGGCGCCATGGACTGGCGCGAATTTGTTGAAACGATGAGCGTTGTTGAACATATCTTACGTGATGATCCCAGTGGATTTTATCGTCAGATCAATTTTGCTACGAGGGATCGTTACCGCCATGTTATTGAGAAAATAGCGAAAAGTAGCAATCTCTCTGAAGGCGAGGTGGCGAAAAAAACGATCCAATTAGCAACTGAAGCTATTGAAAAGAATGGCGCCAACGATCGGACGGCGCACGTCGGTTTCTATTTAATCGACAAGGGGCTTTCACAGCTTGAAGGAATTGTCCGGGTGCATTATCCTTTCTTGGAAATTTTATATAAAACGGCGAAACGATCTTCATTGTTTTTGTATTTGTCTGCCATTGCCTTCATCACATTTATTTTAGCGGGTGTTCTGTTGGCAAATCCAAATACCAAGGATGTTCCTCATTGGGAAATTATTATTCTTGGTGTTTCTTTGGTCATAGCGATCAGTCAACTGGCTTTGGAGCTCGTCAACAGCTTGGCCATGTCGATCGTAACGCCGCATTCGTTGCCGCGTATGGATTTTTCTCGAGGAATTCCCTCAGAATTTTTGACCTTAACGATCGTTCCAACCATGATCACGAGTCCACAGAACATAGAGAGCCTTATTGAGGCATTGGAAGTGAGGTTCCTGGCTAATCGTGATGAACATTTGCATTTTGGTTTATTGACGGATTTTAAAGATGCCTCTCAAGAAATATTATCTGAGGATGCATCGTTGTTAAGGCAAGTTCAAGAAAAAGTTGAAGAGCTTAACGTAAAATATAAAAAAGGAACGAAGGACATTTTTTTCCTTTTTCACCGTCCCCGCCGCTGGAATCATCAAGAAAAAATTTGGATGGGCTACGAACGCAAGCGAGGGAAATTGGCGGATTTAAATTGGCTTTTGCGTGGAGGCCCCAGGGAAAATTTTTCTCTTATCGTCGGTGACATCGCGGTTTTAAAAAATGTAAAGTATATCATCACCTTGGATACAGATACGCAGTTGCCGCGTGATTGCGCTCGAGGGCTTATCGAAGCCATGGCGCATCCTTTGAATCGAGCCCGCTATGACGAAAATAAACAATGTGTTTGTGAAGGGTATGGCATTCTTCAGCCGCGGGTGAGTATGAGTTTGACAGGAGCGAATCGTTCTTACTATGCGCGTTTACATGGCGGAGAGCCGGGGATCGATCCCTACACACGCACGGTTTCCGATGTTTACCAGGATGTTTTTGAAGAAGGCTCATTTATTGGCAAAGGGATTTATGATCTGGATATTTTTGAACGAGCTCTTAAAGGCCGTTTTCCCGAAGGAAAGATCTTAAGCCATGATCTTTGGGAAGGATGTTACGCGCGCGCGGGGTTGTTAAGTGATGTGGAGTTGTATGAAGATTATCCTTTTCGTTATAGCGCAGATGTTAAGCGCCGGCACCGTTGGATCCGTGGAGATTGGCAATTATTGGGATGGTTATGGTCAAAGGTTCCAGCAGCCGACGGACGAAGGCAAAAAAATACCCTGTCCCTATTATCTCAATGGAAGCTTCTTGATAATTTACGGCGCAGCTTTGTGCCGGTGTCATTACTGATCATTTTATTGATGGGTTGGACGATTTTGTCAGCACCGTGGTTCTGGACAGAGATCGTTATTGGAATTATTTTCCTGCCGGCATTGATCATTTCTATTTTAGACGTTTTTCGTCGCTCGAAAGATGTTTGGTTGGAGCAGCATTTAAAGACGGTGGCGTATTCGGCAGGTTGGCGTTTTGTTCACAAGGCCTTTACACTCGCGTGCCTTCCCTATGAGGCATTTTTTAGCCTTGATGCCATTGTGCGCACCATTATGCGGATGCTTATAACCCGCAAACGGCTTCTGGAGTGGAGTTTGTTCGTCGACAAAGATGGATGTCGTATGGATCTAATGAATTCGTTTCGTTTAATGTGGATCGCTCCGGTGACGGCGACGCTCGTTTTTATTTATCTGGCGGTATCAGATCCATTAGCCTTGGGTATCGCTGCCCCCATTATGTTGTCATGGTTTTTTTCGCCGGTGATTGCTTTTTGGATCAGCCGCCCACTGACGCGGCCACAAGCAAAACTGAGCCCCGAACAGTTTCTTTTCCTTCGGAAACTTTCACGAAGAACTTGGGATTTTTTTGAAAAATTTGTCGGGCCAGAAGACCACTGGTTGCCTCCTGATAACTATCAGGAAAATCGTGCTGAAAGAATCGCGCACCGCACATCGCCAACCAATATTGGCCTTGCACTTTTGGCAAATTTGTCGGCGTACGATTTCGGTTACATTACAGCTGCGACGCTGATCGAACGCACTGAGAATACTTTTCTTACAATGGAAAGTTTGAAAAGGCATAATGGACATTTTTATAATTGGTATGACACTCAATCTTTGCTGCCTCTTATTCCTAGCTACATATCAACAGTAGATAGCGGTAATCTAGCCGGCCATCTTTTAACATTACGAGCGGGACTATTGACTCTTGGTGATGATGAGATCTTGGGTCCGCGATCGTTTGAGGGTTTAAGAGACACGCTTATGGTCTTGATGGCTTCGATAGAAGATGTCAATTTGCTTTCGATTGATCAACTCGATAAAGAACTTGAGTTGGCGTGTAAACAAAAGCCAGCCACCCTTGAGCAGGCACGTCTATGCATTGAACAGCTGATTCAATGCGCCCAAGAACTTCTTGGTAAACTTTCACTTACCTCCGAGATCGAAGCGTCAGATTGGGCACATGCCTTTGTTCGCCAATGCGATAATATTCTTAATAATCTAAAATTATTTGTTCCGGAAGAAATTCCTAATATTGCGGGGATTCCGACGCTGCGTGATCTGGCTAAGATTGATGGTGAAGGTGGTTTGCGCGCGCAGAAACAGATCGCGGACATTGAATGCCTTGTCCAGAGATCCAGTGATTTCGCCCAAATGGAATATGGTTTTCTATATGATCCAACGCGGCATTTGTTATCTGTCGGATACCACGTGGAGGCGCGCAAATTAGATTCAAGTTTTTATGATCTTTTGGCGTCGGAAGCGCGATTATGTTATTTCACGGCGATCGCTCAAAGACAAGTCCCTCAAGAAAGTTGGTTTGCGCTTGGCCGGTTACTTACCACCACTGGTGGAAAATCGATCCTTTTGTCGTGGAGCGGTTCGATGTTTGAATACTTGATGCCGCTTGTTGTCATGCCGACTTATGAAAATACGCTGCTTGAGCAAACTTATCAAGCAGCGGTGGAAAGGCATATTGAATATGGAAAGCAACGCGGCCTCGCGTGGGGAATTTCGGAATCAGGTTATAATATGATCGATGCCAGCTTTAATTATCAGTACCGCGCGTTTGGCGTGCCTGGATTAGGATTCAAGCGCGGGTTGGCGGAAGATCTGGTTGTTGCGCCATATGCCTCTGCTCTGGCATTGATGGTGGCTCCTGAGCAAGCATGTCTTAATTTGCAGCGGCTTGAAGTTGAAGGATTGATGGGAAAATATGGCTTGTATGAAGCTGTGGATTATACTCCATCGCGGCAACGGCGCGGCCAATCCAAGACGGTGCTTCGCTCATTTCTGGCCCATCATCAAGGCATGAGCCTTTTGTCATTGGCTTATTTATTATTAGATCGTCCCATGCAAAAACGATTCAATTCAGATCCGCTTTTTCAATCAACCATGTTATTGCTTCAGGAGAGAGTTCCCAAAGCCGTACCATTTCATGTTCATATTAATGAGCTCTCCAATATTCATACACTTTCCAGCGATGCGCAAACGCCAACGCGCATTCTAAAAAGTCCGAATACTTCGATCCCCGAAGTACAGTTATTATCTAATGGTAGATATCATGTTATGGTTACAAATGCGGGAGGAGGTTACAGCCGCTGGAAGAAGATTGCCGTCACCCGTTGGCGAGAAGATACCACGTGTGATAACTGGGGGATGTTTTGTTATATCCGCGACATGGAAAGCGGTAAGTTTTGGTCAAACGCTTATCAACCGACCCTTCAAAAGCCCGAAAATTATGAAGCGATCTTTTCAGAAGGACGCGCGGAATTTCGTCGTCGTGACCATGATCTAGATACGCATACTGAGATCGTTGTTTCACCGGAAGATGATATTGAATTGCGGCGAGTGCGTATTACTAATCGTTCTCGGGTAAGGCGAGTGATCGACGTGACCAGTTACGCGGAAGTGGTGCTGGCACCTGGGGCTGCGGATGCGCTGCATCCGATGTTTAGTAATCTTTTTGTTCAAACAGAAATTATCAACAAGCGTCAGGCGATCCTCTGTTCTCGACGCCCTCGTTCCATTGACGAACATTCCCCATGGATGTTTCATTTAATGGCCGTGCATGGAGCAGAGATCCAAAAGATTTCGTATGAAACGGATCGGATGCAATTTGTCGGACGCGGCTATAGCATGGCACAACCTTATGCGATGAGCAATTCCATGGCGCTTTCAGGAAGCCAGGGTTCGGTGCTTGATCCGGTGGTGGTCATTCGCAGTCAAATCGTTCTTGAGCCGGAACAAACAGTCACAGTTGATATGGTTTCCGGCATTGGCGAAACGCGTGATAAAGTTTTAATTCTTATCGAGAAATATCAGGACCGCAGGATTGCGGATCGCGTTTTTGAATTATCATGGACGCACAGCCAGGTGGTCTTGCGGCAGATCAATGCCACAGAGACGGATGCTCAACTGTATGGACATCTTGCCAATTCTATTATTTATGCCCATTCCTCGCTACGTGCTGAATCAAGCGTTCTTCTGCAGAATCGGCGTGGGCAAAGCGGTTTGTGGGGAAATGCCATTTCTGGTGATCTGCCGATCGTGATCCTTCAAATTGGCGATCCCGCTCATATCGAATTGGTCCGTCAGATGGTGCAAGCTCATGCGTATTGGCGATTAAAAGGTTTGGCGGTTGACCTGGTGATATGGAATGAAGCCCTTTCTGGCTATCAACAATTATTGCAAGAACAAATTATGGGATTGATCAGTGCGAGCGTCCAGGGAAAGATCGCTCGTAATTCCGGCGAGATATTTGTCAGGCCAGCGGAACAAATATCCAATGAGGAACGTATCCTTCTTCAGTCGGTCGCGCGAGCCATTATTTCAGACCGTAAGGGAACATTAGCGAGTCAGATCAATCGTCGTAACTCCGCAGATGTTGTAGTCGCACGATTTACTCCGAGTAAAAAATATCGTCATGAATTTACACCTGCCGCAAATGCTTCGCAGAATGATTTAGTTTTTTTTAATGGATTGGGAGGGTTTTCTTCTGATGGGCGTGAATACGTCGTCAAACTTTCTTCGGGCCAAGTGACTCCGGCGCCATGGGTGAATGTATTAGCCAATAATCATTTTGGTACCATTGTTTCAGAGAATGGCCTTGCGTATACGTGGAGCGAGAATGCTCATGAATTTCGCCTGACACCTTGGAATAATGATCCAGTGAAAGATTTTACTGGCGAAGCTTTTTATTTACGTGATGAAGAGACAGGAAATTTTTGGTCCCCATCGCCTATGCCTCGCCGGTCGGGACAGCCTTATATTAGCCGGCATGGATTTGGTTATGGCGTTTTTGAGCATAATGAAGGAGGTATCATTTCTGAATTATGGGTTTATGTGGCCTTAGATGCGTCGGTTAAATTTTCTGTTTTAAAAATACGCAATATATCAGGCCGGGCTCGTCGACTTTCTGCCACAGGTTATGTGGAATGGGTCTTGGGAGATATGCGTTCTAAAACGGCTATGCATGTCAGGACTGAAGTTGATCCTTTAAACGGCGCTCTTTATGCGCGCAATCCCTACAATACAGAATTTTTTAAAAATATTGCGTTTTTTTCCGTGGATGACAGGAGTAGAACTATTAGTGGAGATCGTGCGGAATTTATTGGGCGTAATGGCTCCATTGAAAATCCGGTCGCATTATCACGCGAGCATCTTTCGGGCAAAGTGGGGGCGGCTTTCGATCCTTGCGGAGCCATTCAGGTTCCGTTTGATCTAGCCAGTGGAGCAGAGCGGGAGATCGTTTTTACACTTGGTGTCGGAAAAAGTGTTGAGGAGATACAGGATCTCGTGCAGCGTTTTTGTGGATCTGCGGGCGCGCGTGATGCGTTGGAAGCTGTGTCCGAGTACTGGACACGCACCCTTGGCGCGGTGCAAGTGGAAACGCCCGATGAATCGCTCAATATTCTGACCAATGGCTGGCTGCTTTATCAAACTTTGGCTTGCCGCCTTTGGGCGCGCAGTGGTTTTTATCAATCCGGAGGCGCATTCGGCTATCGTGATCAATTGCAGGATGTGATGGCGCTTGATCATAGCGAGCCGCGCCTGATGCGGGAGCATTTACTTTTATGCGCGGCCCGTCAATTCCACGAAGGCGATGTTCAGCATTGGTGGCATCCACCGAAGGGAAGTGGTGTCCGTACTCACTGTTCGGATGATTACCTTTGGTTAGCATTAGCAACTTGCCATTATGTTTTTAGTATTGGGGACACGGGAGTATTGGATGAAATGATCCCGTTCCTTCACGGCCGACTGGTGAACGCAGACGAAGATTCCTATTATGACTTACCCAGTCAGTCCCCAGAGAAGGTGAGTTTGTATGAGCATTGTAAGAGGGCTATTGTTAAGGGTCTGAATTTCGGGGAACATGGTTTGCCGTTGATAGGTTCGTGCGATTGGAACGATGGGATGAATCTCGTCGGTCAATACGGCAAGGGGGAAAGTGTTTGGTTGGGATTTTTTCTTTATGACGTGCTCATGCAGTTTAAAAAGATCGCAGAACATCGTGAAGATCTAGAATTTGTTCAAGTTTGTCAAACTCAAGCGCTTAAGCTGCGCGAGAATATTGAAAAAAATGGTTGGGATGGGGCGTGGTACCGGCGCGCGTATTTTGATGACGGGGAAGCTTTAGGCTCGGCGAGCAATTTAGAATGTCAGATCGATTCTATCGCTCAAAGCTGGTCTGTTCTTTCCGGGGCGGGCGATCCCAAACGTGTGCGGATGGCTATGAAGGCACTTAATGAGCGGCTTGTCCATCGGGACAGCCGGATCATTCAACTGCTTGATCCGCCATTTGATAAATCCAGTTTAAATCCCGGTTACATCAAAGGCTATGTTCCTGGAGTGAGAGAAAATGGCGGACAATATACTCATGCGGCCATTTGGGCGGCCATGGCATTCGCTCGATTAGGCGACAGCCAACATGCCTGGGAACTTCTAGGCATGATCAATCCCATCAATCACGCGAAATCTCGGGAAGGTGTCCATACATACAAAGTAGAACCCTATGTCGTCGCGGCCGACGTCTATGCCGTGTCGCCTCACATTGGCCGTGGGGGTTGGACATGGTATACGGGATCAGCGGGCTGGATGTATCGTTTGATCTTGGAATCTCTTTTGGGATTAAAACTTGAGTCAAATAAATTGTCTATAGAACCTTGTATCCCTTCGGATTGGAAAGCATTTAAAATACACTATCGGTACCGAGAAACTATTTATCATGTCAACGTTATCCGTCCGCCCGAGGGAAATAGTCAGGTAATTGTAGTAGTGGATGGCATGAAACAAGAAAGTAAAATTATTTCTCTTGTTAATGATCGTAAAGAACATCAGGTTGAGATACAAATACCGCTTTAGTTGGATTAATCAGCATGAACCTTTGTAACTAAATAAGTTGCAGAGGTTTTGTTTTGACCCTTGATGGGTCTTTGGAACTTTTTGGGACGGAGAATTTGTCCCATCCCTATCCTGTTATACTTCGGTACAATAGATTCATTTTGGGTCTTCCCTATAATAATAGTAATTTGTAAATGGAGAGAAGAATGCGAAAAATTATTTTCATATTATTTATATTGTTTTTTTCATTTTCTATGTCTGCTCACGCTCAGCACGAAAACATGGATCATGAAAATATGCAATCCAAGTCTCATGGGCCTCAAGGGATGAAAATGGATATGAAGGCTTTATACGGTTCTTATCCGATGACTCGAGAAGCGTCAGGGACGAGCTGGCAGCCGGATTCTACTGCGCATGGAGGGCTTCATTTTATGAAAGATGATTGGATGTTTATGATCCACGGTTTTGCTAATGTCATTTACGACCATCAAGGCGGGGATCGTGGCGACGATAAAACATTTAGTGAAAGTATGTTTATGCTGATGGGGCAAAGGCCTTTAGGGAATGGAACTTTAGGAGTTCGCAGTATGCTGTCTCTTGATCCTTTAATGGGTAAAGATGGCTATCCGCTTTTATTACAGACAGGGGAAACTCAGGATGGAATTAGTGGGCTTATCGACCGTCAGCATCCCCATGATCTTTTTATGGAATTGGCTCTATCATATAGTATGCCTATTTCGGATGAGAGCTCAGTCTTTGGATATATTGGATTACCCGGAGAACCTGCACTCGGTCCGCCAGCCTTTATGCATCGATTTTCTGGCATGGATAATCCGGAGGCTCCAATTTCACATCATTGGTTAGACTCAACACACATTACTTATGGAGTGACGACGTTAGGATATGTTTGGCAAAATGTAAAATTAGAAGGGTCTGCTTTTCGAGGGCGAGAATCTGATGAAGATCGCTGGGATATAGAAACAGGCCCGATGGATTCTTATTCCACCCGCTTGTCTTATAATCCGACGGAAGATTGGGCGTTTCAAGTCAGTTACGGCGATATTGATAGTCCGGAACAACTTCATCCGGATGTTGACACTAAGCGCTATACAGTTTCCGCCGCCTATAACAAACCTTTTGCGAATGGGAATTGGCAAACGATGTTAGCCTGGGGACGTAATATTAATGATCCGGGAAATGGTTTGGATGCTTTTCTTATTGAATCCGCTTTACAATTAAAAAAGACTCACACGTTTTTTGCACGTTTTGAACGAACTGAAAAAGATGAATTATTCCCCGAAGGCGATCCCCTGGAAGGAGAAATCTTTAAAGTTAATAAATCCTCATTAGGTTATATTTATGATTTTCCTGAATGGAAACAAATGCAATGGGGAATCGGCGGCACAAATAGTTGGCATTTTCTTCCTGATGAACTTGACGCGACCTATGGGAAAATGCCTACTTCTTACATGATTTTTGCTAGAGTGAAATTATAAGCATATTAACCAATAAAGAAAGAAGGTAAAAATGAAAACATCACAAGCAGCGATCAAAGACCCCGTTTGCGGGATGACCGTGGATGAATCAACCGCTCTCCACGCCGAACGCGATGGACAGACATTCTACTTTTGCAGCGATCCCTGTCGGCAAAAGTTTCTCTCCGCGTCTGTTGGCGCAAAGCACGATGGAAAATCTACCGGCTGTTGTGGTTAAGTCAAAAGCTGAAAAAGGTAAAGAATAATAAAATGTAATTACACAGGAGAAAAAATGAAAACATTGCTATCACTGCTTTTAATTACACTAATGATCGGAACTGTCGCTGGATGTCAAAATAGTGCTAAAGACCATAATATGTCAGCGGAAGAACACAAGAATATGTAATAGTTAGAAATGCAAATATTTATTGTATTTTTTGCATTTTTTTCTTGTTATCGTTGTAAGTGTTTTTAGCGTGTGAATTGACCTGTTCCCTGAATTTTAGACAAGCTACAGGTTGTGAGCAATTGTCTTCTGAGGGGCAATATTTTTCCTATTCAACAAATCGCAACCATATAGAATGATGTTCATTGGAAGAGAGGATGGGTGATCAAACAGGTTTGAACCTTCTTCCGCCAGCGATCCGTTTTTATAACCCTTTATAAGGTCTCACGACCTTGTAAGGGGTTGTCTTTTTTCTTGAAATAGAGTGAAGCCTCAAAGGGTTTGGATGCATAGCACAGAATTTTCCTGCACGATAATAGTAAAATCCAACGATTACACCTCAGTACAATTGATTCTTTTTTGAACTCTCCCTAAAATACAATCGTGCAAGTAGAGGAATGACAACTTAAGAAATGTGACAAAACATCATCAGATACGAAACAAATAGACATTGTGGATGATGATGAGTCGGTGCTTCGCTTGCTTAAAGTGCTTATGCTTAGCGGAGGATCACTATTTGCTCCATATGGTTTAATGACGTGTTTAATAAAACAGGATGGAAGAAGGTGTTTTAGGCCGTAACTGTTCTAAACATTAAAAAAGAAAGGTATATCGCATGAAAAAAGCAACCAGAAAGATCGTGCACAAAAAGAAGGCAGTGTCTTTAGTGAAGAACAAAAAAATCATTAAGCGCCCTAAAGTACAAAAAAAGATAGAACCAGAAATCATTAAAGTGCCTGAAAAAGAGATCGAGAAAGCGACCTTGTTAAATGAAAATCAAATTAGGACATCTTTAAAGTACCTCGTCGGGTGGCAATCAAGCAATGATAATAAAATGATCTATCGGGAATACATATTGCGGAATTTTATGGCAGCTGTTGATCTGATCGATCGTATAGCCAAGATCGCGGAAGATGAAAAACATCATCCGGACCTTCATTTAACACAATTTCGCAATCTGCGTGTTGGAATGACAACTCATGAGGTGGGCGGGCTCTCTGAAAATGATTTTAAAATTGCTGTGAGGATCAATGATCTGCCGATGGAGTTGAAACATAGTTAGAGAAGTTATCGTCATAAAATGGAGCAGTAAAATGAGAAAAGCGTTTTATTTAATGTTAGGCGTTTCTTTATTTTTTATCTTTTTTATCATGCAAAAAAGTGTCGATGGCTCTGATACTGCGCAAGCAGGTATTTCAACCAAAGCAGAAGCCGCCACGGAGATGAGCAAAAATGATATGACAGCTTCCAATATTAACGCTGTGGAAGATGCGGAAGCTGTTCCCGCCAGCACGTCTCCAAAAATTATGGGACACAATGACAGTGAGGTTATTAATAGGAATTATGCTTCCAAATCAAACTTTGAAAAGCAAGCGGACAAGGCCCTTTCTCTTAAAGTACAGCAAACTCTTACAGGCAATCCTCAGCTTAAAGGAAAATTGTCTGACATCCAAATTACAGCTGTGGATGGATCTGTCATTTTAAAGGGGATGGTCAATAGTGAAGAAGACAGGTCTAATATCGTTGACCAGATTGAGAATATGGCCGGTGTAGACAGTGTTGATAATCAATTAAGAATTGAGAATAAATAAGAGGAGTCTATAGCATGAACATGATCACCGCCAAAGATGGTACACAAATTTATTATAAAGATTGGGGTTCGGGTCAGCCCGTTGTATTCAGTCATGGATGGCCACTTAGTTCAGATAGTTGGGAGGCTCAAATGCTTTTCTTGGCTTCCCATGGTTATCGGTGCATTGCTCATGACCGTCGTGGTCACGGCCGATCCAGCCAGCCTTGGAATGGTAACGAAATGAATACTTACGCGGATGATCTTGCAATATTAATAGATACATTGGATTTGAAGAACGCAGTCCTGATCGGCTTTTCCGCCGGCGGTGGTGAAGTCACGCGCTACATTGGCCGTCACGGTACAAAGCGTGTGGCGAAAGCCGCGCTGATTTCAGCTGTCCCGCCGCTGATGCTTAAGACCGCTGCCAATCCCGGCGGTTTATCGATCGATGTTTTCGATGGTATTCGCGCTAACTCAATTGCTGACCGCTCCAAGCTTTATAAAGAAATCGCCAGCGGTCCGTTTTTTGGGTTTAACCGCCCGGGTGCGAAGATTTCACAAGGAATGATCGATTGGTTCTGGCTGCAAGGAATGAAGGCTGGCCATAAGAATACTCTCGACTGTATCAAAGCATTTTCCGAGACGGATTTTACCGAAGATCTTAAGAAGTTTGACGTGCCGACGCTGATCATCCACGGCGATGACGACCAGATCGTTCCGATCGGCGCCGCGGGGATGGCTTCTTCGAAACTTGTCAAGAATTCTACCTTGAAAATATATAAAGGCGCGCCTCACGGCCTGACGGACACGCACAAGGAACAACTTAATG
>CAYGEE010000055.1:0-14173 GCA_964348765.1 uncultured Planctomycetales bacterium | reverse complement strand
GTATATGACGGATAAAAACGATCTCGGTGTCCATTCCGAGATGGTTTCAGATGGGATCGTTGAATTATATAAGAAAAAAAATATCACGAATAAGAAAAAGGGATTTAATAACGGGAAATCGATCGTGAGTTTTATTTTAGGGACTAAGAAACTTTACGATACTGTTAATAATAATCCTGATTTTCAATTCTACCCGACAGAATATACAAATGATCCTTTTATTATTTCAAAGAATAAAAATATGGTCTCTATTAATTCCGCGATCCAGGTCGATCTGACTGGGCAGGTTTGTTCCGATAGCATTGGTACAAAGTTTTACAGCGGATTTGGCGGTCAGGTTGATTTTGTTCGCGGAGCAAAGCGTTCAGAAGGAGGAAGGTCATTTATCGCTTTACCGTCGACGGCAAAAGGTGGTGAGATCTCGCGTATCGTTCCTGAGCTTGCCGCCGGAGCGGGTGTTGTTACCTCGCGTGCCGATGTCCAGCATGTGGCAACGGAATATGGGGTTGCGTATTTACATGGAAAGAACATCAGGGAGAGGGCGCTTGCTCTTATTGAGATCGCGCATCCGAAGTTTCGTGAGCAACTTTTGGAGTCTATTAAAAAACGATATTCGCTATATATCAATGCGCGAACTATTTTGGATGATGATAATCCGGTGAAGGAAATTATTCCGCACTCAAAGACATTTAAAGGCAAGACTGTCTATTTTCGTCCTTTGCGGCCTCATGATGAAAAAGCTATCCAGGATTTCTTTTATAGTCATAAACCGGAAACGATCTATTATCGATATTTAAATCATGTCGATGCGCTTTCTCTTAAAGAAGCTCAGGCTCGTGTGGCCGTTGATTACGGACGGGATTTTGCGATGGCTGGTTATGATTCTTGGGCTCCCTATGCCAAGATGGTGTGTTTAGGACGATATGCCCGTTCGAATGAGGATTCTGCCGAAGCTGGGTTTGTCGTTAAGGAAGATTATCAGGCTTTTGGTATTGGGACTTTTATGTGTGAATGTTTGATCAAAGCAGCTGAAGCACATAATTTGAAGTATCTTAATGCGCATGTGTCTCGAGCTAATATTGGGATGCTTAAGATCTTTAAAAGAAATGATTTTAAGAAAAAAGAGTATAAAATGAATAACGTTGCTTTCCTTCAGAGAGATATTAACCCATCTAAAAAATAATTATGGTCCTATTTTATGTGCTTTTATTTTTTGTTTTAGCGGGATTGATCGTGATCGTTGTTTTATTCCTTCAGGAACAACGCTCAGGTAAGGATATGTCATTAAAGATCGATCTTCAAGACAAAGATAATCAGGCGCTTAAAATCGAGAATGAACATTTAAATGCCTCTATAAAAAAACTTTCCGATAGTTGTGAAATTCTCAAAAAAGATCTTGAGCAGAAAGAAGCTGCGCTAAAAAAAGTTCCGAGCGTTATCACTCATAATATCGCGGATCTCATTGATCATACGAAATTAAAGGACATCATGTCTTCTGAGGTTATTTCTATTCAACAGGATGCTCCTTTTGCAGATGTGGCTCGAAAGATGAAGGAGTTTCATGTTCGTCACCTTCCGGTTGTTGATTATAACAATAAGCTTGTTGGTCTTATTACACAGCGAATGCTTTATCAGATCAAGTCGCCTCGAAAATTAATGGATGGCGATTGGTATTATGATGAGGAAATGCTTAATGACGTTATCTTAAAGCATGTTATGGCGACGGATATTTTTAGCCTTTCGCCGGATCAGTCGATGGGAAAAGCACTTATGAAAATGACTTATGGTAAATTTGGCTGTGTTCCGATCGTTGATGAGAGTAATAAACTTTTGGGGATCGTGACCCGTAAAGATATTTTGAAAGTTGCCGCGCATATTTATGAGAAGAAATATGAGTAGGTCTTATCCGCAATAAGATCTTCTACTGATTGAATAAATCCTAAAAATAAAAAGGAGCTCGTTATGGGAAATATAAAAGATATTGTTGAATGGGATTATTTGGGGTCGCATTATAGTCTATATGTTAAACATTTTGTTGACGAGCAGGGCAAAAAAGGGATGACAATGATCTTTGAGGATGTCACTCATGAGAAAGTAACGGAAATGGTCATTCCTACACGAACATTTCCGGCTTTTTTAAAAGCGGTTAATGATGGTGCGGGAGGATATAAGGGGATATTTTAATTTTTACTAATCAGCAGAGGAGGATCAAATGGTGAGAAAGTATTTCAAATTTTGCATGTTCACTGTATTATGTGGTGCGAGTTTGTTTATCGCTCCCGGCGTTTTGAAAGCGCAGGATATGAATGAAACGATCGATCAACCCAAAATCAAAGTGGAGGAAAGTATGGTGGCAGTTTTAGAAACAAATCGAGGCGTTATTGAGATCAAACTTTTCAATGATATTGCTCCAAAAACAGTTGAGAATTTCGTTGGGCTCATTAAAAAAGGGTATTATAACGGCCTGATCTTTCATCGTGTTATTAAGAATTTTATGATCCAAGGCGGCGATCCGACGGGAACTGGCCGCGGCGGCGAAAGTATCTGGGGAAAACCCTTCGCTGATGAGTTTAGCCCGAATGCGAAATTTGACCGCAAGGGGATCTTGGCGATGGCTAATGCCGGTCCAGGGACAAATGGCAGCCAGTTTTTCATTACAACGATCCCAACGCCGTGGTTGCATATGAAACATACGATCTTTGGTGAAGTTATTTCCGGGTATGAATTCGTTTCTGCCATTGAAAATACTCAAGTCGGCCCAGGCGATCGTCCGGTTGAAGAACAGAAGATCATTAAGGCGTATATTAAGGAATAAATTATTTTAGCTTACAGCTTTCAGCTATCAGCTTTCAGTCAAAAGCTGATAGCTGAAGGCTGACAGCTGTAAATTAATGTTTGATTATAATGACATCCCCACATCATTCGCTCATCTCTCAGGAATTAAAACTCCAGCCTTTTCAAGTTCAAGCGACCATTGAGCTCTTTGATCAAGGCTCGACGGTTCCCTTTGTGGCCCGATACCGTAAAGAAAAAACAGGCGGCTTGGATGAAGTCGAGCTTATCACGATCCGTGACCGCATTCATCAGCTTCGAGAATTGGATAAAAGGCGTGAAACGGTTTTACGTTCGATTGACGAGCAGGGTAAGCTTACGCCGGAGCTTAAAGAAAAGGTCGTGAATGTCAAAACAATGAGTCAGCTCGAGGATCTTTATCTTCCTTATCGTCCGAAAAAAAGGACAAAAGCAACCGTTGCTCGAGAAAAAGGATTGGAATCCTTTGCTGATTTGATCTTCTTGCAAAAAGGGATCAGTGTTGAGAAAGAGGCTTTGAATTATGTCGGTGTCGATAAAGGTGTTTTAAGTACTGATGACGCCATTAGCGGAGCGCGGGATATTATTGCTGAACGTGTTAGTGAGCACGCTCAGGCGCGGGAGCACTTAAGAAAATTATTTCGTGACGAGGCTTTTATCCGTTCGAAAGTCCTTAAAGGCAAAGAAATAGAAGGCAGTAAATATCAAGATTATTTTGAATATCAGGAGCTTGCAAAAAATGCGCCAAGTCATCGCATTCTTGCCATTCGTCGAGGAGAAAAAGAAGGGATCTTGCTGGCGACATTCTTGCCTGAACAGGAAAAAGCAATCAGTGCGCTTGAGGAGATCTTTATTAAAGGCCGCGGTGAAGATTCGATGCATGTCAAAACCGCGATCGTGGATAGTTATAAACGCTTGTTAGTTGTATCGCTTGAAACAGAATATCGTTTAGAACTTAAAAAACGCGCCGATGAAGAAGCGATCAATGTTTTTACGAATAATCTCCGTGAGTTGTTGATGGAGGCACCCTTAGGGCAGAAACGCATCCTGGCGGTCGATCCTGGTCAGCGGACGGGTTGCAAGATCGTCTGTTTGGATAATCAGGGAAAACTTTTGATCAATGATGTGATCTATCTTTTTGATTCGGATACAAAAAAGATAGAAGCGCGTGAGATCATTCTTCGATTATGCGAGAAGTTTGGAGTTGAGATCATTGCTGTCGGTAACGGGACGGCGTGTCGGGAGACAGAAAGTTTTTTAAGATCGTTGAATTTTCCAAAGAAGATCCCGGTTGTTGTTGTCAGTGAAAGTGGAGCCAGTGTTTATTCCGCCTCCGATGTTGCTCGCGAAGAATTTCCCGATTTTGATATTACTGTTCGTGGGGCGATCTCGATCGGGCGTCGGCTTATGGATCCGTTGTCGGAATTGGTTAAAGTTGATCCCAAAGCGATCGGTGTCGGGCAGTATCAGCATGATGTTGATCAAACTCTTCTTAAAAATAGTCTTGATGATGTTGTGGCAAGCTGTGTGAATCAGGTTGGTGTTGAGCTTAATACCTCGAGCAAGGAGCTTTTAATGTATGTTTCCGGGATGGGGCCGGTGCGTGCTCGATCGATCATTGACTTTCGAAATCAAAATGGGCCTTTCTGCTCGCGTGCGGAATTGTTAAAGGTCCCCAATCTGGGGCCAAAAGCTTTTGAGCAGGCGGCGGGATTTCTAAGGATCGTTAACGCGGAAAATCCGCTGGATACGACGGGAATTCACCCTGAGAGTTATGCGATCGTTGAGAAAATGGCCAGTGATAATGATTGTAAGTTGACAGATCTGATCAACTTTCCCCAATATCGGATGCGGATCAAGCCGGAGAATTACGTCTCGGATGCTGTTGGTTTGCCGACGCTAAAAGATATTTTAAAGGAGTTGGAAAAGCCGGGGCGAGATCCGCGTGAAGCTTATCAGCTTTTTACATTCAAAGAAGGCGTGCATACGCTTGATGATCTGAAACTTGGAATGAAATTGACAGGAGTTGTTACAAATGTGACGGCCTTTGGTGTGTTCGTTGATATTGGTGTCCACTGCGACGGGCTGGTTCATATCAGCCAGCTCGCTGATCGGTTTGTTAAAGATCCGCATGATGTTGTGAAGGTTCATCAAAAGCTTGATGTGACGGTTTTAGAGGTCGATAAAAATCGAAAACGGGTGGCGCTTAGTGCGAAACGAGGACGGGTGTCGTGAGTGGACGGAATTTAATTGATGTCCTAAATTTCTGGCGTTGACTTTAATCAATTGCGACGGTACTATGGCGAAGGAGAAAAAATGGATAAACAATCTTTAAAAATGATCGTTTCTGGTTCAACTGGTTTGGTTGGCCGAGCTGTTGTTAAGTATTTTCGAAATGCTGGAGCCCAGGTTCAGGGGCTTGTCCGTCCGGATAGTCAGCCGTCAAATGATTCCAATATTATTTGTTGGGATGTTAAAGAAAAGCAAATGGATTTTAAAGCGCTTGAATGTATGGATGCGATCATTCATTTGGCGGGAGCAAATATTGCCGATAAACGTTGGACAGAAGAATCTAAGAAGGAAATTCTTGCGAGTCGGGTTGAAGGGACGAAGTTTTTATGTGAAAGCCTTTTGACGGTAAAAAACAAGCCAAAGGTGCTTTTTTGCGCATCCGCTGTTGGATTTTATGGGTATAACGCTCCACAATCTGATATTAATGAAGCTTCGGCTGTGGGCAATGACTTTTTGGCTAATGTTTGTGATGAGTGGGAGAAAGCCACTTTGCCTTTACAGCAGGCGGGTGTTCGAGTTGTGAATATGCGTTTTGGGATGGTTTTAAGCTCTAATGGCGGGGCATTGGCGAAGATGCTTCCGATCTTTCAATTAGGATTAGGCGGGAAATTAGGCTCTGGTAAACAGCACATGAGTTGGATCCATGTCAATGAGATCCCGAGGATCATTGCGTATTTGATCGATAAACCTGAAATTGTTGGCCCTGTTAATTTTGTTAGCCCCGGTGCCGTAACGAATGCTGAATTCACGAAAGCTTTAGGAAAAGTGATTCATCGGCCCACGATCTTTCCCGTGCCGGCGGCTGGAATAAAATTACTTTTCGGCGAAATGGGAGAGAGTCTCTTATTAAACGGAGTGAAGGTTGTTCCACAAAAACTTCTGGATTCCGGATACAAGTTCCAATATCCAGAAATTGAGCCGGCGTTGCGGGCGTGTTTTGTGTAGGTGTTATTTTGTGTCATTGCGAGGAGTTCAAGTTTTTTATTATTCGCGACGAAGCAATCTTTTAAAAGATTGCTTCACCCTGAGGGGTTCGCAATGACACAGTTCTCATCAATAAGGCAAATAAAAAAATCTATTTTTCATTTATCCTGTAGTAGAATAGTTTCAGTAAAATAATCGTTTAAAATTTAATTTTTTGTCATTCCCGCGCAACGGGAATCTATTTGTGATGTGCAAAGAGTAGTGGATCCCCGCTTTCGCGGGGATGACAAAATAAGTAAAATCATTATGTCCTATATCGTCCTCGCCAGAAAACATCGGCCGCAGAATTTTGATGAAGTGATCGGCCAAGAACATATCACTGATCTGTTAAAAAGTGCCATTTCTTCCGGGCGCATCGGGCATGCGTTTTTGTTTTGCGGTCCGCGCGGGATTGGAAAGACTTCCTGCGCCCGTATTCTTGCTAAAGCTTTGAATTGTCAAAAAGGCCCGTCGGGCAAGCCATGCGACGCATGTGATAGTTGCCTGCAGATCATTAAGGGAAATAGTTTTGACGTTCTTGAGATAGACGGCGCGTCCAATCGCGGGATCGAAGAGATCCGGTCCTTGCGTGAAAATGTCAAATTCGCCCCGAGTTACGGTAAATACAAGATCTATATTATTGATGAAGTTCACATGTTAACAGCAGAAGCTTTTAACGCATTGTTAAAAACTTTGGAAGAGCCGCCGGAGCACGTGAAATTTATTTTCGCGACGACATCTCCCAATAAAGTCCCATCAACAATTATTTCCCGCTGTCAGCGGTTTGATTTTAAACGGATCACGCTGAAAATCATTGCCGCTATGCTCACTGATATTGCCACCAAAGAAAAGATCCAGGTTGACGCGGACGCGTTTTTTGCGATAGCCAAAGCTGCCGACGGCAGTTTTCGGGATTCGTTGAGCATTTTAGACCAGATGAGTGCCATTCATGACCGGAAAATTATTGCCGGCGATGTCTTTTCAATGCTCGGGCTTGTGGAAACGCAGTTTTTGTTTGATCTAACCGATGCGATCGCTAAAAAAGATAGTATTGCAACGTTAAAGGTTTTACAGAAGATCATCGATCAAGGCAAAGACCTTCGGCAGCTGGTCAAAGATCTGACGGAGCATTTTCGAAACCTTATGATCGTTAAAGTTGGCGGAAAACAATTAGGCGCGATGATCGATTATCCCGTGCATGTTAAAGACGCGTTATTGTCCCAAACAGAACTTTTGACACTTCCGGAAATTTTAAAAGCGATCGATGCTTTTATCAATGTTCAAGACACCGCACGAGTGACGGAGTCGATGACGCTGCCTTTGGAAATTGCGCTTGCGAAATTAACGTATCGTGCGGAGAATGCTCCGTCGGTTCAGCCGCAATCAGCAGTATCCAAACCAAGTTCAAGCTATGCCGCGCCGAAGCCGGCGGAGGCGCCGAAAACACCTTTAACAAAAACGATCAGTAATGAGCGTGGAGAAGTTATTTTGCAGAGAGAAAAATCTTCGCCTGCTTCAACGGAACAAAATGTGAAACCTTCGATCGTGCGCAGCCAGACTGTGGTTGAAATTGACACCGAGGATGCGGCGAGTGCTGAGAGTTTTGATCAGGAGATCGTGACGCTTGAAAAGATCGTCAAAGGCTGGGACACGTTAACGCATGCTGTGAGCCGCCAGAAAATGTCGCTGGCAACGTGTTTGCAGGAAGGCGTTCCGGTATCCTGGGCCGCGCCGAAATTGGTCGTTGGCCTGCCGAAGCATTCTAGTTTTCAAAAAGAAACGCTTGAGGATTCCAGTAATGTCCGCATCGTCGAAGCTGTTCTGTCCGAAAAATTAAAAACACCGATTGCTGTAAAATATATTTATCTCGAAGAAACGCAAACGCAGACAAAAGATGAAGAACCCATCGTCAAATCGATCCTGGATACTTTTAAGGGGAAAGTTGTGACGCGCTGGCATAATGAATAAAGGGGAGGGATTAGGGGCTAGTCTAGTCCCTAGCCCCTGATCCCTAGTCCCTAAGATATTATGTATCCTAAATTAATAGAAAAACTCCTCGACAAACTCGTTAAACTTCCCGGCATCGGCCGCAGAAGTGCTGAGCGGATCGTCTTTTGGCTTTTGACGCAGTCCAATGACGATGTGAAAAGTTTAGCCCAGAGTATGATCGAACTTAAAAATAATCTGATGTTCTGCCGAACGTGTAATAATTTAAGCGATGCGGACACGTGTATGATCTGTACGAATTCTAATCGTGATCATTCCATTGTTTGTGTTGTTGAAGAACCAAAAGATCTTTTGGCGATGGAACGCTCCGGATCTTTTACGGGAGTTTATCATGTCCTTTTAGGGACGATCTCTCCAGCTGATGGGCGCGGCCCGGATGACATCAAAATATTTCAGTTGTTAAATCGGGTGAAAGAAAATAAGATCAAAGAGGTTGTGATCGCCACCGACCCCGATAACGAAGGTGAGATGACCGCGCTTTTTCTTGTGAAGCAATTAAAACCACTTGGCGTTAAAGTTAGCCGCATCGGTCTAGGCATTCCGGTAGGCAGCTCCGTCGAATTCGCCGATATGTCCACGCTCAACATGGCGATTCTTTCTCGACGGGAAATGCATGAATGAAAATAGCCGAAACATCTGTTTGACATTTAAAAGTTTTTAGATATAATTTCTTCATTCGTTCTTTCAATTTTATTCCCCTGTAGCTTCCGCCACAAAGCGTGGCGGACAAGCAGTAATTTGTGGCGGACCCGCCAAGCTGTTTGGCGGGCAGTAATATCGGGTGAGTTATGTTTTACGTTTATGTTCTGAAAAGTTTTAAAAATGGGAAGCATTATGTAGGATATACTTCAAAGTCTCCTGAAGAAAGATTGCGGGAACATAATTGTGGATCTAATCGCTATACGTCACATAACCGTCCGTTTGAATTGATTTATTCTGAAAAGTATTCAGAAATTAATTTTGCATTAAAACGAGAGAGATTTCTAAAGTCTGGAAATGGTCGCGCAGTCTTAAAACGACTTTGTTCATTATAAATTATTCCCCTGTAGCTCAGTCGGTAGAGCAATTGGCTGTTAACCAATGGGTCCGAGGTTCGAGCCCTCGCGGGGGAGTTTTTTAGCCGTTTGTGTAACTTATTAATAGGTTTACAAACGGCTTTTTTGTTGTCGATTAATTCAGCTGAGGAGATATGAGAACCTTTTGAATCTTTGCTGATCTGATCTAACTCACCTAAGTATACCTCGGTATAATTGATTTTATTTTTTCCTTCCGTAGAATACTGCTATAAAACTAGTTGGTTAATACCCAAGTCATTTATAAATCAGAACATAAAAAGGATTAATGTATGCCTAAAATTGCTAAGAAAGAAAATGCTTTTAATCATAATCAATTGCAAAAGTGCCTCACCGGAATCAAAGGCTTTGACGAAATCACAGAAGGCGGTCTGCCGAAAAATAGAAACACTTTGCTTTGTGGAAGTACCGGCTCTGGAAAAACCCTTTTTGGGATCGATTTTTTAATCAATGGTGCGATCGATTACAACGAGCCAGGTGTCTTCATGTCTTTTGAAGAGACAGAAGATGAACTTTACAAAGATGTGGCTTCTCTCAATATGGATTTACAAGGACTGGTTTCACAAAAAAGAATTCTCATTGATTATGTTCTTTTGGAGCGCAGGGATATTCAAGAAAAAGGCGAATTTAATCTTGAAGGACTATTCGTTCGCTTGGAACATGCTATTGATTCCATTGGTGCCAAACGCGTTGTTTTCGATTCTATTGAATCCCTCTTTGCAGGCATCACAGATCTGGGCATTCTTCGTTTAGAGATAAAGAGACTTTTTCGATGGTTTAAGAAAAAGAAAGTTACGGCAATCATAAGCGGCGAGCTGGGACAAAATTCTTATACTCGTCATGGCCTGGAGGAATACATTTCTGATTGCATTATTCTCCTGGACAATAGAGTCAGGGATCAAATTTCTACCCGTAGAATTCGTGTCATTAAATATCGTGGTTCAAATCATGGAACAAACGAATATCCATTTGTCATTGATAAAGATGGACTTTCAGTAATTCCTATCACTTCTGCGGGGCTCGATCAACCCGGCACAGACAAAAGAGTTTCGACAGGAGTTCCATCCTTAGATAAAATGTTTCAAGGGAAAGAGACAGGCTATACCAGAGGCAGCACGGTACTTACTTCAGGTACCGCAGGCACTGGAAAAACGAGCCTCGCGGCTGCATTCGCCATAGAAAGTTGTAAACGTGGAGAACGGTGTCTTTTCTTGTCTTATGAAGAATCTTCAGGGCAACTCATTCATAACATGCGGTCTATAGGCCTTAATTTTGAACCATGGGTGAAGAAAGGGCTATTAAAGATTGAGTCGACCAGGCCTTCCTTCTTTGGTTTAGAGATGCATTTACTTGATTTATACAAAACTATTGCATCTTTCAAACCAAAAGCTGTTATTATAGATCCACTGACGAGTCTCATTGGACAGGGGAACAATTTTGAAATTCAATCAATGCTGACCCGCATGATTGATCTTTTAAAATCCAACGGCATAACCAGTTTTTTTACAAGTCTTGTTTCTTCAACCTCCTCCAATGATACTAGCGGCGAAATCGGTGTCTCATCTTTAATTGACACTTGGATCGTAGTTAGAGAATTAGAAGAAAATGAGGGTAAAAGACGCATTCGTGGACTTTATATTGTTAAGTCTCGTGGCATGGGACATTCTAGCGATGTTCACAAATTGATTCTAAGTGATGATGGAATCAATTTGGTGCCAATGGATGATGATGCTACAGCAGGCTCCAAGCAAAAAAAGAAAATTGGTAAGAGTGTTTCTCAAAAATAAAAAATAACCAAAAGCTAAAGGTGTCGTATGAAAAGCAGGCGATCTGGAGTAGATCTCCCTCGGGGGGGGGGAGTGTTAGGTCCTAACTTCATTGTCGGCATTGGCGCCTCAGCTGGAGGTCTTAACGCATATACAGCACTCTTGGATGCCTTGCCATCTAATACAGGTATGGCTTTTGTCATTCTTTCGCATATGAACCCTACCGCCAATAGTCAGTTAGCTGAAATTCTGTCGCGTCACACGAAAATGCCAGTAATGGTGGCTTCAGCGGCAATGCCGATCCGGGCGAATCATGTCTACGTGAATCCTCCGAATGCGGATCTTCGAATGGAGAGCTACACTTTCAAAATCATCTCTCCGCGTACTATGGGCAATAAGCAAGTAGATTTCTTTTTAATTTCTTTAGCAGAAGCTATGGGGACGCGTGCGATCGGCATTATCCTCTCTGGGTATGGTCGCGACGGTACTGAGGGATGCAAGCACATCAAGGCAAAGGGAGGAATAATCTTTGTTCAGGACATGTCTGCCGAAATAGATAGTATGCCACTTAGTGCTCAGGCTTCTGGCAATATTGATTTCGTCCTACCACCGGAAGAAATTGCAGATGAACTACAGAAATTGGCAGGGAAAAGAGGTTTACTAAAGGATAAGTAATTCTCAGGTTTTCGTGTGCATAGCCTGTTGCAAAACTCATCCACTGGGGAGAGTTTATTTGAAGAAGCCCGGTGCGAGTGTCATGTTTGCAATGGTTTTTATTTTAAGATAAAATCTATTGGGTAATGAAAAAGCATCAGAAGTATAATATCTTTTGGACAGGAGATATCGATGAATTTGCAACGAACTCAGATATGGATCGCTATTTTGGCTGGTACGGTCACCTTTGTTGTAGGTGCCTATAATATAAAGACTATTTTTTTTCCTAAAAAAGAGGTAACTCCCACTGTGACCTTTGCTCCCGATTCAAATCCCATTCGCTCTGCCGTAGAAGATGTAGGCGCCGAATGGATTAAGAAATTAGGTCAACCGAAACCATGATTTAATTCTGCATTAGCCAATTGCAGAATTCGTTTACAACTGGAAGTTTAAATTAAAAAGGTCATCCCAAAGGATGGCCCTTTTTAATTTTTAGTTAGCACTTCCATTTGACACGCGAAAGCCGGACGATTACAATTGACGAGTGTATAATGTTTCATGATGGATTGAAAGCTATGTTCGAACGAAAACATCAAAAATTAGTCCCCACGCACGTTTTTATCCGGCGGATGGTTGGATATTTCGTGTTCGTGATTGTTTTGATCGGTGCGGCGTTGTTGATCGGGGTTCTGGGATATCATTTTTTTGATAGCTTAAGCTGGGTTGATGCGCTTCTTGAGGCCTCGATGATCTTAGGTGGAATGGGGGAGATCAATCCTTTGACGAATTCAGCCGCTAAAGTTTTCGCATCGATGTACGCGCTTTTTAGCGGTCTTTTGTTTATCGCGATCATGGGAATCCTCTTTACGCCGATATTGCACAGGCTGATGCATTCATTTCATATGGAAGATAAAGATTTTTAAAAATAAAGGAGAACATGTGGATAGAAGAGCAACGTGTTTAAACTGTATGGACGGCCGGGTGCAATTACCCGTTATCCAATGGATCAAGAAAAATTATCCTGTTGATTTTGTCGATGTCATCACCGAAGCGGGGATGGATAAAGTTCTGGCAATGCAGGAGGATATCAGCGAAGTCATCCGCAGTATCAATATTTCGGTCAATCTCAATAAATCCACGCGCCTATTTGTTGTCGGCCATTATGACTGTCGGGGAAATCCTGCTGGCGAAGACATCCAGCGTGTGCAGATCAGTGATTCCATTAAGCGCCTCAAAACCCACTGGCCCATGCACGAGATCGTCGGGCTGTGGGTCAATGATAAGTGGCAGGTGGAGGTTGTTTCGAATGGATAAAGAGTTGAAGAGTAATGAGAATAATGTGTTAGGTACTTTAAAAAGGGGGGGGCAGGTTTGGTTTTTGTCAATACCTCGCCACCATCGGATCAATCTCCTGCGACCAGGCGTCGATGCCGCCTTTGATTTGGAAGAGTTTTGAATAGCCTTTGGATTTTAGAAAGGCGATGGCTTTAGCACTTCGGCCGCCGAGCTTGCAATGGCAATACACTGGTTTATCCTTCGGAATATCCTCAAAATCTTTTTCCAAAACGCTCATCGGTTTTAAACGCGCGCCTTCGATGCGGGCTATGTCCCATTCGGACTGTTCGCGCACATCCAAGAGATACAGATTTGGGTTTTTATCGCGCAATTCTTTTAATTCTTTGACCGTAATTTCCTTCATGGCGTCATCCGCGCATTGCCATGTGTATTCTTCGACGGAATGAATCGTGGGGTGCTTTCCGCAGAGCCGGCATTCGGGGTCTTTTTTGATCTTGATTTCCCGCCAGTGTGTGGCGAGCGCGTCAAAAATAAGCAATCGTCCTAACAGCGATTCTCCGATCTTGCAGATCCATTTGATCGCCTCATTGGCCTGCATGAGCCCGATGATCCCCGGCACAACGCCGATCACACCGGCTTCAGCGCACGAAGGCATTGCATCGGGCGGCGGAAGCTCGCCGAAAAAACACCGGTAACACGGCCCGCCGGCGCCAAAAACACTCACTTGCCCTTCGAATTGATAGACTCCGGCGAAAATAAAATTTTTCTTTAAAAAGAAACATGCGTCGTTGATCAAATAGCGCGAGGGCAGATTGTCTGTTCCATCGATGATCAGATCATAACCGGAAATAATGGACGTCGCGTTCTCGGCCGTAAGCCGTGCCTCATGCGTCACGATGTTGACGTGAGGATTGATCTTTATTAATTTTTCTTTCGCGGAAATGACTTTGGGCTTATTAATATCAGTTGTGTTATGAAGGATCTGCCGGTGAAGATTAGAAAGTGAAACCACGTCCGCGTCGATAAGGCCGATCGTCCCCACACCTGCCGCGGCTAGATAAATAGCAGGAGAGGATCCTAAACCTCCGGCGCCGACGATCAAAACGCGGGCTTTTTTGAGACGCATCTGTCCCGCCTCGCCGATCATCGGCAAAATGGTCTGACGGGAATAGCGTATTTTTTCTTCGGGAGAGAAATGGTCAGTTGTTTTATTCATAGCAGAATATATTTTAACGTGAGTTTGACATTACAAAAAATATTTTTTATGCATTCCCTCCCCCTTTGTGGGGAGGGCAAGGGAGGGGGAAATAG
>CAYGEE010000054.1:0-14222 GCA_964348765.1 uncultured Planctomycetales bacterium | reverse complement strand
GTCAGGACGTCTGCTTCTCAGGCAGAAAACACCGGTTCAAATCCGGTTGGGGCTACCAAATAATTTTCATTGTTTTTTGTAGGGAACGGTCGCGACCGTTCCCTACGGCAGATTTTATTAACGGAGGATAGAAATGAAGAAAATAATTTTGTTTATGATGGTGATCCTTTCCACAACCTTTGCTCACGCTGCCATCAAATCAGAAAATATTGAATACAAAGATGGCGACACGGTTTTAGAAGGTTATTTAGTTTACGATGATGCTGTGACCGAAAAGCGCCCAGGGATCATTGTTGTGCATAATTGGATGGGGTTTGGGCCGTCGGCGAATAAAAAGGCGGAAGATCTGGCGCAGTTGGGGTATGTAGCGCTTGCGGTTGATATTTATGGCAAAGGTGTTCGGCCGAAGAATACAGATGAAGCGGCCATGCAGGCGACGATCTATAAAAGTGATCGCGCGCTTTTGCGTAAGCGAGCTCTTGCGGGATTAAATGTTTTGATGAGTAATCCTCTTGTGGATACGAATCGGTTGGTTGCCCTAGGTTTTTGTTTTGGCGGGACAACGGCTTTAGAGTTAGCTAGAAGCGGCGCTCCACTTGCCGGCGTTGTTAGTTTTCACGGCGGGTTATCGACGCCGCATCCGGAAGACGCAAAGAATATTAAAGCAAAGATCCTTGTCCTGCATGGCGCGGATGATCCTTATGTTGTTGATTCAGAAGTCCGTGATTTTCGAAAAGAAATGACGGACGCGAAAGTCGATTGGCAGATGGTTTATTACAGTAACGCCGTTCATAGTTTTACGGATCAATCAGCCGGAACAGATAATTCTAAGGGTGCTGCTTATAATGAAAAAGCGGATAAGCGTTCTTGGGAAGCGATGAAGGAATTTTTTAGTGAGATATTTTAGTTGGAGTTTCGTGATTGTGTCATTGCCAGGAGCGACAATCATTTTTGATAATATCAGCGACGAAGCAATCTTTTAAAAGATTGCCGCGCTCCTGCGGTCGCTCGCAATGACACAAGCAGATAAATGCATACATTCCATTAAGAGTTAATAATGACTATTTTCCAAGCATTCATTCTCGGCATCGTTGAAGGCATTACGGAATTCCTTCCTGTTTCTTCGACCGGACACATGATCCTTGTTGGTCGGTTATTACATTTACCGCAAACCGAATTCTTAAAAAGTTTTGAGATCATTATTCAATTGGGTGCGATCCTAGCAATCGTCTTTTTGTATTGGAAAAGATTGATCATGGATAAAGCGGTTTCCTTGAAGGTTTTCGTTTCTTTTTTGCCGACGGCTGTTCTTGGGCTTTTGCTTTATAAGATCATTAAGAAATATTTTATGGGCAATGATATGATCGTTGTCGGTACGTTGATCGCAGGCGGGGTTATCTTGATCATATTTGAGAAATTCTTGGATGAAAAGAAGTTGAAGATCTCTCAGATCAAAGAGATCTCATATCCGCAAGCGGCTGCGATCGGTATTTTCCAGTCGCTTGCCTTCGTTCCCGGTGTTTCTCGTTCTGCCGCGACGATCGTCGGCGGGCTTTTACAGGGGATCAAAAGAGAGGTGATCGTTGAATATTCTTTTCTCTTGGCTGTTCCGACAATGTTCGCCGCAACGGGTTTAGATCTGATGAAAAATGCATCGCACATCGATCCGGATCAGTTTGTTCTATTGGGCGTTGGATTTTTAACGTCGTTTTGTGTTGCTTTGGCAACTGTTCAATTTTTAGTTCGATACGTCAAAACCCACAATTTTATTTCTTTCGGGATCTATCGAATTGTTGTCGGTGTTTTTTTCTTTTTAAAATTGAAAGGAATCTTATGAGGTCTATTGCTGTTTTGATCTGTTGTTTGATCTTATCAAGTTGCGCGTCGGTGGAAATTGTCAACAAGCCGGTCGAGAGTTTGTTGCCTGGACATAAAACCCTTCAGGACCTTGCAAAGATCTTGCCGGGAATGAGCCGAGAGGATGTGTTGACTTTATTGGGGCCATCCTTAATTATCGGATATGAGCAAAAGAGTGATAAAAGTTATGCGCCGATCGTTGTCAGTAATCCTTACCGTGAAGAAAAAATAGAGCATGCGGGAAAAAAATACGATGTCTTTTATATTCTATCTGCGATCAGTAAGCCCGATGGCCTTGTTTCCGACGATGAACTGATCCCACTTATTTTTCAAAACAATAAGCTTACATCAAAAGGCTGGGATCCTCTCTTTGCCATTAAGGGCCGTTGATCATGGCCATCGTAGATCCTCTTTGCCGCTCAAAAGGATTCCTTGATCCGCTTGTCATTCAGTTTAAGAGGGATGAAAGGATCAATTGGGACGAGAGTTTTGGCCGGCAATCTCCCCTTGAGATCGAAATAGGTTTTGGCCTGGGAGAATTTTTGGTCCGGTCAGCTGCTGAAAATCCGCAGATCAATTTTTTAGGAGTTGAAGAGAATTGGGAGCGGATCGAAAAAACCCTTAAAAAGATCCAGCAGGATCCAGCGCTTTCCAATATTCGTATCATAAAAGCAGATGCCCGTGATCTTTTTGAAAGATTCCTTGATCCTGAATCCGTCAATAATATCTATTGTCTTTTTCCTTGTCCTTGGCTTAAAGATCGGCATGAGAAACACCGCTTATTTTCCGAAGATTTTTTAAAGTTAGTTAATAGCCGTTTAAAAACAGGCGGACTGCTAAAGATCGTCACGGATGCTAAACAATATTATGATTGGATCGTGGGTCAATTACCATCTACGGGATTTGTTGTTGAGAAGAATGTTACCGGCGCGAAATATCAGACAAAATTTGAAAGAAAATGGATCGAGCATGGGCAAAAGGAATTTTTTGAATTAAACATGGTGAAAGAAAAACATTTTCCGGTCCAAGTAAAGAAGGGGATTATTATGCAGTCATATGACATTAAGGAGTTCGATCCGCAAAAATTTGTTTTTCCGGATGAAAAGAAAGAGATTTCTGTTATCTTGAAGAATATGCTTTTTGATGCACAGAAGTCAAAAGCGATGTTGCACTTGATCGTTTCGGAAGGGCATTTGACTCAGCATTTTTGGGTCGATATCAAGAAAACCGGCAATGCTTGGAAGATCTCTAAAACGGATGGGCAGAATATTTATCTTACGGAAGGTTTGAAAAAGGCCGTCGAGTTAGTTTATGAGCAGGCAAAAAGGGCGATTTAGGGATCTATGAGAAATTCTAAACATTTTATTTTATTGCTATTTAGGATCTTTTTGTCCGTGTCATTGCCTGCCCTGGTCAGGAAAAAACAAATATTTGGCAGGCCAGGGCGAGCGTTTTTTGCGAAGCAATCTTTTAAAAAGATTGCTTCGGCCGAAAAACGGCCTCGCAAAGACACAGGATGGTATTCAATCGCGAAAGTCTTATTGTTATTATTTTTCATTGGTTCGGTGTTGATCTTTCCTTCCGTTTCTTTCGCGAAAAAAAGATCATCCTCGGGGAGAATGTCTTGTCAGTCGGCTATCCTTTCTGACAGCACGCAGGCGAAAAGGCTTTTTGGGAAAAATGTGCATCAAAAAGTTTTGCCGGCAAGTACGACAAAAGTGATGACGGCAATATTAGTTTTGGAGAAGCTCTCGTTGGATCAATATGTCAGGGTTGGACCCAGGGCGCTTAATGTTCAGCCGACAAAATTGGGATTAAGTGTCGGTGAAGAATACCGTGTCCGTGATCTTTTATTGGCAATATTATTAAAATCTGCGAATGACGCGAGCATTGTTCTGGCGGAGGCGGTTGCCGGCAGCGAGGGGAATTTTGTGCAATTGATGAATCAGAGAGCAAGAAAATTAGGTGCGAAAAATACAAAATTCGCGAATTCAAATGGATTGCCTACAAAACGCGGAACACAATTTACGACTGCTTTTGATATGTTCTTGATCTTCCGGGAAGCTTTGAAATTTCCTTTTTTTGATAACGCGATCAAACGCCGTTTTGCCGTGATCTATAGTAAGGCCGGGCGTAAATTAGCGCTTAAGAGCCACAATAAGATCCTTTTTAGCGATTGGAAGAAAAAAGTATATGGAAAAACAGGCTATACAAGATCGGCTCAGGCGTGTTTTGTCGGGACGATTGAGAAAGATAACCATACGCTGATCGTTGGAGTGTTCGGTTGTCAGAATCGGTGGGATTATATTAAATATTTAGTTTCGCGTTATGGCGGAATTCGATTGTAAAGGCTGTTTTTTCATGATATTCTTTGATGGTTATTTTAGAGGGAAGAGCAGTTTTTTAATTTTTCTAATATTTATTCTTTCGAAAGGATAAGTTTATGAATAAGAATATCGGTTCTTTGGTTTTAATTTCTATCCTTGCGATCTTTATCGGATTAACGATTGTTTCCAGGCAGGCAAAAGATCCTCTTCTTAAAGAGATCTTAAAACAGCAGGCAGAGCTTTCACAATCACAAGGTAAGATCATACAGAAATTAGATTCTGAACAAGCCAACCAGCTTATTGAGATGTCAAAAAAGATCCAAATGCTTGAACAGCGATTGGCAAAAGCTGAAGTTAATATCCAAGCTAATGCCGGCGGAGCTCGTCCTAATTTCCCAATGCCGCCGCAGGAAGATCTTTCAAAGGTTTATACGATTCCCGTCGATCATACGATCGTAAACGGAAAAAAAGATGCGCCGGTGACGATCACAGAATTTGTTGACTTTCAGTGTCCGTTCTGCGCTCGATTCCATCCTCCGATCATGGAAGTCTTAAAGAATAATCCGGATAAAGTAAATGTTCTGATCAAGAATTTTCCGTTGTCGTTTCATCCTCAAGCGCGTCCAGCCGCTAAAGCCGCTTTTGCCGCTGGTTTGCAGGGAAAATATCATGAAATGGCTGATGAATTGCTTAAGAATGGAAATAGTTTGAGCGATGAGAAGTTCAAGGAATTGGCTGGAAAGATTGGATTGAATGTTGATCAGTTCTTGAAAGACATTAAAGAAAAAGACAGTCAGTGGGAGGATCTTCTCCGTAAGGATATGGCTTTAGGTGATCAGGTTGGAGTTCGGGGAACGCCTACGATCTATATCAATGGCCGCAAAACCAATGCTCGGGATGCGCAAAGCCTTCAGGCTGAAGTGGATGGATTGCTAAAGAAATAGATTTGCGGGAATAATAAATTCATTGCCAAAAGTGAGATCCCAGTATATACTTCATGAGTTTTATGGGAATAAATTCTTATCAACTATATTATTTGAAAACATTGTTGACGTTTTGATAAGTTAAAGGTTTGGGTGTGGATGCCTGTATGGTGGAGTGGTTTGGTTTTTGGTCTTCTGGGAACTAAACCGCAACCTTTTAACCATACTGGCTTCTAAACCCCAACCCAACAATTCATTTTTAGGAGGCATTAAGATGGGTGGAAGAGTCGGTAGATCAAAAAGTAAATTTTATAAAGAAACTCGCGGCATTAAAGTTTCTGGCGGTCAGATCGTTCCTTCTGGAAAGCTTTTGACTCGTGAGGGTGACAGATGGCGTGCAGGGATTAATGTTACCGGGAAATCAAGTTTAAGCGCTTTGTGCGCGGGGGAAATTTATTTTACAAGAAAAAAGAGCCGTTTTAATAAAGTTATTACGCTGGTTAATATCCGTCCAGTGAAAGAAACTGTAGAAAAAAAATAACAAAAGGCTGGAAACAGGGACAGGCTTAGAATTCTTTATAATGCGTAACATGTGACATGCAACACTTTTAGGTGTCACGTGTTAGGTGTTACGTGTCATAAAAAATGGTCTGTCCCTAATTTATTATGTGCGGGATCATCGGCTATGTTGGAGAACGTCAGTCCCCGAAGTTATTATTAGAGGGATTAAAACGCCTGGAATACCGCGGTTATGATTCCAGCGGAATAGGTGTTATTTCATCTGATCAGGAAATTGTTTTACGCAAGATCAACGGCAAGATCAAAAACCTCGAAGAATTAATACAATCACATCCTGTTCCTGCAAGTTGTATCGGCATTTCTCATACGCGTTGGGCCACTCACGGCGAACCAAATAAGATCAACTCTCACCCGCATAGTGATTGCACCGGAAATATTCTCGTTGTTCACAACGGCATTATCGAAAATTATGAAGAGTTGAAATTGTCCTTGCAGAAGAGAGGTCACAAATTTGTTTCTCAAACGGACACGGAAGTTGCTGCGCATTTGATAGAGGAGAATTATAAGGGTGATCTTCTTTCAGCGGTTTTTAAAACGATCAAACAGCTTAAAGGTGCGTTTGCTTTTGGGTTCATTTCAAAAGACCAGCCTGATACATTGATCGCAGTGAGAGTCGGCTCACCTTTGATCATTGGCGTTGGAAAGAATGAGAATTTTATCGCTTCCGATGTTCCGGCGATCTTAGAGCAAACGAAAAGGATCATTTATCTTGGTGAACGCGAAGTCGCGGTTATCCGAAAAAATAAGATCGAGATCTTTGATTTTGATGGCAAACCTGTAAAGTTTAAAATTGACACGGTGAAGTTTAAGATCGATAGCGTTAAAAAGCAGGGTTACGCGCATTTTATGCTTAAAGAGATCCACGAGCAGGCGGATGTTTTAAGGCAGATGCTGCATGCCCGGCTTAAAGGATCAACTGTTCACTTAGAAGGCTTTAATTTAACCGCGAAGAAATTAAAAGAGATCCGCAATATTACGATCGTCGCCTGCGGAACGGCTTATCACGCCGGGCTTGTCGGAAAATACATTATCGAACTTTTTTCAGGAATTCCTGTGACTGTGGATGTCTCCAGTGAATTCCGCTATCGTGATCCGATCGTTAATAAAAACAGCTTAGTGGTCGCGATCAGCCAGTCGGGAGAAACAGCTGACACGCTTGCTGCAGTACGGGAAGCCAAACGGAAAGGTGCCATCATTCTTTCGATCTGCAATGTCGTTGGTTCATCTTTGGTGCGCGAGTCCCAGTCTGTTTTATATACTCACGCCGGGCCGGAGATCGGAGTGGCATCCACGAAAGCTTATACGGCGCAGTTATCGATGTTGTATTTGCTTGCGATCAAATTAGGATTATCTTGCGAGAAATTACAACCAAAAGACGCGAAAGGATTTATTAAAGAGCTAAGACAGATCCCTGATCTTTATACAAGGATCCTCAATGAAAAAAGTACGATCGCGCAGATCGCGAAAACGAATTCGCATTTTGGATGTTTTCTTTTTTTGGGACGTAATGTTAATTATCCTTCCGCGCTTGAGGGTGCGTTAAAATTAAAAGAAATTTCTTATATTCCGGCGGAAGGTTATGCGGCAGGAGAAATGAAACACGGGCCGATCGCCTTAATTGATGAATACCGTGCCGTTGTTTGTGTGGCGACGGAGTCGGATGTTTATGAAAAAATGATCTCGAACATCCAGGAGATCAAATCCCGCAAAGGAAAAGTGATCGCGATCGCCACAGAAGGCGACAATAATATTATTTCCCATGCAGCACAGGTCATTTTTATCCCTAAAACGAATCCATTATTATCACCATTATTGGTCGCGTTGCCTTTACAGCTGATCGCTTACAATATCGCCGTTGCCCGAGGCTGTGATGTCGATCAGCCCCGGAACTTGGCTAAATCTGTAACTGTCGAATAGAAACAAACTTGCTAATTGTTTTTAGGTGTGTTATTTTTATTTTAAGGAGAAATCAAGATGACAACAGCCCAAGCGACAGTCGAAGTCTTTTTTAGAGCTTTTCAAACTTTAACTAAGTCTGAAAAATCTTCATTTATAAGCAAACTTCTTTCTCAAAAATCCCTTCGAGAAGATATGATGGATCTAGCTACCATCGAAAAACATCGTCATGAACCCCGCCGCCCCCTCAAAGAATATTTTGAAGAAAGAAAGAAACGTTCAAAAAAGTGAAATATCAACTTTTTTTAAGAAAACAAGCAGAAAAAACGCTCGATTCTTTTTCGGATGATTGAGCGGATAAGATGCGCCCGCGGCTGTGATGTTGATCAGCCGAGGAACTTGGCGAAATCTGTAACTGTGGAATAGTAATTTAGCTGACAGAGGGAGTTTTGACATCTTCTCATTGTGTCATCGCGAGCCAAAATGGTTTCCTCGATGACGAAGCGATCTTTTTAAAAGATTGCTTCAGTCGCTTCGCGCCTTCGCAATGACACAGAAATAGAAACGACATTAATAAGTATGCTATATATAGTATCTACTCCCATCGGCAATTTAAAAGATATCACCTTCCGGGCGGTTGAAACGCTAAAGTCCGTCGATCTCATTGCGGCTGAAGATACGCGCCACACGAAGATCCTTTGTGAGCATTATGAGATCAAGACGCATTTAACAAGTTATTTTGATCATAATGAAGGTGTTAAATCCCAATATTTATTGAAGTTGCTTCAAGAAGGAAAGAATATCGCGCTTGTCACCGACGCGGGAACGCCTGGGATCAGTGATCCGGGATATAAGATTATTTCTCTGGCGCGTGAAAATAATATTCCGATGACAGTCATTCCTGGGCCGACGGCGATGATCGCGGCGTTATCTCTGTCAGGACTGCCGACGGATAAGTTTCTTTTTGAAGGATTTTTGCCGGTAAAAACGCACGGTCGGCGAAAACGTTTGGAAGAATTAAAGAATGAAGAACGAACGATCATCTTCTACGAATCCCCGCACCGCATTCTCAAAAGTCTCGAAGATATTAAAGAAGTCTTGAACGACCCCACCGTTGTTGTCGCGCGTGAAATTACAAAAAAGTTTGAAGAGGTTAAGAAGGATAACGTGAGTGTTTTAATTGAATATTTTACGAAGAGTGCGCCGAGAGGGGAATTTGTAATTTTGATGAATATGAAGTAGGGAACGGTTTTAAACCGTTCCCTACTGTTTTTAAAATGATCTCTTCTTCATCTCCTGAATTTCTTTCCGCAGTTCCTGATTTTCTTTTTCTAGTGAATCAACTTTTTGATCCATTTGTTCTTTTAATTCTTTAATAGCTTCGATAATATGCATTTGGATCTGTAAGCCATAGTTGATTGCTTTGTTCCCTTCGGGATCTTTGGAAACCCAGTCAGGAAAAATCTTTTCCACTTCTTGAGCAATGAGCCCTGTTTGATTCTTTGGTCCATATTGGGGATCTTTAAAATCAAAATGTACGGGATTTAAATTGCTAATTTTCTCTAGTGATCCTTTTAATGATTGAATATTTTCTTTGAGATTTTGGTCAGAAACACAAACTCCTTGAAAAGCTACTCCAGCTGCTTTGTAACACCCTGAGACATTTATATTTCCAACAATATCTAATTTATTTGCAGGGACAGTTGTTCCAATTCCAACATAACCTTGTAAATTTGTCGTCCCGTCAATGGTCATGATGGTTCCGGTGAATGTTCCAATCCCTCCGCCGCTGTAGGCGAAAGTTGTTTTATTGCTGGTATTTTTAATTTTAATATCACCGGCACTTGCACCGCCAGAAGCATTTACTAGATTGAGTTCGGGGGCGTTTCCTACAAAATTTACTTTTCCACCAGCACTACTACTCCCGATTTGAAGCATAAATGCAGAATTAGGATCTGCAGCGGTAAAAAGACCAATGCTTTGGGCATCATAATCAAAGGAAATAAGAGGATTAGTTATTCCCCCACTAACGAGATTTACGTTATAATCAAGACCACCATTAATATTAATTTCGGTTTTTGTTTCATAGTAGGCGTCTGCGACATCTTCTGTTGAAAGTAGTATGCTTGCGGGTCCACTTGGGCTGTGAATATCTAACATTGCCTGCGGATCAACGACCCCAATCCCTAAATTCCCGCTTAAATAATTCTTTGTTTCGCCGTTTAAATAAAGTCCGTATTCTGTCGTCGGAGCTCCAGCCATGTCGGCGAAATAGGCGTATTGTGAACCTGTCGTGGACGCGGCGTTGCCTTTGACGTAATTGCCGTAAAAGATGTTCGTTCCCCCGCCGGTTGTTGTTCCTTCTGAGTACGTTCCATAAACAGTTTGTGTTTGTCCGGCGGCTGCGGCGATAGCGATATTATTATAAAGTCCGTAAAGATTGTGGCCGGTTCCGTTGATTTGGGCTGAGGTGAATTCGTTGGTTAATCCTTTGAATGTCCCAGTGTCATTGCCGGAAGCATTGACTGGAAAAATGGATCCGGAATTCTTAAGACCGATCTTTATATCATTCATACTTGAAGGACCGGTCCAGAAATTATCAACACCGATCGTTGTTGTGTCGTCATAGTCAGCATAGATATTATTAAAAAGGTGTGTGAAGTTTCTAGTTTCGTTGTTATCTGGTATGTGACTGGTATAGATCCCATAGATCGGGTCAGGGTCTCCGGCGTTGGCTTTAAAATCAACTCTTAAGGCTGATCCGGTGTCCGCGTTTTCGTTAAGATAAAGAAGGCTTGCCGGATTTGCTGCGGCACTCGCTGTGCCGACGGAGACTGTGATGCTTGAGGAATCGGTGTCTGTCGGGTAAAGATTCGTTCCGGTCTGTGTCCAGGCGCTTGGCGGATTGCTCCAGGTTCCGTCATCATTACAAAATTGTAAATGCGATGTCGGTGAGTTGAGAGTGTAGAGCGTTCCGGGATTGCAAGTGGCCGGCAAGGGTGGGACTGAATCTCTCGGGACCAAGCGGATGCTATCGTATGAGCCTGTTGGAGAGGGATAGTAAGTTTCGATCTGCAATGTTCCGGCAAAGGCCAGAGATGCATTAACAATAAGGACCAAAGAAACGATAAGGATCTTTTTCATGGATTTTTCTCCTGACGACAATGTTTTGGTTCACAAAGAATCCCTTGTGTTAAGGGTGAGATAACATTACATTCATTTCAAGTATAGCTTTCTATTTATCTATAATCAATAATTTGAGAGACTTCTTGAGAAAGCCTTTTCTTTGTGTTCGCGAAAACGAAACTGGGAAAGGAATTCATTCTTGACAATGAGAGGGGCGGATGTTATATTTTACCAAGTAGTTAACCTTTAAAAGCGGCACAGCGAGGCCGATAAGGACAAAATGAACTTTAGTAGAGATAGTAAAGTTTCAATAAACTCACTTCTTGTAGCGGAAGTGGGTTTTTTTGTTTTTAAAGCGATTGAAAATCGCTTTAAAGATATCCCGAGCTTCAATCTAAAAATTTTCAGAAGCGAGGGATTGGTACAAGAAAAATCATGACTACTCCCACCAAAATCCTCGATAAAGAAAACATCCGCCGTGCGCTGATGCGCATTGCTCACGAAATTTTAGAAAAGAATAAAGGTGTTAGCAATTTGTGTTTGGTTGGTATTCGTTCCCGCGGAGATATTCTTGCTCGTCGGATCAATGGATTCATTAAGCACATTGAAGGCACAGAGCTTCCCCTGGGAGTTCTTGATATTACGCTTTATCGAGATGATCTGACAATGGTGAGTTCTCATCCGGTTGTTCATGAAACGTTGATCGATTTCGATCTTATCGATAAGAAAATAATCCTTGTTGATGATGTTTTGTATACAGGACGAACAATTCGGGCAGCTTTAAATGCTTTGAATGATTTTGGTCGTCCGTCCAATATTCAATTAGCCGTATTGGTTGACCGCGGGCATCGCGAGCTTCCGATCCGTGCGGATTACGTCGGAAAGAATATTCCGACATCGGCGGATCAGAATGTGAAAGTGGTGCTTGAGGAAGTTGATAAGAGGGAAGATGAGATTGTTGTTGAGACAAGAAAATAGTTGAGTTTTCAGTAGCAGCTATTAAAGTTGTGTCATTGCGAGGAGCTTAAAATTTTTTTATTACCAGCGATGAAGCAATCTTTTGGATTATTTAAAAAGATTGCTTCGCCCTGAGGGGCTCGCAAAGACACAGGGATTAAGTTATGACATCATGGACCAAACATGATCTTCTCGACCTGCAAAGCCTCTCTAAAGAGGAAATTGAGCTTATTTTAGAAACATCTAAATCTTTTAAAGAAGTCTCCAGCCGTGAAGTCAAGAAAGTTCCCGCCCTTCGAGGAAAAACAATTGCGATGTTATTTTTTGAGAACTCGACGAGAACACGTGCCTCTTTTGAACTGGCCGCTAAGCGGTTATCCGCAGATACGTTAAATATTGCCGCAAGTGTCAGTTCTGTTGCTAAAGGTGAGACTATTCTCGATACAGCAAAAAATATTCAAGCGATGAATGTCGATCTTATTGTTGTCCGGCATCCGAGTTCTGGTGTGCCGCCGATGCTTGCTGAAAATCTTCAGGCTTCCGTTGTCAATGCCGGCGACGGTTGCCGTGAGCATCCGACACAGGCGTTGTTAGATATGTTCACGATCAAAGAGAAAAAGGGTAAGATCGAAGGATTGAAGGTTGGGATTATTGGTGACATTATGCATTCGAGAGTCGCGCGGTCGAATATTTTTGGGTTTACAAAACTTGGAGCGGAAGTGACGGTTTGCGGCCCGTCAACGTTAATGCCGACGGGAATAGAAAAGCTTGGGACAAAAGTTTGCTTTGATGTTAATGAAGTCGTTAAGGAATCGGATGTTTTGATATTGTTAAGATTGCAAATGGAACGTCAAACGGATAAATTCTTACCGTCATTAAGAGAATATGCGAAGAAATTCGGAATTAATGGTGAGCGATTAAAATTAGCGAAAAAAGATGTCGTTATCATGCATCCGGGCCCGACAAATCGCGGTGTAGAGTTGTCAGCCGAAGTTGCCGACGGGGAATATTCGGTTATTTTGGATCAGGTCACAAACGGTGTCGCGGTGAGGATGGCGGTGTTGTATTTATTGTTAGGGACAAAAGATAAGACTGAAACAGAATAGCAGAATTTTTATGTTTGAATGTTTTTCTTGTGTCATTGCGAGGAGCAATAATTGTTTTAATGATATCGGCGACGAAGCAATCTTTTTAAAAGATTGCTTCGCTTCGCTGGCAATGACACGACATAAATTATAAAACGAGATGGAGTAAATAATGTCACTACTCATAAAGCACGCTACGATCATTAACGCCAAATCCATGAGCAAAGAGCCTCAGGATATTTTGATCGACCGCGGTGTGATCGTAAAGATCGCGCCCAAGATCTCCGAGCCCGACGTGAGAACGATCGATGCGAAGGGGAAATTTGTTTTGCCGGGACTGATCGATCTGCATGTGCATTTACGCGAACCCGGGCGGGAAGATAAAGAGACGATCGAAACGGGATCGCGCGCGGCGGCGAAAGGCGGATTCACGTCCGTTTTCTGTATGCCGAACACAACTCCGGTTATTGATAATGCGATGATCGTTGAAGGCATTATTAAAGAAGCCAAGCGCGTGGGGCTTGTGAATGTTTTTCCAGTCGGAGCGATTTCTCGAGGACAAAAGGGCGAAGAGCTTGTGGATATGTTCGAATTAAAGCAGTCAGGATGTTTGGCTTTGTCGGATGATGGAAAAGCCGTTGCCAACAATCAGCTGATGCGCTTGGCGATGGAATATTCTAAAATGGCAGATGTGCTTTTGATCGAGCATTGCGAAGATCCATTGCTCAGCCGACGAGGAATTATGAATGAGGGAAATAATTCAACGCTTTTAGGCCTGCGCCCTCAGGCGGGTGCTGCGGAAACAGTGATTGTTTCGCGTGATATTGAGCTTGCCTACTATTTAAAAGCCAGGATCCATTTAGCGCATATGAGCTTAAAACGTTCCATCGATCTTATCCGATTTGCAAAATCCTGCGGGATCCAAGTGACATCGGAGGCTTGTCCGCATCATTTTACTTTGACCGATGACGCGCTTTTAAAATTTGATACGAATGCGAAAGTTAATCCTCCGCTTCGTACGCAGGAAGATGTGGATGCCATCAAAGAAGGCTTACGTGACGGCACCATTGATTGCATCGTGACCGATCATGCTCCGCATACCCATGAGGAAAAGGAGCTGGACCTTGATTGCGCGCCTTACGGGATGATCGGGCTTGAAACTTCTGTCGGTTTGACTGTAACTGAGCTTGTGAAGACCAAAATCCTGACTTGGTGTCAGATGGCTGATAAAATGTCTGCTTCCCCGGCTCGGATTATGGGCTTAAAGAATAAGGGCGAAGTCAGAGAAGGTGCTGATGGTGATCTGACGATCATCGATCCGGAAAAAGAATGGATCGTTAAGAAAGAAGAAACGATCTCTAAGAGTAAGAATTCACCGTTCTATGGACGCAAGTTGACCGGCTTGGTGGAGGCGACAATTTGTGGCGGAAAGCTGACTTATCAACTTTCATCAGTAAAAGTGGGTCATAATG
>CAYGEE010000053.1:0-14473 GCA_964348765.1 uncultured Planctomycetales bacterium | reverse complement strand
TTTTTACTCTGGTTCTCTTTTTACTTCATACTTCTTACTTTTTACTTTTTGATTGTTTTCTAAAAAAATATGCAAGTTACCACCTTAAAAATCCGTCAATATCCTGATCTTGTTTTACGGAAGAAGTCAGTCCCTGTTGATGATGTCGGCCTTGCGGAGAAACTTCTGATACAGGCGATGATCCAGACGATGGCTGAACATAAAGGGATTGGTTTGGCTGCGCCGCAAGTTGGGATCAATAAACGGATACTAGTCGCGGATATCGGCGACGGGCCGATGGCTGTTATTAATCCGCAGATCATCCGCAGATCGGCAACGATGTCTAAGCAGGAAGAGGGATGTTTAAGTATCCCTGGGGTTACGGTCGATGTTCGAAGGCCTAAAAAGATCTTTGTTAAATATCTTAATGAGAATAATCAAAAGATCGAAAAAGATTTTGATGGATTACTAGCCCGTGTTATTTTGCATGAGACGGATCATTTGAACGGGAAGCTGATCATTGATTATGTCAGTGTTTTTAAGCGGCGCAAGCTTCTTGAGCAAATTAAGAATAGATCAGAGAAAAAAGAAGAGTTTAATGGTTCATATCCTGCAAAATAATTCTGTTTCAGAATTTCAGAAACTTCCAACATGGTTCCGTCAAGAAGTTCCGGACATGGAAAAGATCCATTCCATGAAAGAGATGTTCCGATCTTCCGGCCTTCACACGGTCTGCGAAAGCGCGCATTGTCCGAATATCGGAAAATGCTGGGGTGAAGGTGTCGCGACTTTTATGATCTTAGGGGAAGTTTGCACCCGGGCCTGCCGTTTTTGTGCGGTTAAGGCAGGAGTTCCGATGGAGGTTGACCTAGAAGAACCTCAAAATGTTGCGTTAGCTGTTCAGAAATTAAATTTACGTTATGTTGTCATCACGTCAGTGGCCCGCGATGATATGCCCGATGAAGGCGCCGGACATTTCGCGCAAACGATCAGTGCGATCCGAAAGGTTACTCCTAAAACAAAAATTGAAGTCTTGATCCCGGATTTTTCAAATAAGCCGGAGAGTTTGAATATTTTAGTACAAGCTAAGCCTGAGGTCGTCAGTCATAATGTTGAGACCGTCCGCCGATTGTCGTCGAAGATCCGCCCGCAGGCGGATTATGACCGATCCCTTTTGGTTTTATCGAATTTTAAGAAATTAGATCCTTCGATCTTTGTTAAAACAAGTATTATGGTCGGCTTGGGTGAGTTGCGTGAGGAAGTGATCAAAACAATGGAGGATATTTTAAAGATCGGCTGTGATATTTTAACGATCGGACAGTATCTGGCTCCGACAAAAATGCGCCGTCACTTGCCTGTTGAAAGATTTTATGCGCCGGAAGAATTTGAGGACCTTAAGAATGTCGGCCTTCAGATGGGTTTTAAGTATGTGATGAGCGGGCCCTTGGTGCGAAGTTCTTTTATTGCAGAAGAGGGTTATAACGTTGTGATGGGGCATAAATGACCGTAGAGACGACCCGACGGGTCGTCTTTACAATATTAGAATTATGAATACTACGTTTAAAAATGTGTTGTCCTTTATCCTTCGCGTTGGCCTCAGCGCTCTTTTGTTGTGGTTTCTTTCCACGAAAATTGACCTTGCTAAGACTATTATCGTTGTCAAGTCCGCAAGATTTGATTTTTTTTTAATGGCTTTTGGTGTTTTCTTTATAACGAATATTATTATTTTTTGGCGATGGTTCATTCTTGTAAAAGCTTTGGATCTTAACGCTTCGGCATTTGAGGTTTTAAGGTTTTTCTTTTTTGGTTTGTTCGGCAATCTTTTTCTGCCGAGTGCTATCGGCGGAGATGTTATTAAGATCTTGGGGCTTTGTAAAAATAGTGAGCAAAAGCCAAAAGTCGTTGCTTCGGTGATCTTGGATCGGTTAAGCGGCTTTGCCGGTATTACGTTGGTTGCAACGGTCTCATTTCTTCTTGGTAATAAGATTATTGATGACGCGTCTTTGGTGGTTCCTGTCGTTGTCCTTGCCATGGGTTCTCTCGTCGTTGGATTGATCTTGTTTCACGAGAAGACATATTCATTTTGCTGCAGTATCTTTAACGCGCTTCCGCGATTTAAAGATGTTCTGATGAATATTCATTATGATATTTCTTTGATGAAAAATAAAAAAACGGAAGGTTTACAGACGATATTTTTTTCCGTTTTAGCCCAGGGGATTTTCGCTTGTTCGTTTTTCTTAATAACCAGGGCTCTTAATCAGCATATTCCTTTGATCTATTTCTTTATTTTTGTCCCTTTGATCTGTGTGGCTTCCATGGTTCCATCGATCGGCGGATTGGGTGTCCGTGAGGCGGGAGCGGCTTTTTTATTCGCGAAAGTTGGGGTAGATTCTGGGGTGGCGGTCAGTATGTCATTGATCAATTTTCTTTTTATGGTCGTCGTAGGGCTTGCGGGGGGCCTTTTTTATGTCCTTACATTATCTTCTGGACGGATGCAACATCAGCAGCCAGTTATTCCTTTACGATCAAAAGAAGGGTGATGATGAAAGGCTTTATCTTCTTCGCTTGATCAAGGCTCACCAGCCTCAGGGGAGTTTAAATAATCACATTACGGTTGTTTTTGACGGATATTCTGCGGCGATCGAGCAAATGACGTTCCCAGGCATTAATGTTGTTTTTTCCAGGGATATTTCCGCGGATGATAGGATCATCCAGATCGTTTCATCGGCACGTATCCCTAAAGGCTGTATCATTGTAACGGATGATCGCGCTATTGTGCATGCGGTTCGGCAATTGGGAGCCGGGGTTTTATCTGTAAAAGATTTCCTTCAGAAATTCCGCACCGCAGAAAGACCTGGCACGGTCAGAGCAGGAATTAAAGACGTGGTTAAATTGCTTGGAAAGAACTTGGAAGATAAGATCACGAAAGAATTTGAGAATATTTGGCTTAGATCAAAGGAAAAAGAGTAAAAATGTATCAGGCGCTTGCAAAATATATTGTTGATCGCATCGTCGGGCTTGGCGGTGCTCTTTATTTCTTACGCGATGTGTTCTTTGCCATGTTCCGTTATCCTATTCGTTGGAATGAGGTGTTAAAGCAGATCTATGAACAAGGATTACAGTCGATCGTGATCATTGCGTTGACGTCACTTGCGTCGGGTGTTGTGTTGGCACTGCAAGGCTATGTGATGATGGTCCGCTTTGGCGCGAAAGAATATATTGCGCAAATGGTCAGTTTGTCCTTAGTCCGCGAACTGAGCCCTGTTTTTACAGCGCTGATCTTTTCCGGAAAATCTGGAGCGCGGATCACGGCGGAATTAGGAACGATGAATGTTAATGACCAGATCCTAGCAACCCGCACTCTTGGCGTTGATCCGATCGAATTTTTGGTTGTTCCTCGGATGTTGGCTGCGTTGATCGTGCTGCCGATCTTGACCGTTCTTTCGGAGGTTGTTGGTATTGCCGGAGGATATTTTGTCGGGGTCACCGAGGCGCATATTCCGAGCAGTTTTTATATCAGTCAAACTTTTAAGGCGATCCGGTTCGTTGATTTTTACAGCGGCTTTGCTAAGATCATTTTCTTTTCGCTCTTGGTTTCTTGGATCTGCTGTTATCAGGGATTTTTTACCCGCGGAGGGTCGCTGGGAGTCGGGAAATACACGACAAAGGCAGTTGCATATTCTTATATTTTTGTTATTCTATTTAATACATTATTGACGAAGTTTATTATGATATTTTGGAAATAATCGAGGGGACGGGATCACTATGAAACGTTTTTTTATTTTTGGTTTATTATTCTCTATGGCGGGTTGTATTAACACACCGAAGAATATTGGTGATATGAAAAGTTTTCCTATTCCCGTGGTTGAATCTGATTGGATCCGAAATGGTGAGCCGATCGTTTTTGAAGATGAATCATGGTTTCCCATCGATGACACGGAAAGCCTTGCAGACGCGGAAGTTTATTTGATGGGTGAATATAATGATGTGCAGTTCTTTGTAGAGAAAGAAGATGTTCGGCCGTATTCTAGGATCTATACAAAATATGGTCGTAATAAATTTCGTACATTTGAGAAAAAGGCAGCTGATCAATGATCTGTGTGTCGCATTTAACAAAGTCGTTTGAAGATCAGGTCGTTTTAAATGACCTAAGTTTTGATATTCAAGATGGCGAGATCGTTGTTCTTTTGGGCGAGAGCGGAACGGGAAAAAGCGTTCTATTAAAACATTTGATGGGGTTGATCACTCCAGACAGCGGGACGATTACTGTTGATGGCCAGGAAATCACTGCGCTTAAGGAATCAGAGCTGCTTAAGGTTCGTAAAAAGATCGGATATCTTTTTCAAGAAGGCGCGTTATATGATTTTATGACGGTTTTTCAGAATATTGCTTTTCCGCTTTCAGAGCATACTTCGCTTGATCCAAAGGCGATCCGTTTAAAGGTTCAAGAAGCTTTACGGCTGGTGGATCTAGAGGGCGTGGAAGATAAGAGTCCAACGGAACTTAGTGGCGGAATGAAAAAAAGGGTTGGGCTGGCTCGATCGATCATTTTGGATTCAAAAATATTATTTTGCGATGAGCCGACATCAGGTTTAGATCCTATTCGAAGCCGCGATATTATGCATTTGATCCAGCAAATTGCACGAAAATTAAAATGTACGACAGTGATCGCATCCCATGATATCGCGAATTCTTTTCGAATCGCGGATCGATTGATCCTGCTTAAAGACGGGAAGATCGCGGCAACCGGATCTGTTGCTGAGATCAAGAAATTTCAAAATACGTTCGTTCAAGAGTTCATTACTGTTTAAGGTTTATTATGGATAAAAAGATCGAAAGTCGAGATTTTCTGAGGAATTTTCTGGCGGGGTTGTTCTTTATAGCCGGGATTGTTGGGATCGTGGCCGTTGTCTTTAGTATTGGGCAGAATCGCGGGTTAACACAGCCGAAATTCGCATTAACGGTCCTTTTCAATAATGTTGACGGCCTGATCGAAGGCGCGCCGGTACAGCTTTCCGGTGTTAATGTCGGGAATGTTGAATCGATCGACTTTTTGGATGAGGTTGTTGACGGCCGTCGGGTGAAAGTCTCTCTTAATATTTTTACTAAATATCGGCGGCAGTTTGAGAATGATGCGAAATTTTCGATCAATACAGAAGGCGTTTTAGGGGAAAAATTTGTTGATGTGAAGGTCATTAAGGATGGTGAAAAGATCAAGTTCAATGAACCGATCTTGGGGGAAGATACTCTGGATGTTAAAGCTTTAACAGCTGTCTTTTTGCAGAGTGCGGAATCGTTTACAAAAGCAGCTGATGAATTCAGCAAGATCGACGCGGCGGCGCTATCGAAGTCTTTACAGGAAGCAACAGATTCTTTGCAGAAGACATCAAAAGGGATCACTGGGGTTTTAACGGAGCTGCGCTACATGACGATCAAATCAAAGCGGATCTTGGATCGAGTTGAGCAGAAGCTTATTGATGGGAATCTTTTTAAAGTGTTTTAATTGTCTTAGGAGGATATGACATGTTTATTATTGGAAATCTTTTTATTGCGCTGTCAAAGCTTGCGAGTATTATCCTTAATGTTCTTAATTGGCTGGTTCTGATCCGCGCTTTGCTTAGCTGGGTCAGTCCTGATCCTTCTAATCCGATCGTGCAGTTCTTAACGCGGGTGACCGAACCGATCCTTCAGCCGATCCGCCGTTTCTTACCGATGAGTTCCATTGATTTCTCACCTATTATTGCTTTTTTGATCATTCAGCTGTTGCAGTTGTTCTTGGTCCCATCTCTTTATGAGCTGGGTTGGCGGTTAAAATATTGATTTTGATATAATCGTTGTAAATTCTTGATTAGAAAAATTAACTCTTGATACTTTGATAATAAAAAGATATTATTCTACTTCGCCTCATGGAGGCGAAGTAGAACTCTTCGAAGCTCAAACACGAAACGTAGTGGAGATTTTGAGCGTAGGAGAGTTTAACTTTCGGTCCTCCTTCGCTGAGGCTTCGGAGAGATTCCTGCGAAGCCCTAATCGAAATATTGGGCGAAGCAGAACTTCGAAGAATGAACCCATTGAGGATGCTCTTGGTATGCCTTACAACTTGATGTGAGGGGGTTCATTGCTAAATACTTTTTAGAGGAGATTGTTATGTTCGATAAAATGAAGCAGTTAATGGAAATGAAGAATCAGGCTGATAAGATCAAAAAAGAGCTTGATGGGGAGATCGTTCAGATCACTGATGTTAAGGGTCTTCGGATCGTTGTCAATGGTTCGATGAATTTTCAGGCTGTTGAGATCGATGAAAACCTTCTAAAGCCGGAGAATAAGAAAAACCTTGAGAGGGATCTGCTGCGAAGCCTTAATGCTGCGATCCATAAGTCGCAGGTTTTGGCTGCTTCGAAAATGAAGGCGCTTATGCCGGGTTTTCCAGGGTTATAATCCAAGTTTAAAACTTTTTAAGGAGAAAGATATGCCATACGATCAATCATTAGATGTTGCGACATTCAAAGAAACTAAAGATTTTGAAAGCACGAGAATTACTGTTGCTGTGTTCTCTTATAATAACGGCCCAAAGAAGTTACAGATCGGCCGAGAGAATCTTTCTGCGAACGAAGAATGGCGATTTAATAAATTAGGCCGCATGACGAAGCCGGAAGTCCAAGAGATCCTGCCGATCATGATGAAGGCTATTGAGAATATGTAATTAAAGCCGTAAATAAAATAGAGAATTTAGGTAGGAGTACTTTATGTTAGATGCGACATATTTAACCAGGGCTGGGTATCAAAAGCTTTACGACGATCTTGAACAGCAGAAGAGCGAACGTATTAAGATCTCTCGTGCTATTGAAGAAGCCCGTTTGCAGGGTGATATTTCGGAAAATGCTGAATATGACGCGGCCAAAGACGCGCAGGCTCATAATGTCGCGCGCATCGCTGAACTCGAATTGAAACTTTCCAATGTCCGGATCATTGAAGATGAAAATATCCCATCCGATAAAGTTTATATTGGCGCGATCGTTACGTTAAGAGACCTTGATGCTGGTGAGGAATTTCAATATATGCTCGTTTCTCCGGAAGAATCAGATTATGAGCAAAATAAACTTTCTATTTTTGCGCCTATCGGTAAAGCGTTGATGGGTCATGCCGCTGGCGAGAAGCTTAATATCAAAGTTCCTGCCGGGATCCTCAAATACGAGATCATTAAGATCGAACGACCGCATTAATCTTTAAACTCTAAATCCGAAACTCTAAACTCTAAACAAATCCAAAATTTTAAACCCAAAAAGGGTTTGAGTTTTGGATTTTGTTTTTTTGGTTTGTTTAGAATTTAGGGTTTAGAGTTTAGGGTTTGTTTCTCCGCCAATGATGTAAAAATCCAGAAAATAATCGTCGGTAGAAGTGTGAATAAGATCCTATGCAGTGTCGACTGCAGCCACCAGCCGATCTCAAAATAGGTGTTTGTTTGATAGTAGAGGATAATGATCGCACTATAGATCAATAAAAAGGCAGGGAAAATTAAGATCTTGCGGGTAAAGCATTTTTTGATACTTAAAATAAATCCTCCCAAGAGAAGGATCCATAGTCCATTCCATTTCGCAGAGAATATCTCTAAGACATAATACATTGCAATGATCTTGAGCCGATTAAGATCAGATGGTTTCGCAGTGGAGAGGAAACCATTGATAAAGGTGATATTTTTTGGCGCGTAAAGTCCGTAAAAAACTATCGACGGTAAGAACGCAATAAAGAGACTGATCAGATAAATGAGAAAGATCTTTTTAAGAGATCGAAGGTTATTTTCCCAGAGCAGATAAGGCAATGAGAGGAAGATCACGACGATCGCTGCGATAAGTCCTTCCGGTTTGGTGAAGCTTAGGAAACTTAAAAAGAGAGAAGTAAGAAGCAGGAAGTAGGAAGTAAGAAGAGGTTTGGTCTTGGCTTGATAGAGGCAGAAAAGCCCGGCGAAAAGATAAAAGGCAAAAGGCAGGTCGGCATATTGGCTGATCGTAAGATTTAAAAGCAAAGGATGTGTGAAGATCAAAAGGACCGGCAAGATTGATAAAAAAGATCTTGTTGATCGATAGATCGCCTGCGAAAGCAGACCGACAAGAGCAATGGAGAAAATAAGCGCGGTAAATAAGGGAACAGAATAGGTTGCATCTTTTGAGAATATCCATCCCCAGACATTGATAATCGGTAGCAGTAAGGGATAGTGCGGGCTTGAGCGCCAGAGGCTTTCATGGAAAATATTTTTCCAGTTCTCTCCGCCTAGAAAAAGGAATTTAGCTTTTAAATTCCAAACCTGCCAAGCATCCCATCCTCCATAAGGATAAGAGTGAGAGTAGATCCATAAAGGGATCAGTGATAGTAGTAAAAGGATCCATAAGATTATCTGTATCCAGGGAAATATATATAGGATTTCTGTGTCTTTGCGAGGCCGTTTTTTGGCCGAAGCAATCTTTTTAAAAGATTGCTTCGCAAAAAGCGCTCGCAATGACACAAGTGCGAATGTTTTAATAGAATTTTGGATTGGAAAGGAAATTCTTGTTGATTGAAAGTTTATAAAGTTTATAAGGAGAAGCCCTAAAAGAATTCCCAGATGTAAAGTGATCACAAAAAATGTATTAAGCTGATCGTAGATCAAGAAACTTAAGAATGTAAGATATGCGCTAAGTCCTAAGCCAAGCCCAATGGATAGAAAGCAGTCAAGAGACAATGATCGGTCTTGATGATTTTTATTCAAAGAACGAATGGTGAGATATCCGATCAATGATGAGATAAAAAAAGGCAGCAGGGTTAAAAAAATATCTTTCATTGGCGTTGTGCGAGGATGATCCCGGAGGTGTTTTGTTTGACTGCGGTTAGGTTTAATTCTTTTATTTTTTTCATTGCTGTTTGTTCTGTCCGGCAGTCAAAGAGAGTAAATTCATGGTTAAAGTTATTAAGCTCAAGGATCACGGGAGAAAGGACATATTGAGCTTGGGCAAAATGTTTGGAGTTCTCAAGGCTCGACATGTCTTTATCCGTATAATAGCCAACAAAAGTTGAATCTTTGAAGACCTTGTTTAATCCGTTAAACTGCAAACCATCAAAAAGAAAAGGTGTGTATTGCTGAAGTTTTATGATCTTCTGAAGATTGGGCTTGAGTGTTGTGCCGTTGATCACGATAATGGCAAAGGATCCCAGAAGGAAAACTAATTGCGGCCAGGAAGTCAGAGTGTTTTTTTTGAGAGATTCTTTCATGAGGATTCTTAAAGGTCAATTTGAATATATTTTACTATAAAGCCTTTTTAATGCAATGACTTTAGGGGGCAAAGAGGCTAAGAAATGCTGAGAATTGGGCAATGATTTATCTTCAATGTTTTAAAGAAAGACTTTCTTTAAGCGTCTTGTGTCAGTATAATATTCAACATTAATTGGTTTTAATTTAATTTAAGAGGAATGGTGTTAATTGATCAAAATTGGTGTCATTGGTTGCGGTCACTGGGGTCCTAATCATATCAGGATCTTTTCACAGCTGCCGGATTCTGAAGTTCTTATGTGTGCCGATCTTGATCTCGCCCGATTAGAGAATATTAAAAGATTGTTTCCACATGTTTCGACTACACCGCATTATAAAGATCTTCTTGCTAATAAAGAGATCGATGCTGTTTGCATTACTACTCCGACGAATACGCATTATTCGCTGACCAAAGAAGCTTTGGAAGCCGGGAAAAATGTCTTGTGTGAAAAACCTTTGGCTTTGACGGTTAAAGAATGCGAAGAATTAAGGGATCTGGCACATGCAAAGAAGAAAATGCTCATGGTTGGGCATGTTTTTGTTTTTAATCCTGGAATTCTGATGTTAAAGAAGATCCTTCAATCTGCCGATATTGGAAGGATCTTTTATGCCTATTCGACTCGGACGAATTTGGGGCCGTTTCGCTATGATGTTAACGCTTTGTGGGATCTTGCCCCGCATGATATTTCGATATTTAATTACCTTTTCGAAGGCTCGGCTCTTAATGTGTCAGCTCGCGGGCAAAAGTCTTTAGGGACTTCTTTGGAGGATCTGGCGTTCGCGACTTTGGAATATCCTAATAATATTGTTGTGAATCTCCATGTCAGCTGGTTGGATCCTAAGAAAGTCAGGCAGATCACGATCGTTGGTGAGAAGAAGATGATCACTTGGGATGATCTTGATAATCTTGGTCCTGTTAAGATCTATGACAAGCACGTCGAGAAAACGTCCAAATTTTATGAAACATACGGTGAGTTTCAATTGTTATCCCGCGAAGGAACGATCACGATCCCCAATGTAGAGTTTCAGGAGCCGTTAAAGGCGCAAGGGAAATATTTTCTTGATTGCGTTAAAAATAATAGAACTCCGGACCTTGCGGATGCTAAGCGCGGGCTAGAAGTTGTAAGAACTTTGTGCGCGATCCAAAGATCGATGGATAAAGAAGGTTCGTGCGAGAAGGTGTAGTTGGTTTTTATTTTAGAAAGGTTTTTGTATGGCATTTTTTAAACATGAGAAAGCACTTGTTCATCCGGATGCTAAGATCGGTGAAAAGACGCGGATCTGGGCGAATACGAATATTCAAGCGGGGGCGGTTATTGGAGCGGGATGTAATATTTGTGATGGAACATTTGTTGAAAAAGGTGCTGTTATCGGTAGTCATGTAACGGTTAAGCATTATGTGAGTATTTTTGATGGAGTTACGATCGAGGATGATGTTTTTATCGGATCGAACATTGCATTCATTAATGACCGGTATCCTAGAAGCCATAGGTCGGATGAATGGAAGCTTGAGAAGACGCTCATTAAAAAAGGTGCAACGTTAGGAAGCAATGCTGTTATTATGTGTGGAGTCACGATCGGGGAATATGCGGTTATTGGCGCGGGAAGTGTTGTGACGAAAGATGTTCCTTCTCACGTTATTGTTTGCGGCAATCCTGCACGAAAAAAGGGTTTTGCCTGTTCCTGCGGGCGTCCATTGAATAAACAATTAAAATGTCCTTCTGGGCATCGGTATAAGATCGCTGGAAAGGTTCTAAAGCGTGAAAAGTAATGTTTTGGTCTGTCCGGTTGCCTATAATGAGAATGTCAAATTAAAGAATGTTATTGAGCGTTTTTTGAAAAGTTGCGTTTTTGGCCGATGTGATTATTTAGTCGTTGATGACGGTTCGACCGATGGAACGACGGAAATGATCCAAAGTTTCGCCGCAAAAGGAGTACAAACGATCCGTCATGACAATCGTAGCGGAGTGGGTGTTGCGATCAAGACGGCGATCCGCTATGCAGAGGCCAATGGTTATGATGTTCTTGTCATTATGGCGGGCAATGATAAAGATAATCCGGAAGAGATCCCCAGGCTCATTGATCCGATCCTTAAAGAGCATTTTGATTTTATTCAAGGTTCTCGGTATCTTTCAAGCGGCGGCATTGGCGGGGATATGCCATTTTACCGTAAGATAGCGACGAGACTTCATCCGGCTTTGATGTCGTTTTTTACTAAACGTAAAATAACGGATTCAACGAACGGATTCCGGGCGTTTAGGATCTCGGTTTTAAATGATCCGCGAATAGATATCGATCAGCCGTGGCTTGAGAAATATGAACTTGAACCGTATCTTCTTTATAAGGTGATCACGCTCGGTTATAAATTTAACGAAGCTCCGGTGACAAAGATCTATCCGGCGAAGAAACTTGGTTATACGAAAATGAAGCCGCTCGTCGGCTGGTGGAGCATTTTACGGCCGGTGATCTATTTAGGGCTTGGGATCAAGAAATAAATAAAACGTAATTGTTTAGCTGGTCGAGAGAATTTGATATTTTAAAATTGTGTCATCGCGAGAAAATGCATTTTTTATCGCTGACGAAGCGATCTTTTGAGCACGTTAAAAAGATTGCTTCGCAAAAAGCGCTCGCCCTGGCCTGCCAGATATTTTTTCCCTTGGCCAGGGCAGGCAATGACACAGGGTGTGTCTCATCAGGCTTCTTTGAACACTAAACAATTATAATAAAACAGACTAAAAAGGAAAAGACGATGGGAAAGAAATTAATTTACTTTGTATTAGTCTTAGGGCTTGTGGGTTGTTCTCATAGTTTTGAAAGTTATGTGGAGAATCCGACGGATATTATCATGGATCCGCATTTTGGGGATTATCAGCAAAAGGCTTCTGATCTGGAAAGTGATTATTTAAATAAAAAGATGACGTATGTTGAATATCTTCAGAAAAAGAAAGATCTCGATAATGGGTATTCCAAAGAAGTGAAAGAGCGGGAGAATATTATCAGTAATCCGTCACATTAAATTTTATCAGCGTTAGGAATAAAGATCATGAGATTGTATGGTAAACAACCGGTTATTGAACGCCTTCGTGCTAATCCCAGCACCGTACGGAAAGTGTATCTTCAGGAAGGTTTTGTGGATGCGGCGTATGTTAAAAGCAAATCACGCAAGCATGGATTTCCTGTGATCTCTATCCCCAGGACAAAAATGATGAAGATCGCCCGTAATACGAATACGCAAGGGATCTTAGCGGAGACAGATGATTTTCTTTATGTTCCTTATGATGAGCTTTTGGATCAAGCTATTGAAAAACATTTAACGATCCTTTTTTTGGATGACTTGACAGATCCGCAGAATTTAGGATCGATCATTCGTTGTGTTTCTGTGTTAGGCGGGTTTGCTGTTGTTTTTCCGACGCATAATGCCGTGAATATAACAGATACTGTTTTAAGAGTTGCCTGCGGAGGGGAGAATTATATTCCGATCGCGCGAGTTTCAAGTATTCAAAAAGCGATCCGGCGGGCGAAAGAAGAGGAATTTTCCATTATCGGCGCTGTTGCCGAGGGAGGGGAGAATTTGCTTGATGCGAAGTTCTCTTTTCCGCTGGGCCTAGTTGTCGGTTCTGAAGAAAAGGGGATCAGTGAAAATGTCCTTAAGGACATTGAACAGAAATTAACTGTTCCAATGAAGATCCATACATTATCGTTAAATGTTGCTTCCGCGACATCAATATTCTGTTATGAAATCGCCAAACAAAGAAAAAGATAAAAATTCCGCAATCCATGCGATCAATCTTTTTGCCGAAGCTGGGCTTTTAAAAAAGATCAAACGCAGCGGCTGGTGGGTTGCCGGGATCAAGGATCCAGAAAGTGTCGCCGAGCATTCGTTCCGTTGCGCGGTCATCGGGTATTATCTGGCCCATTTGGAAGGCGTTGACCCCTTTAAAGTTCTGGTTATGACATTGTTCAACGATATCCATGAATCCCGCATCAATGATTTGCATAAGATGGGGCATTATTATATTGATTTTAAAGAAGCGGAAAAAAAGGTTTTTCGTGATCAGGTCAAAGATCTCGATACCGGCGTTAGCAAAGAAATGTCTATTTTTCGAAGGGCTTATGAAGAACAAAAAACCAAAGAGTCTATTGTTGCGCGGGATGCGGATATTTTAGAATGTCTTTTGCAGGCTAAAGAATATCATGAAGAAGGTTTTACAAAGGCCAAGAAATTCTTTAAAAAAGCCCCTGATCATCTTAAAACAGGATCTGCTCGCCGTATGTGGAAAGAAATAATCACATGGGACAGCAGTAAATGGTGGGAACAAGTTGTTAAATTTGAAAGATGATGAATCCCCTTAATCCAAGCATTGATCGCACCCCTCAAATTCTTCAAGCATCTTCAGCGCAGAATCCTGTCGCTCCAATGCAAAATATGGGTTTAATCATTAGATTGATTATTTCTTTGTTTTTTTGTGTATCTTTTTTTGGCTGTGCATCCATGGGTTCTTATAATGCCGCGACGGGTCATAATGAGTTCATCTTGGTCTCAACGCCGGAAGAGGTTGCTATGGGCCAAAGCATTCAGGCGGACCTTGCCAAGCAATATAAGATCTTAGATGAGAATGATAGCCGTGTTCGGAATCTTGAAAGAATCGGAAAACGTTTAAGCTTGATATCGGACAGGCAAGATCTGGCTTATCATTTTTATGTTATCAATAAAGATGATCTTAATGCTTTTACGATCCCAGGAGGCAGTATTTATTTTTTTACTGGCCTTCTTGATAAATTAAAAACAGATGACCAGATCGCCGGTGTTTTAGCGCATGAGATAGGGCATTGTGCGGCTAAACATACGATCAAGAAATTTCAGGCGGCAATGAGCTATGATTTTATTAGTAGGCTTATTTTTAGTCGTTTTGATGATGGATTGACAAAAAGTGTGGCAAGTTTGGGAACCAGCACGGTCATGAGTTTGATCTTTTCGTCCTATAGCCGTCATGATGAATTAGAGGCGGATCGGTTGGCTGTAAAATATACTTATTTGGCTGGTTTTGATGTCGAAGGGGTTATTCAATCTTTTGAGATCCTGGAAAAAGAGTCGAAGGGACCGCAAGTTCCCGTAATCTTGAGTAGTCACCCTTATTTGACAGACCGCATAGAGGCTGCTAAAAAAGAAATCCTTCTGGTGAAGGAAAAATATGGAGGAGGTCTTTAATAGCC
>CAYGEE010000052.1:0-15098 GCA_964348765.1 uncultured Planctomycetales bacterium | reverse complement strand
CTAGCTTCTAACTTCTAACTTCTACATATTGTTTTTATTCATATTTATATCTTTTCCAATTATAAAGCAGTGTCCCTGAGTGTCAAGGAGATTGCTCGATGAATCGCTTGTAAAATGAATTGGTTTAAATATAATAAAGAAATAATAAACTTAAAAGAATTCAGAAATCAGAGCATCAGATGGAGAAAACAGATATCAGAATTCAGATGTTATCTAAACTCCAAATTCTGATATCTCCATCTGATATTCTGATGTTCTGAAATCTATTATTCTAAAGGTATTAACTGTGAATATTCCAAACGAACTCATTCTCGACCAAATCCCCCTCGGCCCTATCAATAACTTTTTATATTTTATCGGTGATGCGAAGACTAAAGAAGTTGCGATCATTGATCCGGCGTGGGATGTTAATTATCTGCGCGATCTTGCCGCGAAAAAGGGTTATAAAATCACGAATATTTTTCTTACTCACGGCCATCCCGATCATGTCAATGGGGTCGTTGAAATGCTTTCTCATCACGACGTCCCGTGTTATATTTCAAAAAATGAATTAGGCGTCTTAATTCCTCGTCATAAAAATATCGTAAAAGTTGAGGATCACGCGAAATTAAAAGTCGGGTCCATTGAGTTTGAATGTCTTCACACTCCGGGCCATTCGCCGGGATGCCATTTATTCTTATATAAAAATGTCCTGATCGCCGGCGACACTGTTTTTATCGACGGTTGCGGGCGTTGTGATCTGCCCGGCAGCAATCCGAAACAAATGTACAATTCTCTTTATAATGTCATTATGAAACTGCCCGATGAAACCATCATCTTCCCCGGCCACGACTACGGCCCAACGCCGTATGCGACTCTTGCGTCGCAAAAACAAACCAATCCTTATCTGCAGGCAAAAAGTATGGAAGATTTTTTGTATTCGAGGATGGGGCTTTAGTCTAAAAGCGATGCCAGATTATCAGAAAAATCAGATGGAGAATTCAGATTTTAGAAAAACAGATAATATTGTTCTGTTTTTCTGATCTCTGACTTCTCATCTGATCACTCTGGTATTTCTGATTTCTTTTAAAGAATTATTTCAACAAACTCACCTTCGGCCGATCAACAGGATCCGGCTCCGCGACACCTAAGAGCATAGGCACATTCGTTAACGGCTGGATATTGATAATGATCGGACGAAATCCATTGATCTGGATATTCTGAAGATTTTTCGCATCAAACGGCTGATCAAACCGTATCGCCGTGCCTTTGGTTTGCATGTTGAGCATCGACGGATTTAAATCGATACCGCCGGGAGCAGTTGATTGCGCGTTATCTTTTTCTGCTTGGCTGATAGAGGGTTGATCATGGATCGCTCGGCTTCGCCGTATTTGCTGGCCATCAGCCTTTTTAACACCTTCAGCTGATCCACCTATCATCGCCTTGTCTTGGTCTGTTGGATCGGCTTCATACACATCAGGTTTTATTTCAGGGATTGTTTGATAAACTTTAAGCGCCTTTTTTTGGATCTTTTTAAATTCTTCTGTATTCTTTGATGAGCGGATAATAGGTCTTAAAAACCGCTGTAATCGAGTCGACCAGTGGGTAACGCCATCATCATCAACAAAACCCATAAAGTGATCATATTCGGCATCTGCGGTTAAGGCGGCTTTTAGCACTTTATCAAATTCACTCTCCGTCATGAGGCCGATCTCATCTTCAATGATAAGAGCGCTGGCAATACTTAAATAATTCTCCTCATAAAGATGAATGATATCTTCCGCAATAGGTTCTTTGAGAAAAGTTGAAAGTCCGCTCATTGACATTTCATCTGTTTCAATCGGCATATCATCACGTCTAATAGAAGCTCTCTTTAATAACCACGTGACACGGGCGATCAATTGCTTATTACTTGAGCCAGAAAGCATCAAAGATACTGCTTCTAATTTGTCCTTAGCGGCAATAATTCTACCTTCACTATAAGCTGCTTTTGCGTCGGCAATTGCTTTTTCTATTTCACTATCTGCTCTAGATGTCAACATTGCTGGATCGGGGGATGAATAAAGCAATTCAAGTTCATGCCTTCGAGCATCAATGTATTTTCGTACTTGATTGCCGATCTCACGTGATTTTCTAATTATTCTTCCCGTTTTATCTTTTACTATGATCGTTGTTGCGCCGATGCCCCATTTGTTAAAATTTCGATACGTTTCCAACTTTCCATTTGTGTTAAGTTGATACGCTTGAGGCTCCTCATAGCGGACTGTGGTGTTAGGATCATAAATAAATGTGTATTTATTGCCTTCACCATCTGAATATTCCCAATTCATCATCGCCGCGTCGGCTGGGCGTTGCAGGTGATACGCCGTAAACAGCCGCGCCCAAACTCTTGTTTCAACGGCCCACGCATTGCCGTCGTCTAAATTCAATAATTCTTTGAAATTGACGCCGGGGATCCCTGTGCTTCCCCAGTCTAATCCGTCGACTTCCGCGATCCCGTTAGAAATGTATCCTTTTTCTGATAAAGCCTTAAAAATGGCTTGCGATTGTTCTTTTGTGATCCCGGTTGATGGGAACATAAATGACGTTTCGTTGATCACCATCGCTGCGTCGGAAGATGGAGGATTTATCGCGAGTTCATGTATCCGTGCGTCTCGTAATTCACGCACGTGGTCGCCGATAAGAAATGATTTCTCGATGATCTTTCCTGCAGGGTCTCTTACTTCGACTGTCGTTATGCCGATCGCCCATTTGTCAAAATATCGATATGGCTCCAGAGAGCCTTTTAGGTTAAGCTCAAAACCTTGCGGCTCGCCCAACCGGACCACGCGCCCGGAGTTGAAACTGATCGTGTGTCTATTATTTCTTTCATCTGTATATCCCCAATTGGTCATCGCCGCGTCGGAGGTCTTCAAATTGGCATTCGTCATCATCGCCAGATCACCCAATCCCATGGATCCCGGCGGGTATTCTGTTTTCTTTAGCGCAATTTGGGCACCAACTCCCATTCCGTCTTTAACGGGTTTGCTTGATAGGGAAACGATAATTTGTTTTGGCCCTTCGCTTGTATTAATATTAATTTCTAAACTGTCAAGGTTAATATTAAAACGTTTTTCAGGGTCGATCCGCCCTGATTCTATATGAAGGACACCGCTGGGATCTTTCCAGGAAAGAAAGATCGGGGCCTGCGCGGTGAGGAATTCTCTTAATTTCGTATAAGTGATCCGTTTATCACTCGTTTCGATCTTTTCAAGTGCAAACAATCCTTCCGAGCCGGCGGCTGTCAACGTTTCCAACGCCCCGCCGGGTAACATGTAGCGGGTAATCAATTCTCTTTCTGTAATCCTTTCTTGAAGTTGTTTGATCGCGATCGTTAAGGGGCGAGCTTCTCTTGATAGAGATTGCGCAAGCAAAGCTTGGCTGGCAATGATCTCATGGCGGACATATTCAGCGTATGGGTCCATCATCGGACGGGTTTGGGTGTCTTTTAAAATTTTAAGTGCTATATCGATCGGCCAGCTATTCATAAGAAAATACAGGGCCGCAACGAGCCTGGCCTGGTCATCAGATAACCGGGCGGTATTCAGGAGGATTTCTCTTTCAATTCCCTTGTTGCTAAGATATTCATCAATGCCCACCCCATCGGGAATAGAATCAAAATCGGCCAAGCCAGCGGCAATCGTAAACGAATAATTCGGATGCGCCGAACCATGAAATGTTTGAACTTTAAATTTTAGTTCGTGAGCTTTTATTTCATCAAGGACATGGGAAAGAAATCGCTTATCGTAGACATGAAGTTTTAATTGGCCCTCGGCAACAAAAGCGTTCACGGCTTGATTATCCGCAGTTAATTTATCACTGCCTTTAAGAAATCGTGTGATTATGAACCCTTCGGAAAAAGCGGTATATTCATGGATATCCGGTGAATCTTTTTGTATGCGTTTGAATAGACTGCCTAAGAATTTATTGGCCGCCTCACTTGCCATCGCCGCGTCGCGAGGGGCCGAACGGCTGGCGGCATTGGCGATTTCTGCGGGATCAAATCGGCCGGAGGTTTTTGTGACCGTATAAGCTTTCTTAAAATCTAAAACCATCAAAACATCATAGGTGACGCCTTCTGATGTTTTTCCCTCTTGATCATGTTTTGTGAGGACATCTTTTTCACCGGTCTTTGAATCAATGCTGTAAAATCTTGGCGAATCTTTAATGATTTTTTCTTCTTTTACAAAATAAAGCCGATGAAGATGTCCCTCGGCATCCGTGTATGTTCGCCAAAAATTGTTTTCATCAAAAATCGGCCGGCCGTTGACGACAGGAACTTCCCCCGCCATCGTCCGCCCGCCTTCACTTAATGAAGCAGAATCAGCGGGCGAGACCTCGCCCAGCAAAGCTGAGCGGGCCGCGTCGCGGGTTGGTTTTGTTCCGGCAATCGACTGCTCTTTTGGGATCCCCCTGCCTTGATAGATCAAAACTTGATCATACAGACTATTTTCATTAAAAATTATTTTAACAGTGATTCCTTTTAAGCTTTTTGAAAAACTTTTAAAGCGTGTCAATGTATAGGAAATGTCTTTGTTTGCTGACGTGACTAAAAGGGTTTCTGGTGAATTAATTTTTGGTGTGACATCCGCAAAATAGGCCATTGTAAATTCTTTGCCATCGGTGCCGACGCCTTCTTGTAACACTTCGGCTTTTCTTAGATCGTCTTTGCTTAGATTTAGGATGTTTTTCAGAAAAACACTGTAGGGATTTGAGATCACAGGCGGCGTCTCAAGCCCCGTCGTCACAGTAAACATCGCCGCGTCGGTGATCTCATTCATCACTTTTTCTCCGAGTGATGCTTTGTCGGAAATTTCCAGATGATCAAGCATCATCGCAAAATCGCCTCCGCCGGAGACGTATTTGCGGGGGATCACGGATTGGGTCTGGGGATCGTAATCTTCTTTGATGTAGTTATAAACGCCTTTTTTGAACGCTTCGATGTATTGGTCGTAGATTTTTTGTTTGACGTTCTTATCCGCAATGTCGATGCCGTTGACTTTATTTTTATCCATATACACTTGGCCCAAGAAACTTTCTTTTAATGTTTTCTTAAACCACGCGGCGAGGATGAGGGAATTATAAATTTGGCGCAGTTGAGCGAAATTCTTGCCTTGATTCACCTCTTTTTCTATTTCAGGAATGATTATTTCACGGATAATTTGTGTGACAGCCGTTGTGTCATTGCGAGGAGCGTTTTTTTGCGATGACGAAGCAATCTCATTAGATTGCTTCGCTTCGCTCGCAATGACACTAATAGCCTTATAGTCCTCTTCTTGCATAACCTTCAAATGCGCCTCCGCCACAAACGCCGACTGTTCATGCTGATACACAACCGCTTTATCAGGAACGATCCAGACTTTATTAAAGGTATCCATTGGAACATCTGTTTTGCCAAATTGCTCATAGATCTTTTTATGCACCCGTTCCCAGAAATTTTTCCCCAGATCGGATTCGGGATACATTAAAGAGGCGGTTAATTGTTTTAAGATATAATCCTGCGACAAAAGATCTTTGCCCATATCGGTTTGGCCGAAACTTTCAGGGATGATGCGGTTTTTTTCATAAGGCGAAAGGTTGACCCAGAGTTCATTTTCAGGGACGGTCAGGGACGCTAAAAAATATTTGATCAGTTTTTCGGACTCGCTGCGCAGTTTTTCATCTTTAAATGGTTCTTCTCCGGCATCAACAATAAAATCGAATTTTAAAGGGTTGTCAGGGTAAAGCTTAAGACCTTTTAACATGATCGGTTGAAAAGCCGGGCTTAACGGGACCATGGTGCCGATCTTAGGAAGATTCAAGATGCCTTGCGCGAAAAGTTGTGGCGGGAAAATAGTATTTAATACAAAACAAAAAACGATCATAACACAGATCGTTTTCTTAAAAAGACGTTGAAAATGCGTGGATTTAGCTGAAATGATTGAATTTATGGCAATTTGACCCTTCATATCCCCCCTATATGAATACTGCTTCTTACACCATAAATGTAATATATATATAAGAGGTATCAAGACTGTTTGAGGGTTTTTGAGAAAGCGGTTTCTTGCGCAGAAAAATTAAATGATATCGTGAAGCGTGAAGCGTCGCTCGTGAAGCGACCTATTGTTTGCGCTTCACGCTTCACGTTTCACGCTTCACGATATTTTTACCGCAAGGCCCGCTCAACCATCCAGCTGTACAGCTTAAATGGCAAGATCTTTCGGAATGTGAATAATAATCGGCCTTCAAGATCGGGGATGTTGCGGAATTTTGGATGAGTTGTATTAATAATTTTTTCGATCAAAGCCGCGATCGTCTCAGGGTCTTTGCGGCAGGATTCTACATATTCTAAGACTTTCTTTTTAAGTTTTTGTGAGATCAAAAAATATGGGCTTTGCGGATCATTAAAATTCTTTGCGTATTTGGCATTGTCATGAAAGATGTTCGTTCGGTATGTTCCAGGTTCGATCAATACAACATCGATCCCAAAGAGCTTGAGCTCGTATCGAAGAGATTCACTGAAGGCCTCCAGAGCCCATTTGCTCGCGTTGTAAGCCCCAAAACAAGGTGATGTCGAGAATCCGGCGACACTTGAGATGTTGATGATCTTAGCACCTTTGCGATGACGCATGAGAGGAATCGCTTCTCGTGTGACATTTTGGACGCCGAAAAAATTGGTTTCAAACTGCGCGCGTAATTCCTCTTCTGTCAGGTCCTCAAAAAATCCGCCGATGCCGTAGCCGGCGTTATTAACCAGAACATCAAGATAACCGTATTGTGATCCGATATAATTAAATGCGCGTTTGATCGATCCTTGGTTTGTGACATCAAGCTGAAGGATATCAACCTCTCCTTTCCGTCGATGGACTTCATTAACAAGCGGCCCGCTCTTTTCCGGATCGCGCATTGTGGCAATGACTTTATGTTTTTGGGATGCCAGCCGAGCAGCAGCCAACAAACCAAAACCGCTTGAGGTGCCGGTGATGAGAATGGTCTTTGGAGGAATTATTTCTGGCATGGAATGGTCAAAATGTAGGGACAGAACAATGTTCTGTCCCTACGATTAGAATTTAATTATCTTCTGCAACATCAAACAATCAACAAGCGTCACAGCGATCATCGATTCGACAACCGGAACGACTCTTGGGCAAATGCAGGGATCATGTCGGCCTTTGACTTCGATCGAGGCGTCTTGACCTTCCATCGAGACGGTTTGCTGCTTTTGTGCGATCGATGACGGAGGTTTAACAGCAACGCGCAAAACGATATCTTCTCCATTTGAAATACCGCCTAAGATCCCGCCGGCATTGTTGCTTGTTGTGCGGACATTTTTCCCATCCATGAAAAATTTATCATTATGTTTTGAGCCGAGCATTTTTGTGGCATCAAACCCTTTGCCGAACTCGATCCCCTTAATAGTTCCGATCGACATAAGCCCGAAAGAGAGCTTCGCGTTTAATTTATCAAAAACAGGATCTCCCAAACCAGCTGGGCAACCGTGAATGATTGCTTCAACAACGCCGCCGACTGAATCGAGGGTTTTGCGGGCGGAATCGATATATTCGATCATCTTTTCTGCCGCTTCAAGATCAGGCGCGCGGACGATATTTTTCTCAATAACTGAAAAATCTATTTTCTTAGCAACAATATCACCAACGGCAAGGGTGTAGGCGATCACTTTTATGTTATATTGATCGAGGATCTTTTTTGCGACAGCGCCAGCGGCAACACGGCAGGCTGTTTCGCGTCCGGAGGATCGTCCTCCGCCTCGATAATCTCGAATGCCGTATTTCATTTGATAGGTATAATCCGCGTGTCCGGGACGAAAAAGATTTTTGATATCATCATAATCTTTTGATCGCTGATCTTCGTTGCGGATAAGAATAGCTAAAGCGGTCCCGGTTGTTTTGCCCTCAAAAACACCGGAAAGGATCTCAGCTGTATCCGATTCTTTTCGTTGGGTTGTGATCTTACTCTGACCTGGACGGCGACGGTTGAGTTCGAATTGGATATCAGAAACATTAAGTTCTAAATTGGGAGGCACACCGTCAATGACAACACCGATCGCCGGCCCATGGCTTTCGCCGAAGGTTGTGATCTTGAAAATATTTCCGTAAGAATTTCCTGCCATTTTTTATCTCATTTTGTGAAGCGTCGTTCGTGAAGCGCTTCACCCTTCACGTTTCACGCTTCACGGATAAATTTACAAATCCGTCACAGCCCCCAGCGACGCAGAGCTCACACTTTTCATGTATTTACTCAAAACACCTCTAGTATAACGAGGCTTGGGTGCTTTCCATTTTTTCAAACGAGCCTTGATCTCTTTTTGCGGGATCTCTAAATTTATTTCTCTTTTTAAGGCATCAATTGTGATCATATCACCATTTTTGACAATGGCGAGTAATCCGCCTAAAAACGCTTCCGGAGTGATATGTCCGACGACGAACCCGTGGCTTCCGCCTGAGAATCGGCCATCAGTAATAAGAGCGACATCTTTTCCCAACCCTTTTCCCATGATCGCGGATGTTGGAGAAAGCATCTCTCTCATTCCCGGCCCGCCTCGAGGCCCTTCATAGCGGATCACAATGACATCGCCTTTGACGATCTTTCCGTCAAGGATGCTTTTCAGTGCGGTTTCTTCAGATTCAAAAACTTTTGCTTTTCCTTTAAAAAGTGTCCCTTCTTTTCCCGATATTTTAGCAACCGCACCTTCTGAAGCGAGGTTTCCATATAAAATAACAAGATGGGCATCTTTTTTGATCGGATCATTAAAGGAACGAATAATCTCTTGTCCCGAAGGATACGGTTTTGTATCTTTTAAGTTCTCTCTGAGCGTTTGTCCGGTAACGGTCAAACAGTCGCCATGTAAAAGTCCGCGATCCAATAACATTTTCATTAAGGGAATGATCCCGCCGATCTTTACTAATTCAGCCATAACAAATCGTCCGCTTGGTTTAAGATTCGCAAGAACAGGGACTTTTTTCCCGATGCGGGTAAAATCGTCAATTGTCAATTTAACATTTGCAGAGCTTGCGATCGCCAGCAAATGTAAAACTGCATTCGTTGAACCGCCTAAAGCGACAACAACAGTGATCGCGTTCTCAAAAGCTTTTTTTGTCAGAATATCACGCGGGCAAATATTTTTTTCCAGAAGGTTTAAAACAGCTTTTCCGGCGCTGATGCAATCGACGTCTTTCTCAGCAGATATCGCCGCTTGAGCAGAGCTGTTTGGAAGGCTCATCCCGAGTGCTTCGATCGCCGAAGCCATAGTGTTTGCCGTATACATTCCGCCGCATGATCCGGGACCTGGGATCGCGCAAGATTCGATCTGAGTTAATTCACTTTCACTGATCTTCTTATTTGCGTAAGAACCGACCGCTTCAAAAACGGAAACAATATCAATATTTTTATTATTAAAGCATCCCGGAAGGATCGTTCCGCCATAAACGAAAACAGACGGTCGATTTAAGCGGGCCATCGCCATTAAACATCCCGGCATATTCTTGTCACAGCCGCCGATGGCGACAAATCCGTCGAAACCTTGACAACCCACAACTGTTTCGATCGAGTCTGCGATAACTTCTCGAGAAACAAGAGAATATTTCATCCCTTCAGAGCCCATGGATATCCCATCGGATATTGTGATCGTATTGAAAATGACAGCTTTACCACCGGATTCGTCAACGCCTTCAGCAGCTTTTAACGCGAGTTTATCGATATGCATGTTACAGGGTGTAACCATGCTCCAAGTCGATGCGATACCGATCTGCGGCTTAGTGAAGTCCTCCGACGTAAATCCAACGGCGCGAAGCATGGAACGGCTGGGCGCACGGTCGTAACCGTCAGTGATCAATGCGGAATAAGGTCTTTTATGTGGCATCATATTATTTTGGCTGTGGTGTGAATTTTTCTTCGACAATGACCCAATCGGTCATGGCATTTGATACTAAATTTGTCCGTGAACAACGCGAAATCGTTAAAGAATTATCTTTATTCTTTGTGGCATAAACAAAATACCCTTTGCCTTTTTCAAAATCAATCGAATAACACTCTAGCGCAGGGATAATCAGTTTAATTTCTTTTTGAGCTTCGCCTTTCCAGACATGGGAAACATCCAATGTCACAAGATGAGAATTGTTTTGAATCTTAGAATCCGCAAACGGCTCAATCTTAGTCACATTCCCGAAAAAAATAACATCAGAGGATTCTATTTCTTGTTCAATTGTCGATAGCTTGCATTTACATTCTTCTGCGGCCAGAGAAATGTGTTGAAATGAAAAAATTGCAAACGCCGATAGAATTAAAATCCAATTATTCTTTGATAGCAAGCCAGGGTTTCTCATTTTTTAATTTCTCCTCAAAAGATTTTATTTTATCTGCATATTGAAGCGTCCAGCCGATCTGATCAAGGCCTTTTAATAAGCATGTTTTGGAAAATGGATTGATCTCAAATTTATAATTTCTATTCTGACTGTCTGTTACGATCTGTTCTGCAAGATCGACCGTGATCTTGGCCCCAGGGTTACTTGTGGAAAGTTTAAATAAATTATCAACATCTTCCGATCTTAACGCAACAAGCACGATTCCGTTTTTAATGCAATTGTTGTAAAAAATATCGGCAAAACTTGGGGCAATGATCGCGCGGAATCCGTAATCGTATAATGCCCATGGCGCGTGTTCCCGGCTTGAACCGCAGCCGAAATTGTCACGTGCTAAAAGAATGCTGGCTTTGCGATATTCCGATCTATTTAAAATAAAATCAGGGTTTTCTTTGGTTCCTTCATAGTCGGTAAAACGCAACTCATGAAATAAATGTTTCCCAAAACCGATCCGGTCAATCTTTCTTAAGAATTGTTTTGGGATGATCGCATCCGTGTCGACATTGACTCGATCTAACGGGGCAGCGATCCCTGTATGTTTTACAATAGGTTCCATAATTATCTTTTCAAAAATTTCCGAATATCGGTTAAATGCCCTTCGATCGCGGCAATAGCGACCATCTCAGGGCTCATTAAATGTGTCCGTCCGCCAGGACCTTGACGGCCTTCAAAATTTCGATTGCTCGATGACGCACAACGCTCGCCTTTTTTTAATTGGTCATCATTCATCCCTAAACACATGGAACAACCGGCATAGCGCCACTCAAATCCGGCATCTTTAAATATTTTATCCAGTCCTTCCATTTCTGCTTGCGCGCGAACCTTACCTGATCCGGGAACAACGATCGCTTGAACATTGCGATGAACTTTATGTCCTTTCATGATCGATGCCGCAACTCTTAAGTCTTCGATCCGGCCATTTGTGCAGGACCCTAAGAAAACTTTATCAATTTTTACATCGGAGATCTTTGTCCCGGCTTTTAGATCCATGTATTCCAAAGCTTGACGAGCGCTTGTGCGGTCAACCGGGTCAGAAAAATCTTCCGGATCCGGAACGCTGTCTTCAATGGAAATAACTTGTCCCGGGCTTGTTCCCCAGGTGACTTGTGGTTTGATATCTTCAGCCTTGATAGTGATCGTTTTATCAAATTTTGCGCCAACATCACTGGGCAATGTTTTCCAGTACAAAACAGCCTTTTCCCAGTTTGTATTTTTTGGTGAAAATTCGCGATCTTTTAAATAATCAAAAGTTTTTTGATCCGGAGCGATCATTCCTGCTCGAGCTCCCGCTTCGATGCTCATATTGCAGATCGTCATGCGTCCTTCCATGCTTAAATTATGGATCGTATCTCCTGAATATTCGATAACATAACCCGTCGCACCGGCGGTTCCGATCTTTCCAATAATGTATAAAATAATGTCTTTGGATGTAATTCCAAATCCCAATTTACCATTGATATCAATGAGCATTGTTTTTGATTTGTTCTGCTGTAATGTTTGCGTCGCTAAAACATGTTCAACTTCAGAAGTTCCGATGCCGAATGCCAATGACCCGAACGCGCCATGAGTTGCTGTGTGCGAATCTCCGCAAACGATCACCATCCCGGGTTGAGTGATCCCTAATTCCGGGCCGATCACGTGCACGATTCCTTGATCTTTATGACTAAAATCATACAACTTAACATCGAATTCTTTGCAGTTTTTTGATAAAGTTTCCATCTGAATACGAGAGGTTTCCTCGACTAAGTTCCAATTTTTTGTTTTGGTGGAAACATTATGGTCCATCGTGGCGAAAGTTTTAAAAGGTGCCCGCACTTTTCGCTGGGTGACACGTAACCCTTCAAAAGCTTGAGGGCTGGTCACTTCATGGATCAAATGCAGATCAACATAAATAATCGAGGTGTCGTTTTGGCTTTCACGAACCAGATGGGCGTCCCAAATTTTATCGAACAATGTTTTTGGCATGATCAGTTATTTTGTAAGATAATAGTAAGAGCAATAATTCTATACAAACCAAGAATTATTGTCAACGCATGAATTGAACAAAAGATCGTTCTTTAGGCGCTATTAGTTTTTTAATAATTTTCGAATTACTGTTTGAAGGATCCCGCCGTTTTTAACATAGTCGATCTCGACAGGAGTATCTAAACGGACAGTCATTATGAACTCTTTTCTTCCTCCGTCCGGGTATGTGGCGATCACTTTAATATCTTGCCTCGGCTTTAGATTATTATCGATCCCTTCAAAATTAAAAGTTTCTAGACCCATGAGATCAATAGATTCGACGGATTGACCATTTTTAAATTCCAGAGGGATGATGCCCATCCCCGCAAGATTGCTGCGGTGGATACGTTCGAAGCTTTGCGCTAAGACGGCGCGCACACCCAAGAGTGCGGTTCCCTTGGCTGCCCAGTCTCGGCTGGAACCTGTTCCATATTCTTTACCGGCTAAAATAACCAGCGGGACTTTATTTTCTTTATATTTCATTGCTGCGTCAAAAATCGTCATTTTTTCGTTTGTTGGCAAGTACGTCGTCCACCATCCTTCAGAACCTTGACCCAATACATTGCGTAAACGAATGTTGCCAAACGTTCCTCGGGTCATGACCCTGTCGTTTCCTCGACGAGCGCCATAACTATTGAAATCAGCAGCCTTCACTCCCTGTTCAACTAAATATTTCCCCGCCGGACTTTCGCTTGCGATCGCTCCGGCTGGTGAAATATGATCCGTTGTGATGGAATCACCAAATATTCCAAGAATCTTTGCATTGTTGATCGATTCAATGGTCCCGGCACTTTTACTCATTCCAATAAAATAAGGCGGTTCTTGGATGTAGGTGCTATTTTTCTTCCATGAATAAAGATCTGATTCTTTAACTTTGATCGTGTTCCAATTCTTATTTCCTTTTGAAACGTTTTTATAACGCTTACGGAATGCTTGAGCTGTTACGAATTTATGGACGTAAGTATTGATCTCTTTTTGAGTTGGCCAAATATCTTTTAAATAAACATCTTCCCCTTTTTTATTTTTCCCAAGAGCTTCCGTATTGAGATCTTTCCCAACCGTTCCAGCCAGAGCATAGGCAACGGCAAGCGGAGGGCTCGCAAGATAATTCGCTTTTGTTAACGGATTAACACGTCCTTCAAAATTCCTGTTTCCGCTTAAGACGCTGGCGGCTACAAGATCAGCTTCTTTGATCGCTACGGCGACTTTTTCCGGAAGCGGCCCGCTATTTCCGATACACGTTGTACATCCAAAACCAACGATGTAAAACCCGAGTTTTTCAAGATACGGCAATAATTTTGATTTTTTCAAATATTCTTCAACAACCTGTGATCCGGGCGCAAAGCTTGTTTTAACATAACTTTTGACGCTTAATCCGTGTTCAACAGCTTTTTTCGCTAAAAGCCCAGCGGCGATCAGAACCGATGGGTTTGATGTGTTCGTGCAACTTGTGATCGCTGAAATGACAACAGCGCCATGTTCCAATTTTAATTTTGATCCATTTTGAACGAAGGAATGCTTTGCCAAGGCTTCCGGGCTTAAACCATAGCCGCGTTCTTTTACAGGAGCAGTTAAAGCTTTCGTGAAAACTTCTTTCATATTTCGTAGATTCACACGATCCTGCGGACGTTTCGGCCCGGCTAGACAAGGTTCGATTGAGGACAAATTTAATTCTATTTTTTCTGTGAATTCAGGTTCCGGGCTTTTTCCGGGAGTATAAAACATTCCCTGGGCCTTGCTGTATTTTTCGATAAGTTCGATCAATTCTTTCGGCCGGCCGGTCAATTGATAATAATGCAGCGTCTCTTTATCTATCGGGAATAATCCGATCGTGGCGCCATATTCAGGAGCCATGTTCGAGATCGTCGCTCGATCAGGTAGGCTTAAATATTGTAATCCATCCCCGTAGAATTCGACAAACTTACCGACGACGCCTTTTTTGCGAAGGATCTCGGTGACGGTTAAGACCATGTCGGTCGCCGTCACACCTTCTGGAAGTTTTCCGGTCAATTTAAATCCAATAACCTCAGGCAAAAGCATATAGATCGGCTCTCCCAGCATGACGGCCTCTGCTTCAATACCGCCCACGCCCCAGCCGACGATACCCAGGCCATTGATCATTGTTGTGTGGCTATCTGTTCCGACAAGGCTATCCGGATAAGCGATAGTTTCTTTACCTGATTTTTTTAAGAGAACACCTTTGGCAAGATATTCAAGATTGACTTGATGAACGATCCCTGTTGCCGGTGGAACGACGGTGAAATTCTGAAAAGCTTTTTGTCCCCATTTCAGGAATTCATAACGTTCTGTATTTCGCTTAAATTCCAAAGTAACATTTTGCCCTAAAGATTCTTTAGTTCCGAAGGCATCGACTTGAACAGAATGATCAATGACAAGGTCGCATTGCACTTGCGGATTGATCTTCTTGATGTCACCGCCTAATTGTTTCATTGCTGAGCGCATAGCCGCAAGATCGACAACGCAAGGAACTCCCGTAAAATCCTGCAAGACCACTCGTCCAGGTTTGAACGCGATCTCTTTAATGTCTTTCGATTGGGGTGACCAGCTTAAAATATTATTGATATCAGAACTTGTTATCTGATAGTTGTCACAATTGCGCAGCGCGCTTTCTAAAAGGATCTTGATCGATAAAGGCAATCGTGATGGATCGCCAAGATCTAATTTAGTAAATTTCGAAAAACTAAAGTAAGAATATTT
>CAYGEE010000051.1:0-15374 GCA_964348765.1 uncultured Planctomycetales bacterium | reverse complement strand
AACAGAATAAACGGCTCCGTGACACCTTTTGCTCGAATACATTCTCTAGCTTCATCCCTTTTATCATTAGGGATCGGATAGAACACGTGATGATCTGTCCCGTTATAAATGACTTTTAATCTATCATCTGACACACCAAAATATTTCTTCACATCATTGGCGGTATTTTGCGAAACACAGATCAATTTCGCCGCATGCTTCATAAACGACCGGCACTGCTCGTCAGTGATCTTTAAAGTCTCTTCCGTATGTCCGGATGGAAAAGCTTTATAAACCACATCGTGGATCGTCACAACACTTGGAATATGAGTAAAATTAATAATATCCGGGCACGGAGAATGATAAATATCCAGCTTACGCAAAGTTTTCTCCGGCCCGCGCTTGAGCCAATCGACTTTGATCGAAAAATTCTTTGGAGTTCTTAATTTAGGGACACTGCGCTTAGAATCAAATAATGCCTTTGGAACATATAAAGAATATTGATCTTCCTTATCGATCTCCATTAAACTTTTTATAAGATTTGTCGCGTAACGCCCGATACCGGTGGGATGTTTTTTCAAGAAACAAAGACAATTGATGGCAATGTGCATAACAGCCTTAAGCAAGTTTCTTGGATCTTAAGAATTCCTCAGTAACCTCAACCACATAATCCAGCTGAGGGATCTCTAGGTCCTGATGAATACCGATATGAGTTCCAAAATCTGAACAATATTCCGCTTGAGGGAAATCGCCAATTTTCTTCCCTAAGAATTCATAACTTGCCGTCTGAGTCGGGATAGAATAGAAAAGATTTCTAGAGTCAACACCTTTTTTATCCAAAAAGGCTACAAATTCATCTTTCCCGAATCCTACGCCTTTCTTCACGATAATGGAAAACGCATGCGGGCCGATCTTTTCGTAAGGTTCTTCTTTTAGAACAATGAAATATTCTTCAAATTTCTTAAATTTATCGATCAAATAAAGCAAATTCCGTCTGCGTTTATTAAGGATATCATGAAAGATCTTGATATTTCCCAACCCGACCGCCGCCTCGATCTCATTCATTTTCGCTGAAAAACCAATACGCTTAAATTCAAATTTATTCACAAGACCATGATTTCTCAAGGAGCGCAAGATCTCTGCGATCTTGGCATCATCCGTAATAACGATCCCGCCTTCGATCGTCGTGACAATATGAGCCGCATACAAACTAAAAGCCGCCATATTCCCCAACGAACCGATCTTCTTGCCATAATACTCAGCGCCATGCGCTTCCGCAGCATCCTCAATGATCATCAATTTATGTTTTTTAGCAATCGCACTGATATCGTTCATCGCAGCGGGTTTGCCCATCAAATGGACTGGCATGATCGCGCGGGTTTTCTTTGTGATCACTTTCTCAATGCTTGCCGGATCAATATTCAACGTTTCTTTTTTCACGTCAACAAAAACAGGAGTAAATCCCGCTTGAAAGACGGAATTGGCAGTTGCCACAAACGTTAAAGCCGGAATAATGATCTCATCGCCGCGCTTAGCGCCATAATCATAAAGAACCGCGCACGACAAAGCATCCGCATCGGTGCCGCTACTGACTGCAACCGCATATTTCACCCCAAAAACTTGCGCAAATTTCTCTTCAAATTCCTGAACATATTTTCCTCGAGTAAGCCACTTCGAATCCAACGCCGTATCGATCAACTTACGAGCATCTTGAGTTAAGGAAACTGTCCCAAAAGGAACTTTATAATTCGCCTTAGCTGAGAATGTTGAACTTTTTTCTGATTCGATCTTCATTTCTTTACTCCAAATATTTTTTGCGCATCCTTAAAACGTTCTGGAGTTCCGATATCCCAGAACTTTTTCTTGACTTCATAACCAAAAAAATTCTTTCCCAACAACGATGGGAAAAAATCATATTCAAGCGAAAACCTTTTTAAAAGCGGCATATCTTTAAAAATATTCCGATTAAAACAATAAACCCCCGCATTTAAATACTTGCCCGAACTTTCTTTTTTTTCCGCAAATTTTACAACACGCTTTTCTCTATTAAGAGAGATCGCTCCAAAGTCTTTTTTCTCGTTAGCATATGCGGCAACAAGAGAAACCTGTGCTTTCTTGAAAACATGGAACTTAATAAATGCTCCCAAGTCAACATCACAAAAAGAATCGCCATTTAAAACGATAAAAGGGTCGCTTTGAATAAGCCCTTTAGAAAGTTTTACCGCCCCGCCAGTCCCTAACGGTTCTTTTTCTCGAGAGAATACAAATGATAAACCAAAATTATTTTTCGTATAATAGTGCTCAATAATATCCGATTTATAACCGGTAAGAAAAATGATCCTTTTTACTCCTTGAGCCTTTAAAGCTTCGATGATCGTATCCAAAAATGGCCGGCCGGCTACAGCCGCCATAACCTTAGGATTTTTACTCTCAACGCTTCGCAGCCGTTTTCCCAAACCTCCACAAAGGATTAAAACGTCAATATCTTGAAGCGTAGGCATAAACAGACCTCAAAAGTGTGATCTACTTCTTTTTTTCGTACTCTCCATTAGGCTGGTAAAAAATGATCTGGCTTCCTAAAGTCTCAAATTTGAACGGAACTAAGAGCAATTTTTTAAGGGCTTGCCGTATTTTTTCCTGCTTTTCCGGAGGGGCACAAAAAAGAATGAACCCTCCGCCGCCGGCACCTAATAATTTCCCGCCAACCGCTCCCGCACTTTTAGCGGCCGAATAAATTTCATCGATCGATTGAGTCGAAACGCGGGAAGATAAAGAGCGTTTTAACTGCCAGCTTTCATGAAGCAATTTTCCAAAACTATTTAATTTATTATGTTTCAAGAGATCCAAAGCGTTTGGGACCATGTCATACATTGCCTTTAATTCTTTCTTTTTTTTAGGAATATTCTTCACCTGTTCAACAGCGACTTCGGAAGCATTTCTTGAAAATCCCGTAAAAAATAACATCAAATGATCCTGTAAATTCTCTAACGTCTCCCCCGGAAGCGTCAATTTCTGAACATGCAAATGATCCCGCCCGCCAAATTCAATATAATTAAACCCCCCATGCGCAGCCAACATCTGATCTTGGCAGCCAACATTTTCTTTGCACATTTCCTGCTCAATGTAAATCGCCTCTTTCGCCAGGCGTTCTTTCGTCGGCATAATACCCTTAAACGCATAAAGACTATTTAAAAGCCCGACCGTAAATGAAGAACTTGACCCCAAACCCGTTCTCGCGGGCAGATCTCCGTCATGATGAACTTCAATGCCGTTCGTGATCTTCAAAAACCGCAACACCTCCCGCACCGCCGGATGATTGATCTCATCGATCTTATTAACATGCTCCATTTTGGAATAAATGATCCGTGAGTTATATTCAAAAAAAGGCGGCAAATACCGGCAGGAAATGTAACAATATTTATCAATTGTCGTCGCCAGAACTGCTCCTTTATGATGATTAAACCATCCAGGATAATCTGTCCCACCTCCAAAAAAAGAAATTCGAAATGGCGTACGGCTAATGATCATTAAATTGCGACCTCTTCTAAGATCTTACGTTTTAATTTAATTTGAGTCGACTTCAAAGTCTTTTCTACTGCGATCTCTCCAAATTTCCCGCGAAGAAGATCTAAGAATTTTGGATTTGTATGATACGTCATCCAAGCTTTATCACGAAATGCCAAGACCTCTCGGGATGATAAATATTTTGTCGGCAAAGGCTGAGTGTAATACGAATGCTGTGAATATCCCGCATATGTCTCTGGAAGTTTCCATCCTTCTTTTCTAGCAATGCCATGCAAGGGGCTTCCCGGATACGCCATCGCCGAATAAAAATTCGCCATTTCTGTATTTAACTCAAGCGCTAAGTCTAAAGTCTCCTGCATGCTTTCTAAATTATCTTCCGGCAAGCCAAAAATATAATTCGCGGCAATATTGATCCCATGATCTCGAACCTTCTTAACGATCGCACGGATATCAATATCTTCAAATTTTCCCTTTGTAACATCTTTGCGAACCGTTTTATTTCCACTCTCGATGCCAAGCGCTAAATAATTGACACCCGCTTTTTTTAAGGTCTCCAAGTAATGTTCTTTAACCGTATCCACTCTTGAATAACACCAAATATTAAATTTATATCCGCGGGCAATGATCAAGTCGCAAAGTTTCATAAAATGATTAGAATTCAAAACGAACAATTCATCCGCGATCTTAATGTTCTTAATGCCGATCTTCGCTAAAATATCAAACTCCTTAATGATAAACTCCGGATCCCAATAACGGAATACCGCACTGCCGTCGGAATATTCATTATCCTGACGGTTAATAATATTGATCATGCAAAAAGAGCACTTCATCGGACAGCCTAAGCTTGTATAAAGCGCAGCAAATGGGTCTCCCACAGAATTATTAGGAAGTGAATGCCACAACGCTGTTCTGTAACGGTCCATCGGCAATTTATCCCAAGGAACACCCGGCAATTCTCTTGCCAGATCGTTGCGGTCAACGATCGGCGACGGAGGATTCAGCACGATCTGACCATCATTTCTATAACCCAATCCCAAAACTTTATCCAGCTGATCTTTGAGATTTGTCTTTAATAAGTTTGAAATGGTATAAACACCTTCATTCTGGCAGACCATATCGACACAAGAATGATTTTGCATAACCTCATAAGAAAGAGCCGCGACATGGCCGCCGACGAAAAGAGTTTTTATTTGCGGTGAGACCTTCTTTAACAATTCCGCTATTGATATCGCCCCGTCCATATTTTGCGAACTGGCGGAAGGCTGCTGGCCATAAACAACAAAACAAGCGATCTTCGGATCATATTTTTGAATGGAAAGAACAGCCGCACCATCGCTTAAACGCATGGCTTCGCAATCAAGGATCTCCGCGCTAAAACCACGCGCCAGACAATGCGACGTCAGCATCCCCGCCCAGATCGGAGGTTCGATCGCGGAATAATTCATGCTGAGATCCTGATAGATCTTCGCAGAAGCATTAGGATGAATGAATAGAATATCTAATGATCTTGCCATACGCTCCTCTGAAACCAAAACTCTACATACCGGATCAAGGCAATTGAAAGATCTAAGTTAAACATTTGAAAACGACAAATTCTCAATTTTCTTTTTATTAACCACCTGATAACCACGGATCAATTCCTTGATCCCATCAGAAAGAGACACTTGCGTTCTAAAACCTGTTTTCTCGATCTTCTCATTGCTAACGATATAATCCCTTTTATCCGGATCCGTACCATTCTTAGATTCAACAAAATTGAAATCCGGAAGATGCTTTTTGATCTCTTGACAAAGTTGGATCTTATTCAAATTCGCATCGCTTAATCCAACGTTATAACATGTATTCTTCATCTTCTCGAAATTTTGCAAAGAATGCAAAAACGCATTAGCAATATCCCGCACATGAACAAAATTGCGATTAAAATGCCCTTCAAAGATCTCAATATGTTTCATATGCACCGCCCGAAAAACAAAATCATTGACCAATAGATCGAGGCGCATTCTCGGACTGACCCCAAAGGCAGTCGCAAGCCGAAGGGTAATGCCGTTTCCAGCCTCTAAAATTTCTTTTTCCGCTTGAACTTTCAATTTCCCATAAACTGATATCGGCCTTAACGGCGTTTCTTCGGTACAAAATTTCCCTTTTTCGCCTATCCCATAACCGCTATTTGTCGTCGGATAAATGATCATTTGATCCTTACTGCGATTCTTTAATATGATCCTTAATCCGCCAATGATCACTTCTTCGGCCTCTTTTGGTTTTTGATCACACAAAGGCGCCCCAGTTAAGCAAGCAAGCGGTAAGATCGCATCAACTTTCTTAACTAAATTTGATATCAAATGATCATCGCAGGCATCCGCCCTTAAAATAGTTAAAGATTTAGAGTAACAGCAATCCAAAAGAGAATTTTGATTGTACATAAAATTATCAAGAGCAATGATCTCATGGCCCGCCTGCAACAAGATCGGGACAGCCACTGACCCAAGATATCCAGCTGCTCCCGTCACTAAAACTTTCATACTGCCTCCTTGAATTTAAATTAAATGTTTTGTCGTCTTAAAGAATTCTGCCGTAGGGACACCCAAAGAGAATCACAACACCATCCCACCCAAATAGCAAACAACGGCATCACCCAAGTAAATTGCCTCTGGATAAACCAATATTTCATCACAACATCGCTAAGCAAATTCAAATAAAGAGGTAAAAATATCAAGATCATAAAAAATCCTAATTGATTTAATCTGTCTTTATTCTCTTTTAAGAAAAGAGCCGCCGGGCCGATCAAAAACACATAAAAGAATTTAAATCCGATCAAATTCCCCACAACGTTCTTTATGAATCCGACGATATCAAGCATAGGATTCGGGATATATTCGAAAGTATCTTTGAAAAGCTTAATGGATTTTGCCTGATGGGCTGTTCCGATCGAGAACCAAAACCAGATAGGAAGCGCGATCAAGAAGATCAAAGCAAGATACAGCATTTCTTTTCTAAGTTTTACCCAGAATCTTTCTTCTTGCAAAAAACCATTCATCGTTATGAAAACAAAAATCAGGATACCATACTGATGCGCCAAGATACAGAACAAAAAGTAAAGGGTTAACAACGTCAACTGCAACTTCCCAAGACGGGCACCGTCCTTGAGAAAGACATCAACAAAATAAAATGTCGTCAAAGAAAGGACCGACAAAAATCCATACGGCCTAAATTCCAGCGAGTGAAATATCAACACCTGATGAAAAGCCATAATAAGAAAAAGAACGATCCCGCCGGCTTCCGACTTGAACAATCGATCCGAGATCAATTTAAGACAATAAAAGCTCCAAATGGTAATAAGAATATGAAAAAGCGCAAGCCCCCACTTGTTCTGAGACTCACCAAAAACTTTCACTAACGGATAATTTAAAAGATATTCCCCTGGAAAAGCAGAAAAATCCCCATAATTGTTATGTTTCCAAATAGGTTTTAAAGGACCCATTGATTTTTCTAACTGATAAGCTTCATCTCCTCCGAATGGACGCTCTGCTAAACATTGGAATCGAAAATACAAACCAATAAGAGCAATCCCTAAAATACCAAAATAATAAACACTATTAAATTTCTTTTGCAAAAAAACCACCCAAATCCTTTATGATCTAACTGCTTGTCCGCTCAAAGATAATCCCTGAAACCACTTTATTGTTCTTGCGATCCCTTCCCGCAAAGTCACCTTAGCCGACCAACCCATGCGGGAGATCTTAGCATTATCCAATAATTTTTTCATGACACCATTAGGTTTTGCGGCATCAAATGTGATCTGTCCTTTAAAAGCAACAACTTCTGCGATCGTTTCAGCCAATACTTTGATCGAAACATCGCTGCCGCAGCCAATGTTAACAGTTTCATTGCCTTCATAATTTTCCATCAAAAAAAGACTGGCACCGACAAAATCATCAATGTATAAAAACTCTCTTCGCGGCTCGCCTGTTCCCCAAACAGAAACTTCCCTTTGCCCTGAAGCTGCGGCCTGACAGATCTTAGAGATCAACGCCCCCATCACATGCGCTTTTTCCAGATCAACATCGCTTCCAGGGCCATATAGCGTCGCGGGAATAGCAGTAATCGCATTAAATCCGTATTGTTTCTTAAAAGCTTCACATAATTTCAAACCGGCGATCTTTGAAACCGCATAAAACTCGCTCGTTTTTTCCAGATCACCACTTAAAAGTGAGATCTCTTTTATAGGCTGCGAAGCATTCTGAGGATAAACACATGAACTGGCGAAATATAAAAGTTTTTTCACGCCGAACTTCCATGAAGAATAAAGGATATTACTCTGACTGGCCAAATTATGATAAATGAATTCCCCGGGATATTGGATATTAGCCTGGATCCCGCCTGAACGAGTCGAACCTAAAAAAACATATTCTGGACGCTGTTCTTGAAAAAAACCATAAACACTTGGCTGGATCGAAGCATCAAGGGCCATTCGGGAGGAAGAAAAGACCTGTGAAAATCCATTCGACTGAAAATGCTCATAAAGAGCATTCTCCATAATATCATTGTGGCCAACTATCAAGATTTTTGAATCTTTTTGCATTATTTCATTTCTTAACGCCACACAAAGATCTCTCTTATCGTTTGCACCAAAAAAACGGCTCCCCACTTCCAAACCTGCAATTTTCTCTTTCCAAAGACCCTCGGCGGTTCATCGCCGGGGATCTCTGCGATCTTTAATTTTCTTTTCGCAGCTCGAATAGATAACAACGGCTCCCAGCTGACCCTGGTATTAAATAAATTTTCTTCCCATTGAAAATGTTTATCATTCATCAGATCCAGATCATAAGCTAACTTCGTTTTATAAGCCCGATAGATCACCATCGCGTCGGTATAAGGGAATCCGTGCAGAATGCCGATCATTTTCGTAAAACACCAATTGCCAATGCCCGTCAAGAAATCATCATCCTCGCTTTTAGCTGTGTCTTTATACCGCGACACAATGACCATATCATAGCCTTCTTTCATTTTATCAAAGCAAAGGGGAATAAGTTCAGGAATGGAATTCCCATCGGGACTAAAAGTCAAAACAACATCCCCTTTAATTAACGGCCAGCTTTCCGTATAAGCATGGCGCATGCCTCTTTTTTTCTGTACATAAAAAGGATATCCCTTTTCTTTTAAATACTCCTGCGTCCCGTCGGTGGACTCTCCGTCGATAAAAAGAAGCTGATCATACCATTCCGGTTTGATGCTCGGCATAATAAGCTTAATACCGTCTAATTCATTTAAAACAGGGATAACGAGAGTTCTGATCATATTCAAACCTCACTTTTGGCCATAATAATTGCCATGCTCGATCATTAAAGTCGATTTGTTATCTGTACGTTCATAAGCATGTTTATAAGCTGGAAAAATATCCGCCGGCTCATTAAGCTCAACAACATCGATCGCCGTGAACATTTTGCGGAATCCATCCGCGTAATTGCCAATATGCTGATGCCCGGGGTGCACTGGCGCGTCAGGACCGACCGCGACACGAATGATCACTTTCGGCAAATGCTTTCCACAACTAATGGCCGGGATCTTATCCAGCATATTCACCATATCAGAAACAGCTAATAAAAGAAAATTCTGACGAGGATAGACCGAGATCGGGACATAACCAGCCAAAGCAAGCCCGATCGTAAACTGCATTTGGAAACTTTCATTGACCGGAAGCTCCAAGGCCTTTTCTTTAGGCAGATCGCGCAGAGTTTGGAACATGAACGTCCCAGGCCCAGCGACGGTCTGGCCGCAAAATATCGTTTTTGGCTGCCCGGCGAGCCATTCCATTGTTCTTTTAAGTTCGTCGAAATATTTCATAAGTTTATTTCTCTTTCAGTTTAGTCCCACAAAAAGGACAAAAATAAAGATATTTCTCTTTCATGAAGTAAAAATGATTCTTGCAAATAAGACAACGCTTATTTCGATAATAAAACCAAATAAGAAATGTGACGAGCGCAACAAAAATTGTTTTGAATAATAGCATTTCTTCCTTTTGATAGAAGCTAATCGCTACCGCGAACGGTATCAATAAAAAAAGCATGAGAAATATCAACACCTTTATGCGCTTTTCAAATTTCTCGATAACTTCTTTAACTTTTGGATCATTTTCCATATTTTCAAAATTTTATCAATTTCCCCAGCCCCGAATGCGGATAGCCATTCGTGTATTTAAAATAAATGATCTTTTTCTCAAATCGTGTATCTTTAAACCATGGAATATGACTGCCCCAAGCTGCACGCGTGTCTGTCATGACACTAACGCCATTATCACAAACAATGAACGTAACCGGCAGATCAAAATTCACAGCATATTTGACCGCTTCATGGAACGCACCCGTTTCTGAGGACATCTCGCCGCAAAATAAATACGCGTGGCCTTTTTTCTTTTGATTTTTAAGCGCCCAAGCGACACCGACGGCTGTTCCCATCAGACTTCCAACGATCCCCGAACAAAACACTTTATATTCCTCAAACCACAAAGAAATACTGCGCCCATCGATGATCGCCTGTTTTAATTCTTCCCGCGGGACACCTTTTAAAAGGGCCAGCTCATGCGAATCCCAAAAGCCAAAAATATAATCATCTGCGCCGATATTATTATCTTTAAAGATCTTGATCAACGCATCTTCCCGGCCAGAACGCAAATGAACGGGAGCTCGAATGACACCCGTAGCAAAGATGTCAGCGATCTCTTTTTCGAAATTCTCAATGTCTTGTTTTGTGATATTAACTATCATCATTCCTCAATATTCGATGAGCTCTTCTGTGTTCTGTGTCATTGCGAGAAACTCTTGCTCTATCAACGAAGCAATCCTTTAAAAGATCGCTTCGTAATCGACAAAAAAATCTTCTCGCGACGACACAGATAAAATACTGAACTTTCCTGTTTCACAAGCGATACTAACATTTCAACTATTGCGCAAGAACCAATCAAAGGTCGTTTTAATTCCTTCTTCCAACTTGATCTTCGGCGTCCATTTTAGATGTTTTTTCGCCAAAGTAATGTCAGGTTTCCGCTGTTTAGGATCATCCATCGGCAATGACTTATAAACGATCTTACTTTTTGTATCCGAAAGTTTTAGAACGATCTGCGCGAATTCTTTGATCGTAAACTCATCGGGGTTACCAATATTAACAGGACCCGGAATGTTCGAATGCAACAAACGAACGATCCCATCGACAAGATCAGAATAAAAACAAAACGACCGCGTCTGCTGGCCATTGCCGTAGATCGTCATCGGCAGATTATTCAAGACCTGATAAATAAAATTCGGAACAACCCGCCCGTCATTAATGCGCATCCGCGGGCCATAAGTATTAAAGATCCGGACGATCTTTGTATCCACTTTATGATAACGATGATAAGCAAACGTGATCGCTTCCGCAAAACGTTTTGCTTCATCATAAACTCCTCGAGGCCCGATCGGATTGACATGCCCCCAATATGTTTCTTTCTGCGGATGCACCTGCGGATCACCATAAACTTCCGACGTCGAGGCCAATAAAAACCGCGCTTTTTTTAATTTCGCTAACCCTAACGCGTTATGCGTTCCCAGCGACCCCACCTTAAGTGTCGGGATCGGATGCATCAAATAATCCACCGGGCTTGCCGGTGAAGCAAAATGCATAATATAATGAACGCCTCCAGAAATACGTAATTCTTTAGAAATATCGTGCCTTATAAATTCAAAATCTTTATTCCGTTTAAGATGTTCGATATTCTTTAAATTCCCAGTGATCAGATTATCGACACAGAGAACTTTTAACCCATCGGCAATGAACCGATCGCAAAGATGGCTTCCTAAAAATCCTGATCCACCAGTAACAACAACCTTTTTCTTCTCTTTCGACATCGCTCGGCTTCTCCTTAACTGATTATAATTTTATGATCTTTGGATCCTTAACATGAGCATAAACATTTCGAATGTCAAAGATCATGCGGGCTGACTGCAGGATCAAATGATAATTGACATCTGTATGATCAGCGGCAATAACAACGCAATCAAAAACATCGACAATCTTTTTCGTCAATTCGACCGACTTTAACTTGATCCCATCAATGTTTAAATACGAAATGATCGGGTCATGATAAGACACCTTACATTTATACAACTTCAAGATCTCAATAAATTTCAAAGGCGGAGATTTTCGCAGATCTTTCACGTCTTTTTTATAGGTCACTCCCACAACAAGAATATTCGCGTTCTTTAAAGATATTCCATTCTTTTTCAGATGATCTTCCAAATAACTTACCGCATATTTCGGCATACCGGAATTAACGTCTGCCGCGAGCTTTATGAACTTTGAACTAAAACCATGATGTTTCGCTTTCCAGAACAAATAAAGCGGATCATCCGGAATGCAATGCCCCCCGACGCCAAGCCCAGGATAGAACGGCATAAACCCAAAAGGCTTTGTTTTCGCGGCTTCGATCACTTCCCAAATATCAATATCCATCTTGTGGCACATCATCGCCACTTCATTGATCCATCCAATATTAATAATACGAAAAGAATTTTCTAAAAGTTTTGTCATTTCAGCTGTTTTAGCAGAACTGACAGGGAAAACTTTTTTAATGATCTGCCGGTACAAAAGCGCCGTTAACTCCGTACTCTCCGGCGTTAACCCTCCGACGATCTTTGGAATGCTCGTCACTACATGTTTTTTATTCCCTGGATCGATCCTCTCCGGTGAGAACGATAAATAAAAATCCTCATTCAATCTCAATCCATTCGCCTCTAAGATAGGAAGGATCAATTCTTCCGTAGTCCCCGGATACGTTGTACTCTCTAAAACGACCAAAGAATGTTTCTTCAAATATTTACTGATCGCACGAACTGAATTCAAAATAAAACTAATATCCGGCGTATAACGGCGTTTTAAAGGAGTTGGGACGCAAATAATTATAACATCAATGACCTTTAAAATAGAAAAATCCGTCGTGGCATCAAGATTTCTTTTGACAACAACAGAAACGAGGTCAGAATTTAAAACATCTGATATATAACTTTTCTTTTCTTTGACCTTCGCGACACGATCTGCATCCTTATCAATGCCGTAAACTTTAAAACCCTTCTTTGCGAAATTAACCGCAAGCGGCAATCCCACATACCCAAGCCCGATAACAGCTATCTTAATTTTGCGACTATTAATTTTCTGTTTAAGATCTTCCAGCATTTTAACCTTTAAGACTTATCCCCGCCCTATTCCGTAATATTCAAACCCTAACTTCTTTAGATCCACATCATGAAAAAGATTTCGTCCGTCAAAAACGACTGGCTGACGCATCAGCTTCTTTATTTTACTAAAATCAATTTCTTTAAATTCATCCCACTCCGTCAGCACAAGCAAGCAGTCACAACCCTTCGCAAGCGCATAAGGATCAGAAGAATATGTGATATTCGGCAGGATCTTCCTGCAATTATCAACAGCCTTCGGATCATAAGCTTTAATACTGGCTCCTTCATGCAGCAAAACTTTAATAATATCAACCGCCGGAGAATTGCGCATATCATCTGTATTGGGTTTAAATGCAAGCCCCAAGACGCCAATAACCTTGCTTTTGATATTCCATAATTTATCTTCGATCAAATGAATAAATGAAGATTTTTGCCCTTCATTAACATTCTTAACTGCTTTTAAAAGATCAAAATGATACCCGCTCTTCTCGCTTAAACGAATAAACGCATCTACATCTTTTGGAAAACAGCTTCCTCCATAACCAATTCCGGCGTTAAGAAACCCACGGCCGATACGCTTATCAAAACCCATCCCTTCAGCAACTTTGAGAACATCCGCACCCAACAGATCGCAAACTTGAGCGATACAATTAATAAACGATATCTTCGTCGCTAAGAATGAATTTGAAGCATGTTTGATAAGCTCTGCGGAATTAATATTCGTAACAACCATATGCGGCTTAAGCGGTTTATAGATCTCACGTAGGATCTCTTCAGCGCGCTTACTCTCAACACCAATGACAACGCGGTCAGGATGCATAAAATCCTCTATCGCTGAGCCTTCTCTTAAGAATTCCGGATTGGACGCTACATCAAACTCGATCTTTTTCTTTTTATTCGGCAAATTAAGCCTGATCGTTCGTTCGATCCTTTTTCCTGTTTCCGCTGGAACTGTTGATTTCTCAATGATCAATTTATAAGAATCCATATGAAGTGCGATCTCCCGGGCAACATTCTCGACATAAGTCAGGTCCGCTTCACCATTTTTCTTGGAAGGTGTTCCGACGGCAATAAAGATCGCCAAGGCCCCTTGAGTCGCCTCTTTGATCGAAGTCGTGAAACTTAGCCGTTTATTCTTCATGAATTTCCGGACGAGATCTTCAAGTCCCGGTTCATATATCGGGATCCGGACTTTTTTTAATGCATTGATCTTTTTCTGATCATTATCGACACAAATAACTTGATGCCCCAAATTCGCCAAACACGCGCCTGTGACAAGCCCGACGTATCCTGAACCAACGATCGCAATCTTCATATGACGATTACTCTCCTGTTTGTGATCCTGCTTTGCGTTTATTAAATCCTGATCCCAGATCAAATCCGATCTCAGGAAATGCTTTCAAAGTGAAAACTAATAAGATCTCACTGCCTGATCCACGTTTCTCGCTATAGAGCATATCCAGATCCCACTCATGAAGATCCCTGGTGACCGTAAAAGACTGCTCTTTTTGTGTGCCATGCTCCGTATCAAAACGTTCATAAACCTTGATCTTCCACTTTGGATTAAACTTATATTCGATCTGTGCTGTGACCTGATCATCCACGTTACGCTCAAGCCTTTTTCCAAAACCTAATGTCCATTTCTTCCCGCCATTAATATAAAGATCGAAATTTGCAGTCGACAAACGATCATGTCTTGTATCATAATTTGAATCAAAATACAAGGTTAACCAGTCAACCGGCTTAAAATCCATATCCGCTTTCACCTGATCAAAACCACCCGTGCCGGGATTTTCCTTAAGGCGAAAATCCGTACTAACAAGGACCCGGAAAAGATCCACTGAAGTCCCTTTTCTTTTCGTTTGAAACTTATTCTCCAGCCCAAAATTAATACTGTGGATCCTAGTCATAGAATCAATACTATCAAAAATGTCAAGCTGATCAGAGGTCCTAGTCGGATCACGCTGATACTTATAAAGGACGGTCGGCGTAATAATATGCCTCAAGTTCTTAATTTCCCCTCCTAAAAAATGACTTTCAACTTCATAGATCCGATAAAATTTCGTACTTAACATTGCTCCCGTCCTAAAGATCCCCCGGATCGAATTATATTCATCGGGATCTTTTGTTTTTGAATAATACGTAAATCTCTCCCCAATAAAGGGCTGCATTTCAAAGATCCAAACTTTCATCGGATACGACAGTTCATTATCTGTATCCAAACGCTTCGTTTCCAAACGTACTTCTGTCGGAGAAGGAGATTTTGAAGCAAGATTAGCAAAACTTGAAGTGTTCTGAATAAAGAATCCCGTATCTCCTACCTTGACACTGGATAGGTCGTAACGGATCTCAGGCAAACGCACGGTCTTTGACTCAAAATTATTGACCCTGCCTTCCAATTGAAAACTCAGGACACCTTGAGGAAAACTCTTTGTTAATGTCATAAATGTCCGTGGAGAACTATCCTTTTGGTACTCTTTATTAAAATAATCTTTCAGGATCGAGGAATCGCTTAATTTATAATACTGTAAAATTAAATTTGTTTTCTTATCAATATCCCACTTATGACGCCACTCCGATTTAAAACGCTCACGGGCAATTGTTTTATTAATCTTCGGCTGCCAAAATCTTTTTCTGTCCATCGTCAATTCATTCATATAATAAGTT
>CAYGEE010000050.1:0-15596 GCA_964348765.1 uncultured Planctomycetales bacterium | reverse complement strand
GTTTTAGTTACAGGTTCCTCAGGGCTCATCGGGTCAGAGGCGGTCCGATTTTTCGCGAATAAGGGTTTTCATGTTGTCGGTATTGACAATGATATGCGCCGGTATTTTTTTGGGAAAGAAGCTTCTACGGATTGGAATAGAGAGCAATTGAAATCTGGTGTTAAGGCGTTCACTTCTTTTAATACGGATATTCGTGATCTTGATAGGCTTCGGAATATTTTCAAGAAATACAATTCTGACATTCATCTTGTTATTCACGCTGCGGCGCAGCCGTCGCATGATTGGGCTGCCCGGGAACCGTTGACGGATTTTTCAGTCAATGCCAACGGAACTTTGAACTTGCTTGAGCTAACAAGAGAGTATTGCCCCAAAGCGGCTTTTATTTTTACCAGTACCAATAAAGTTTACGGTGATCTTCCGAACAGTTTGCCGTTAAAAGAAATGAAGACCCGTTGGGAGCTTCCATCGACCCATAAGTTTTATAAGGGGATCGATGAGACGATGTCGATCGACCAGTCCAAGCATTCGCTTTTTGGGACATCCAAAGCCGCGGCGGATCTTCTTGTGCAGGAGTACGGCCGGTATTTCGGCATGAAGACGGTTTGTTTTCGGGCGGGATGCTTGACGGGGCCGAATCATTCCGGGGCGGTGCTGCATGGGTTTCTTGCCTATTTAATGAAATGCGCCGTGACGGGAGAAAAGTATACGGTTTTTGGTTATAAGGGCAAACAAGTTCGGGATAATATTCACAGTTTTGATCTTGTCAATGCGTTCTATCAGTTCTATTTAAAGCCTAGACAAGGTGAGGTTTATAATATCGGCGGCGGGCGGGAGAATAATTGTTCGATGCTTGAGGCGATCGCGTTGTGTGAAGATATTTCCGGGAAGAAAATACATTGGCAGTATTCGAAGCAAAATCGGATCGGCGATCATACATGGTATGTTTCCAATTTAAAAAAGTTCCGATTGCATTATCCCAAATGGGAGCAAAAGTTCAGCTTAAAAGAAACGTTAACTCAGATCTTTAACTCAAACAAGAAAAGGTGGGCGTAACGTGTTAAATGGAAAAAAGATCGTTGTTGTTCTGCCGGCGTATAACGCGGAGCGGACATTAGAGAAAACTTATCATGAGATCCCGCACGACATTGTTGATGATGTTATTTTGGTTGATGACAAGTCAAAGGATAAAACCGCGGAAGTTGCTAAAAAACTTGGGATCCATACATTCGTTCATGATGTGAATTTAGGTTATGGCGGAAATCAGAAAACGTGTTATCGGGAGGCTTTAAAGCGCGGGGCTGATATTGTTGTGATGTTGCATCCTGACTATCAGTATCCGCCAAAGTTGATCACAGCGATGGCATCGCTTATATCGACGGGGATGTTCGACGTTGTCTTGGGCTCGCGGATCTTGGGCGGATACGCATTAAAAGGGGAGATGCCTTGGTATAAATATGTTTCCAATCGTTTTTTAACGGCTTTTGAGAATATTTTCACCGGACAAAAACTATCCGAATATCATACGGGCTATCGGGCGTTCTCAAAAGAAGTCCTGTTGAATGTTCCGATGCTTGAGAATTCTGATGATTTTATTTTTGATAATCAGATCTTAACGCAGATCTTCTACTTAAAATACCGCATCGGAGAGATTTCTTCGCCGTGTAATTATAATAAGGATTGTTCATCGATCAATATTAAGCGAAGTGCCATTTATGGCTTAGCTGTTTTGGCAACGTCGCTGCAATATTTCTTTCAGGTCAAAGGATGGCGGTCTTATAAGATCTTTGATTTTAAGAATGGACAGAAGATCAAAGTTTAGGATCGGAGAATTCTTAGGTTTTCTTTTTCTTGAAGAATATCTTATCAAGCATGTAGGCGATGGAGATCAGTTCTAATGCGATGATCGGGAAGATGTAGCGGGTCAGAACATAGAAGAAAGAATGAGCAATAATAAAGCTTGCGGTCAGCATGAAGATCCAAAGAAGTGTCTGCGTGGTCTCATCGCTCTTAAGTTTCCCCCAGAAGATCGAATTCTTCAGTTTTAAGATCTGCCAGCCTAAATAAAAGAATGATAACAGCGATAGGATCGCGATGGGAAATCGGATGATTATTTGAAAAGGTTTGAATTCGAATAGTTTTGCTAATTCCTTCGGATATGTCACGCATCCGATCTTTGTTGATTCCCAAAAGAACAATTTGAAAGTTTCAATGAATGTTATCAAGAAATATTGCGCCGGATTCTCGAGCGCCTTTTGCGCTGAGGCAACAATCAGCTGCGATTCGGCTTTTTCTGCTCCATATTGGGCGGTTAATTCCCATCGTTTAGCTCCGCCAAATTCTTCAAGCCGCATGAGAATCCAGTGGTCGCAGTCTTCTTTTTTAAAAAGGGAATAACAGACATTGTCTCCCATGGTAAATGCCGCGCAAGATAAAGTTTGCGTGAATGTTAAAGGCTGCATGCGTTTGGCCGTGTTGCCGTAAAGGACCCATCCTCCGCGGTCGGTGAACATGTAATGCCCATTGTATTTTTTATTTAACAGTTTGTATGGGATCATTACTGATTGAAAAACACTAAATACTGTAATGATCAGCAAAAGCGTATTAGTGAAAAGAGTTTTGTTCTTTTGATTTATTGAATAAAATAAAAGTACAAAAATAGGTGTTGTAAAAATAATGAAGACATAGCCAAAAAGCGCTTTGGTGAATGTACAACAGAGGAATAGGCTACCGAGAATGAACCCTCCGATGAGGATATTCTTCGTGTTTTTTAAGAATAACGATCCCCAGATCCGCGGACAGACGAGGATGATCAATAGCACAAAAGGATAGGTCGGGATCTCGTAGAACAAGCTGAAAGCTGAATTGATAAGCGATGGCGAGAATCCCATGTAAAGGATCGTAATAAAAATGATCAGCGAATGGATATTGAGCTTCCGAAGGATCTTGTAGGATAGGAGTTGTGTCGCAAAAATTATAAGTAATTGAAAGATCTTTTGAAAGACGTGGTAGTGAACATGAAACAGATCGGCCGCGGCCATTGCATATGAAACTAGCAAGGGATAAAGTGGTTCTCGTGTCGGGCCTGTTTTTAAGTATTCAGCCCAGCCTGAACTATAGAGAAGTTGACCGAGGCCTTCGAAAGTGATGGCATCGAAAATGATCTCGATCTTGGCAGTGAAAAAAAGATAGATCCAATAGAATAGTGAAATGACGACTGCATATATTAAGGGAAGATAAGGAGATTTTGTTAAGGGATGTTCTGTTCTTGTTCGGGACATGATCATCAGAGAATCTTTAAGAAGTTTTTTTAGAGTTTCATGAATTATTATTAGAGAATAGTCTAATGTTTTTGATGCGTCAAGGGTCTTTTTGATTAACTGGGAGGGTTTGTTATTTTTTATGCTTTAGGAAAGAGTTATTCGGCTTGACTTTCAAAATAAAGTTATTTATAGTAAAGGACAAAACGAAAGGAAAACTATGTTAGCAATCATTTTATTAGTTATTGGCATCGCATCACGTCTGGTTGTTCATATCCCGAATTTTACTCCAGTCATCGCGCTTTCTCTTTTTGGCGGCGTATACTTAAAAGAACGCGAGGCGAAATATCTTCCATTAGTCCTGCTTGCTGTTTCCGATCTTATTCTTGGATTACATAACACGATGATCTTTACTTGGGGCAGTATTTTTGTGATCAGCTTGATGGGTGTCGCGCTTAAGAAGAATAAGACTTCTAAATCAATTTTTGCCAACAGCCTTTGGGCTTCCTTATTATTCTTTGTGGTCACGAATTTGGGTGTTTGGATCGTGTCGGGGATGTATCCCTTAACACTGTCCGGTTTGACAGAATGTTTTGTTCTAGCGATCCCGTTTTTTAGGACAGAAGTTCTAAGTACATTGATCTATACGGTTGTCTTTTTCGGTTCTTATGAGCTGATCGCGGCAAGAATTAAAAACACGCGGTTTGCTTCTGCTCTTTGACCCAGATTTTGGGTAAATAAAAATTCTCTATATTGGTTTGCTTAATCAAGCAAAAAAGGGAATCCTGTTAAATTCAGGAGCGGTCCCGCCGCTGTGATCCTGCCTCGATGTGTATGAGGAAGTTTTTTCTGAGGACTTGAACCACTGCTCAATCATTGAGTGGGAAGGTGTCAGAAAAAGGGGAGAGCCAGAAGACCTACCGGTATAGTTTAAACGTTAATCACTGCGCGAGACAGTCATTAAAAAGTTTATATATTTTGGGAACAAGAAACAGGGTGCACTCCCAATTCCGCTTATCGCGGGATTGGGATTTTTCTTTTTCGCCTTCTATTGATCATTCGGCGAAAAAGAACCCTGCGAAGCCAAACACGACAAGTATTTGGCGAAGCAGGGTCAATAAATTGCACACAAATTATTTTAAAGGAGAAATATGAAAAAGATTTTTATTGTAATGTTACTTTCTTTAACAATGACCGTAACAGCGTTCGCGCTTGAAAGTGTAGAAAAAGACCTTGGAACGATCGTTGTGACCGCCAGCCGGATCGCGCAAAGTGATTATAAGATCGCTGGAAATGTCACGGTTATTACGTCGCAGCAGATCAAAGCTTCAAACGCTCAGAATGTTCCGGATGTTTTAAAACAAGCGTTGGGTGTTAATGTTACGGATAATAATACCCCAAAGTCTTCGGTGGTCGATATTCGAGGCTTTGGCGATACAGCCGGGCGGAATGTCTTGGTTCTGGTCAATGACCGGAAGATCAATAATGCTGATATTTCGGGTCCGGACCTTATTCAGATCCCGATTGAATCCGTTGAAAGAATTGAGATCATCCGCGGAGCGGGTTCTGTTCTTTACGGTGATAATGCTGTCGGAGGGGTCATCAATATCATCACGAAAAAAGGAAAAGGAAAATTATCAGCACGAACAGGTTTTACGTACGGAAGTTATGACGCTCAAAGCTCAGATGTTGAACTTTCGGGTGAGAAGAACAATGTTTCCTATTATATGCATTCCAAATACAACGATGCCCGCGGCTATCGTGACAACAGCGATCTACTAGCGAAAGATTATAACGGACGGTTTTCGTATGATTTTGAAAAGAAGATCAATGCGGATTTAAATATTGGCTATCATCAAGACACACAGGAACTTCCCGGCGGATTGACGGATGCTGATATCAATACCGTCGGTCGGAGAGGATCCGTTAATGATCAGGATGTGTCTTACACGAAGGATCGTTATGTCAGTCTGTCGTTAAGCGCGAAACCATGGCCCAAAGACCTGTATTATGGTGAGCTTGTTATTGAGCCGTCGTATCGGTTGCGGGATGTTTACGATTCTTTTAATAGTTTTGGGGCGTACAATACGAAACGAAGCATCGATACCTTAGGAATTGTAGGGAAATATATTTTCAATCAAACAGTTTTTGATAAACAAGTCAATTTTGTTACTGGGATTGATTATTATGATACCAATAACGACATTCTTGGCTCAGGAAGCAATGTTGATGATATTACGATCACCAAAAAAGAATTTGGAGTTTATGGATCATTAGAATACGAGATTATTCCAAATGTTTTTGCTAATATCGGCAATCGATATCAAAGGGCTGATTATCATTTTGATCAGCGAAATGTATTGGTCAATCAAAGTGTTACGCCCGATGAGGATGTTTGGACGGGAGGAGCAAAATATGAATATATGCCGGGCTCGAATATCTTTTTTAACATTCAGCAGACGTTTCGCTTTCTTGCGACTGATGAATGGTATAGTACGGCCAATTTCCCTGGATTTGGGATATCGCCTGGATTAAATACTGACCTTAAGCAGCAAACCGGGGTTCAGTATGAAGCGGGGATCAAACATAATTTTAATGATAAGGTCGTTTTTAGTGTGACACCTTATCTTATGAATCTTAAGAATGAAATATTCTTTGATCCTGTCACGTTTGCAAATAGTAATTATGGAAAAACTCAGAGAATGGGCGTTGAAATTGGAACGAAAGTTGACGTTAAGAAATTTATCGACGTTGATCTTTTGAATAAGTTGGAAATATTCACAAACTTTACTTATCAAAATCCTCAGTTTGTAAATGGGTCTAATGATGGGAAAGATATCCCGATGGTTCCTCGTGAACAGTTAAACGCTGGGATCGTGACGGGATTTTTAAAGTATTACAATTTGGCGTTAACCAGCCGTTTTGTGGGTTCGCGGTATGCTATTAATGACACGTTAAACGCAACACAAAGAGTTGAGCCGTATTGTGTTTTTGATAGTAAACTATCGTTTAAAAAAGATTTCTATGAGATCTTTTTTGCGGTGAACAATATTTTCAATCAGTTTTATTCAAACTACGTTGTTAAATCCGCTTTTAGCAGTACAAAACAATACTTTCCCGAACCGGAAAGAAATTTCAACGTTGGGGTGAATTTGAAGTTCTAAAAGTGACAAAAAGTAGGGACAGACACGACTTTCCATCAAAACTGAGCATAAAGTCGTGTCTGTCCCTACTTTTTTACAAGGTATTAAAGCAAGCGGTGGATTGGATCCTAAAAGAACATTTGTATTTAATCCCGATGAAGTCGTAGGTGGGGTTAAAATGCGAGATATGAGTATAAAACAAATGCAAAATGCACTAGGTATAGATTCAAGCAAAGGCAATCTACTTAAAATGTCTAGATCTTCGGTTGTGTTGACTACGGCTCCGGATGGATTTGGAATCGCACAGAATGTCGTAGGTTCAACCCCAGCATCACAAGCTGGAATATACGGAGGTCCTGGGGTAATGCAACCATTGAGATATATTAGTTTACCCAGTCAACAAAAATATTCAATTGGGGTAACAGTTTGTGGTTATGGTGGCTGCGTAGGACCTTAGAAAGTGATACAATAAAAATATGGGATATCCTTGCGAATCAATATGTAATTTTTGTAAAAAGAAATTTGATTATGACCTTATAAGAAATGGTCCTAATCAAAGTGCTCATGCTTATTGCAATAGATGTGGTATGGCTTGTATTTTAGATGTTCCATATCTTGATAAGGATGATAAATGGGGTTTAACAAAGAATAACCCCGCAGCACAGCTTATACATTCCACTGTTGAACAACATTTAAAATATTGTACTTGTGGAGGTGAGTTTAAACACAATGCTTTACCTCGATGTCCTCACTGTCATGAAGAATTAGAAGAGTTCAAAACAGAAGAATATAAATTTCTTACTGTTATTATCGATAAGTATCTTAAGAATTGGTGGAAAGAGGATTGGCAGGGTCAAGAAATCTTACCTAAAGAAAATTTAGGATCAAAAATTAAGCAATTTTTTAATCGAAAAAAGGGATAATTCAAAGTTATTTTAGGGGAAGAGGTGTTTTAAAAATAAATGAATAAATAGTGTCGTTCTCACAACCCATTGCAATCAAGCAGGTAACAAAAAAAGTAGGGACAGATACGACTTTCCATTAAAAATGAGCATAAAGTCGTGTCTGTCCCTACTTTTTTATGGACGATTTCTAAAATCTAGTCCGTTCTTTGTTTCAAGTCCTAGAAATTGACCCATGTCATCGAGAATGGGTTGACCTCGTTCTCGGATTTCTGTGCTGCCATGCATGCGTGAGTTTAAATTGTAGGCTTGCCGTTTGGCATTGAGGATGTCGCCGATCTTAAAGTAGGATCTTCCTAGATAGTTGTAGCTTTCCAGGAAGTTTTGGTCAAGGAAAATGGATCTGCGCAGGGAAAGGATCGCCGGGATGTATTGGCCTTGTTCATAATCATATTTTCCTGTTTCAAAATAAGCTTTGGCGTAGGGTTTGTCTTCGGCGTTTAGATCAACGACCTTTTTAAAATTTATAAGTTCTTTTTCCCTGTTATTCTGCATTTCATAAAGCAATCCCAGCTGATAATAACTTTCAGCATAGGTCGGATCATGAAAAACAGCTTTATCAAATTGAGATATAGCCTGCGTGATCTCATTTTTCTTCAAATGGATCATTGCCCGTTTACAATAAATGGGGGCATAGCCCGGGACAGGATGAAAGAGAGTAATAACCCTTACCAAAAGAAGGGTGAAGATAGTTAGCAGGATTATGGATTTTTTCTTGGCTTGGAGCATAGGTTTTGGAATTGATAAATATCTTAACATTAAGGTCAAATTCTGTGTAATAAGAATTCAAATATAGGACTTTTACGTTTAAATGCCTTTATGTGTCTTTGCGAGGCCGCTTTTCGGCCGAAGCAATCTTTTTAAAAGATTGCTTCGCAAAAAGCGCTCGCCCTGGCCTGCCAGATATTTGTTTTTTCCTGGCCAGGGCAGGCAATGACACAAACGAGAAAATCTTTAGGTAATCTCATTTTGTCTTTATAACGAGCTAAATTTTTCTTGTTTCTAATAATATTTAAGGTTAAGATAAACAGTATTTTTTCACCTAATTTTCTGAATATTAAGAAAGATCTTATCCATTAAGCGATGGGAACGATCAAAATGATCATAGCATGATCCGTCGATTTATTTATTCCATACTAGAGATCCCCTTTGTTTATAATTTATCGCAAGTGATATTGGCTCCGGGGGCTTATAAGCAGTTAAAGAAGCATTTTGGTGTTATTTTTAAGGATTCTCGAGGGAAGATCTTGGATGTCGGCTGTGGGCCGAAGCTGACAACGCCCAAACCGCTTAATGCCAAGATCACGGGCCTTGATATCAATAGCGCATATATTAAGCAATTTAAAGCGCAGGAAGGCTGTGGTGGTGTTGTCGGGTCTTCAGAAATGGCTCCCTTTAAAACGAATGCTTTTGATGAAGCACGGTGTTTTGCGGTCTTGCATCATTTACCTTCGGAATTGGCGCTTAATACGATCAAAGAAATGATCCGTTGTACGCGTGTTGGCGGGAAAGTTATCGTGATCGACGGTGTTTGGCCGATCAATCCTTGGCTTTTGCCGTTAGCGTGGTTGAACCGAAAGCTTGATCGCGGCCAATGGATGCGGCATGAAAATGAGTTGAAAGAAATGGTTGCAAAGGCTTCATCGAAAGAATGGCAGACAAAGCGCTTTAGTTATACGTATATTGGACACGAAGCGGTTGTTTTGACATTGCAAAAATAACTTTATTAGAGGAGTGAACATGCGTCATATTTTAGTGGCAGGAGGCGGAGGATATATTGGGTCGGTGCTTTGTGAGGAACTTTTGACGCAAGGACACAAAGTGCGTTGTTTGGACCGTTTCTTTTTCGGCCGGCAGACCGTTGGGGCGTTAGTATCAAGTCCGAAATTTTCGATCGTGCAGGATGATATCCGTTCTGTCAGCGCTGATGTTTTTGACGGGATCGATACGGTGATCGATCTAGCCGGGATATCCAATGATCCATCGTGTGATCTTGATCCGCAGTTAACGGAGGATATTAATTTTAAAGGCAATGTGCGCTTTGCGGCTCTTGCTAAAAAATCCGGGGTATCGCGTTTTCTTTATTCTTCATCCTGCAGTATTTACGGCGCCGGATGCCAGGAATCATTGACGGAAGAATCAGCTTTGAATCCAGTTTCGTTATATGCAAAGAAAAAGATCCAATCTGAAAATGAATTGCAGAAAATGAATGACAAGGATTTCTGCGTCACGATCCTTCGAAACGCCACTGTTTATGGGTTTTCTCCTCGGATGAGATTCGATCTTTTGATCAATATCATGACCGCGCACGCGGTGACAAATGGAAAGATCTTTGTCCTTGGCGGCGGCAAGCAGTGGAGGCCTAATATTCATGTCCGTGATGTGTCGAGGGCATTTATTCTGATATTGGAATCTCCGGTGAAGAAAGTTAGCGGTGAGGTTTTTAATGTTGGTTTTAACGATCAGAATTATCAGGTGATCCAGGTCGCGAATATTATCCGTGAGGTGATCCCGCATGTTGAGATCGAGGTTGTTCCGGATGATGTTGAGAAGAGGAATTATAATGTTAATTTTGATAAGATCAAAAAAGAATTAAGCTTTAAATCAAAATATAGTGTTTTAGACGGAGTTTTGGAAGTTAAACGGGCGATCGAAACATCGGTTGTTGATTTTACGGATATTCGAACGGTTACTTTGAAATATTATAAATTTTTGATCGATGCTGACAAGATCCTTAATGAGATCAAGATGAACGGGAGAGTCTTTTGAAGGTCGAATTTTTCAAGCATAATATCGGGCCAAGCGAGAAACAAAAAGTCATGGAGTGTTTAGACGGCATTTTTCTGACAACAGGTTCGTACGTTTCTGAGTTCGAAACAAAATTTGCCGCTTATGTGAAGACAAAATATTCCGTCGGGTTGACTTCATGCACAGCCGCGCTTCACTTGTCGTTGTTGGCGTTAGGGATAAAAGAAGGCGATGAAGTTATTACAACCCCAATGACGTTTATAGCAACTGCTAATGCGGTTTTGTATACCGGAGCAACTCCTGTTTTTGTTGATGTTGATAAAAATACTGGGCTGATCGATCCGGCATTAATTGAAAAAGCCATAACTTCTAGAACAAAAGCGATCTTGCCCGTTCATTTGTACGGTCAGATGGCGGATATGAAAGTTATTAAGAAGATCGCTGATAAGCATCACTTAAAAGTCATCGAAGATGCGGCTCATTGCATTGAAGGCGTGCGGGATGATCTGCGCCCCGGGCAATTCTCAGATATCAGTTGTTTTAGTTTTTATGCGACGAAAAATATCACTTCCGGTGAGGGCGGGGCGATCGCGACGAATCATGAGGATCTGGCTCAAAAAATAAGATTATTGCGCAGCCATGGCATGTCCAAGCAAGCGGCTGATAGATATACATCGCATTATCAGCATTGGGATATGGAATTCTTAGGATGGAAATATAATATGTCGAATATCCAAGCCGCGCTTTTGTTGACGCAAATTGATGATATTGAGGGAAATTGTGCGCGCCGGGAAGAGATCTGCAGGAAATATGAATCGGCTTTTAGAAATGAGAGTAATATCCAATTGCTGAAAATTGCTGCGAATTCAAAGAGTGCGAGGCATTTATTTACCATTTTGGTCGATCCCAAAAGACGTGATGAGATTCTTTGGAAATTGCAGGATCTGGGGATCGGGGTTGCGGTCAATTATCGCGCGATTCATTTGCTGGATTATCTTCAGAAGCGTCTAGGATATTCCGCTGGGGATTTTCCGCATGCGGAAGAGATCGGCTTACGAACGATCACGCTTCCGATGTATCCGAAATTAAATGATCAAGAGATCAATTATGTGATCGAGTCTGTTAAAAAGGTTGTTAATGCCCATGCTTAAGAAACTACTTATTTTCCCATTTGGCGGAACGGCCAGAGAAACGCTTTTGATCATCGAAGATATTAATCGGCATCGTAAGACGTGGGATGTCCTTGGTTTTATTGATGACGACCCCAAATCGTGGGGGCAGGGGCTTAATGGGGTTAAAGTTTTAGGCGGTCGGGATAAATTAAAGAAGTTTCCTTCGGCACAGATCATTGCGGTTCCTTCGGATCCCAAAAGTTATTTAAAAAAGAAAAGTATTGTTGATCTCTTGGATCTTGATCCGTCACGTTTTGCAACGATCATTCATCCGTCGGCAGTTGTTTCGGCGGATAGTAGAATCGGTTATAACACCGTCATCATGCCGCATACATTTATCAGTTGCGGAGTTACTGTTGGGAATCATGTCGCTATTCTACCCAATACCGTGATCTCTCACGATAGTTCTATCGGTGACTATTGTTTTATCGGCGCGCATGTGGCGATCTCGGGGACAGTTCATATCAAATCTCAAAGTTTTATTGCGTCGGGTTCAACGATCCGCGATCATATCAATATTGGAGAGAAGAGTTTTATTGGGTTAGGTTCCAATGTTGTCAAGGATGTACAGAAAAATGTCGTTATTGCGGGAAATCCAGCAAGGATCTTATCGAGGAAAATGAAATGATATCACTGATATTCCCTGCATTCAATGAACAGGATAATTTAGAGAAGCTTTATGATCGTCTTCATTCGGTCCTTAAGGGCTTGCCGGATGAATTTGAGATCATTTTTATCGATGACGGATCTCGGGACCGAACACCGCAGATCCTTAAGGATTTGCATTTAAAGGATCCGCGGATCAAGATCATTAAGTTCGCGCGTAATTATGGCGGGCACGCGGCTTTATCGGCGGGGCTCGAATATTGCTCAGGCGATTGTGCGATCACGTTGGCCTCAGACCTTCAGGATCCTCCGGAATTAATAAAACAATTGATCGATAAGTGGAAAGCCGGTTCAGAGATCGTTTGGGCAGTGCGTTCCGACAGAGAAGGGGAAAGTTTTTCTACAAAGATATTCTCTCGTTTGTATTATTTTTTAATAAATCGACTAACTCCTATTCGGATGCCGACGTTGGGGGCGGATGTTTTTCTGGCCGGTAGAAAAGCGATCAATGCTTATAAAAGTTTATCTGAGAAAAATACATCTATTTATATGATGTTTGCTTGGTTCGGATTTACGCAGGAGCAGGTTCTGTATGTTAAGGGGGCCAGGTATAAAGGCCAGTCCCGTTGGACACTTACAAAGAAGATTAAGTTGGTCCTTGATTCGTTATTGTCGTTTAGCGATGTCCCTATCCGGGCGATCAGTAGCTTCGGGATGATTACTGCGTTTTTAGGTTTTCTATATGCTCTCAAAGTTTTTTGGGGATATATCAATGGTTCTCCGGTGGAAGGCTGGTCGTCTTTGATGGTCGCGATCCTTTTTATCGGCGGTGTGCAGATGATGATGCTTGGGGTTTTGGGGGAATATCTTTGGCGCACCTTCGATGAAAGCCGCCGGCGTCCTTCGTATGTTATTGATTTTATCCTAGATCGCGAAAAAGATCCTTCCAAACTAGGCTGATCGAATCTGCGCGAGATTTTTCCCATGGTCAAAAATATAAAAACAAATTTATTCCAGAAGATCTCCCTTGTTTTCTTCGGGATACTTATAACATTAGTCCTCCTTGAAATCATTTTGCGCCTCGCGGGATGGATTGTTATAAGTGCTCAAGATGCCAACAACGCAGCTTCGTTCGATAAGAGTGAATACCGCATTATGTGCATCGGGGAATCGACGACGCAGGGAGACATTGTCCCAGTTCGTAATAATTTCCCTTATGAGCTTGAAGTGCTTCTTAATTTAAGCAGTGATACAAGAAAATTCACGGTCATCAACAAAGGCTTGCCAGGCAAGACATCAACGGAGCTTTTAGAAACATTGGAAGGCAGTCTCGTGAAATATAAACCGCAAATGGTCATTATGATGGTCGGGATCAATGACGCGTTATTTGACCGGGTTTTGTCGCAATCTTCTTTTTCGAAGTTCAAGTATCTATATCTTAAGAAGCTGCGAGTTTATAAGTTTTTGAAACTAATGCAAGAACACATTCAAAGCCGTTTGAGTGAGAATAAGAATTCTGATATGACTTATAAGGGTCTTGGCGTGGAAAAACAGAAGGGCTTTTCGCCGAAAGAGATCTATCATTATCTTGATACCGGTCAAACGGAAGCTTTTGATAATTGGACTTATCGTCATCAAGATGATCCGGATGTTTCTTTTATTCCCAAACCTGGATGTGTGATCGATGAGAATCAAGATACGTGCTTTAATAATCCGGACAGGGATGAATTAAAACGATTTGCTTATTGGCGTGAACTTAAGACGTATCATCCTTTAACAATTGAGAACTATAACAAGATGGCGGGATTGATCTTGGATCGCGGCATTAAATTGATCTGCATGCAGTATCCTCGTCGGGATATTGAGCCTTTAAAAGATATCGTCAAACGCAAGAATGAGGTTGTTTTTGTCAGCAATCAGGAAAACTTTGAGAAGGTTCTTACCGAAGAGAATTATTGGGAATATTTTAAGGATAAATTCGCAAGGAACTTTGGGCATTGTACTATCAAAGGTAATCGCTTGATCGCGCAGAATCTTTATGATGTTTTGATCGAGCAACTAAAGATGCCTCGGGAAGGTGTTCATTGATTGCCGGGTTTGTTGAAGATCTTCTGCAAAGCCAATCCAATGAGAATAAAGTAGAGAGGCACGATGGAAAAGGCATAGCGTATGGCGGTTCGAAACGGGGCATACAAAGCTATGGTGATGACGATAAGGATCAGTGAAAATAGAATGACTGAAATTTTCTTGTGATCGATGTCGCTGAGTTGATAGATTGCTTTACGCTCCTGCCATAGAAGCTTGATCATCATGATGAGACTGATGAATGTGATAAGAGAAATCATTAAGCGGGTCCCGAACTTAGCGATTGGGTTAACGAAAATATTCGTTAGCCATTGCGGATAATTTACAAATCCGACCTCTGTTGATTCCCAGAAAATCAGTTTAAAACCTTCTGCAAAAGTTAACAGGCTATATTGGATCGGCCGGGAGAGGACTGTTGTGATGGCAAGGTTTTTAAGTTCATTGTCGATCTCGCTGTTGGACATTCCCAAAGCGCGAAGCTCCAGAGTTTTATTCTTTCCGCTAATGTTGTTTTCCTTGCTCCAAAAGCCGCATTCTTCTGGTTTAAAGATCCGTTCGCAAATATTCTGTCCTGGGACAAAAGAGAGAAAGGTTAGGACGTTCGTCGTGTTAAGAGGACGCACTCTGCCCAAAGCGGTTGCATAAAGGGATTGATTTCCGACGACAGTCAGTGATTTATATCCGTTATGTTTAAAATTTAACATGCGTAGTGGATAAACAGAGGCTTGGAATACGCAAAAAGCGATCGTGATGAATATGATCGTGTTTATAAAGGATCTAAACCTTTTCTGGAACAATAATGGCAACGCAAGACAGAAAAAGCAAAATAAAAGGACGATCAGGACATATTCAAAGACCGGACGAAGAAGTGTTAGAGGGACAAATAAAGCACTGAAAATGAATGCCCATAGAAGGAGTTTAGGGATATCTTTTGATTGAATGAGTTCCCAAGATTGGATACATGCCCATAAGATGCCGAGCGTAAACACGTAAGTTGGAATCTCCGGGAAAAGGCTGAAGGCGGAGTTAACAAGCGCCGGAGAGAATCCGAAATAGAGTGTGAGCGCAAAAATGATCGTTTGATGGAGTTTCAGGCTTTGAAGGATTTTCATCGTAAAGAATTGTGCCGAAGATAAAAATCCAATTTGGATGATCTTTTGGATCGTTTGATAGGAAACATGAAGATGATCAGCGATCCACATAGAAAAAGAGATGATGATCGAGTAAAGCGGCACTTTCTCCGGCGCGATCTTTAAATATTCCAAATAACCGTGCCTGTAGATCGTTTCGCCGTATTGCTGATATCCGGCGGCATCGAATTTGATGTCCATGGTGGTTGAAAAGAATAGATAAATCCAGTAAAGAGCGGGCAGGATAAAAGCCCAAATAAGAGGGATGCTATTTTGATCGGTTTTGGATGTGATCGGCTTCATTTTTGTAAAATATTATCACTGATTGTCTCTTTATTCCAGAAATATCGGCAAATAAATCGTTTTGAAGTAATGTAAATTAGTAAATGTTTAGCTGACAGAGAGAATTTTGATATTTATTCATTGTGTCATCGCGAGACGAAATGGTTTCCTTGATGACGAAGCGATCTTTTTAGCATAAAAGATTGCTTCG